>JBEHXI010000105.1:0-22514 GCA_048498775.1 Actinomycetota bacterium | reverse complement strand
GCGCGGACAGCAGCCCCATGTCAGCTCCCCGCCCGCGCGGCGCCGACCGGCTCAGGTTCGGTGAAGCTGTAGCAGGGCAGCGGCCCGGCCACCCGCAGCACGGCCCGGTCGCGGTACGCGGCGGCCAGGCGCTCGGCGGCCGCCCGGAAGCCCGCCACGTCCTCGCGGGCGACCAGGAAGGACACGTTGAGCACGCAGGAGGCCACCTGCGGACCGGTCGTGACGGCGGCGGCCGGCGGTTCCAGTTCCCGCACCGCCTCCCGGGCGGCGGCGGCCGCCCGGGAGGCCAGGGCGTGGGACACCGCCTCGCCCAGCCGCAGGTTCGCCTCATAGCCGGGCCGGCGCCGCGCCTCCTCGCGCAGCCGCCTGATGCGCGGGTCCCCGGCGACCAGCTCGGCCAGCGCGTCGGTGGCCGGCTCCGCCTTGACGTTCATCTCCACCCGGCCGGCCACCCGCCGCAGCGCCTCCGGGTACCGTTCCCGGCCGGCCTCCAGCTGGGCGCGCACCGCGGCCGCGTCCGGGGCCACCATCCCGAACCGCATCGGCAGCACCGGCCCGTCGTCCGCCAGCGCCAGCAGCAGCTCCTGGTGGGCGAGCAGATCGCGCCGCCTCGCGCGCAGCCGGGCCGGGGCGTCGCCGACCACGGCCGACACCGGCCCGGCGGTCAGCAGTTCCACGGGGGCGGGCGGGGTGCCGACCCCGCGCGCCCCGGGCGGGAGCGGGTGCCCGGCCGCCACGATGCCGTAGAGGTAGCGGGCGGCCCCGGCGGACGCGGTCATCGGTCACCCTCCGCGGGGCGGCGGCGCTTCTCCGGCTCGGCGGCGCGGCGGCGCGGGCGCGGCTGCTCCGACCGCTCCTCCTCTTCCGGTTCGTCCTGCTCCTCGGTCCCGCCGACGACCCGGCGCACCGTCTCGCCGACCGACTCGACCGCCTTCCGCACCTTGCGCTTGCCCACGCCCCGGGCCACCGAGCCGCCGAACAGCTCAGGGACGGTGGTGCTGCGGGAGGTCGCCTCCAGGTCCAGCCGGTTGCAGGCCTCGGCGAACTTCAGATACGTGTCCACGCTGGCGACCACGACACGCGCGTCTATCTTGAGGATCTCGATGCCGACCAGCGAGACCCGGACGAAGACGTCGATGACCATGCCGCGGTCGAGGATGAGCTCCAGGGTGTCGTAGAGCGTCCCGGCGCGCGGTACACACACGACCTCACTGCCGGCGTAGGTGGTGCTGCTCGTGGTCATGGCGTGGCGGTCCTCTCGGGTGAAGGTCCGGCCGGGCGGCGGGCCGGGCGTCAGTCGTCGGCCGTGCCCCTGCGGTAGCGGCGGACCCTGCGGTACTCGGAGAGGCGGCCGTCCCCGTCCAGCTCCACCTCGTAGGTCGCCAGCAGGCTGGTGGTGTCCGGGACGCGGGGCACCTCCAGCACGTCGACGGCGACACACCAGCCGTGCTCGGTGCGCCGCACCGCGCAGACTCCCTCGGGGGGATGCCTGATCAGGCCCTTCAGCCCCTCGCACGCGCTGCGGGCCGCCTCCGCCGGGCCGACCTCCGCGCTCGCCGCGGAGCCGCGGGAGGGCCGGTCCTGGGCGGCGGTGCCGGTCCGGATGCGACGCTGCTCTGGCATGACGCCAGCGTTGCCGGACGGGCGGCCGGCCGCACCCGGGGCGCGGCCGAACGGGCGCCGGCGGCCCGGGCCGGCGTCAGAGCAGCCGGGCCTCGCTGGCCTTCGCGATGGCCTCGACGCGGTTGCGGGCCCCCAGCTTGTGCATGGCGGCCTGCAGATACGTCTTGACCGTGTTGCGCGCCAGGTTCAGCTCGACGGCGATCTCCGGGTTGGTCCGGCCCATCGCGACCAGCCGCAGCACGTCGTACTCACGGCGGGTGATGCCCGCCTCCTGGAGGTGGGCGCGGAGATCGGCGTCGTCGTCGGAGGCGGACAGCCGGGGGTCGATCACCCGGTTCCCGGCCGCGACCCCGTGGATGGCGGCCGCGATGTCCGGGGTCGCCGCGTCCTTGAGCAGGCAGCCGTCCGCGCCGCGGGACAGCGCGGTGCGGATCGCCGCGTGGTCGCTGTAGGCGGTGAACAGCAGCACCCGCACCCCGGGGGCCTCGCGGTGCAGCATCTCCAGCACCTCGGGCGCCAGCATGTCCGGCAGCCGCAGGTCCAGCAGGACCACGTCGGGCCGCAGCTCCAGGGTCCGCCGCACGGCCTCCGCGCCGGTCTGCGCGCTGCCGACCACCTCGATCCGCGGATCGTGGCGGACCAGGAGCCGCACACCGTCGCGGACGATGGGGTGGTCGTCGGCCACCAGCACCCGCACCGGCCGCCGCCGCTGCGGTGTCGTCGTCGCCGGGGCGCTCACGGGCAGGGGATCCGGATGCGCACGGTCAGCCCGGCGTCGTCGTTCTCGATCACCTGGAGGGTGCCGCCCAGCCGCCCCAGGCGCTCCTCGGTCGCGGCCAGGCCGATGCCGCCCGCGGGCAGCGGGACGCCGCCGGGCAGTTCCGCGGGGTCGTCGGGCAGCGGCGGGCGGCGGATCCAGCCGTTGCCGTCGTCGGCGACGACCGCGGTCAGGGCGCCCTCGGACGCCGTGAGGCTGACCACCACCGAGGACGCCCGGGCGTGCTTCTCCACGTTCAGCAGCGCCTCGCGGACGGCCGACAGGACGGCGCGGCAGCGCTGGGCGTCCAGCTCGGGCAGCGGGGTGAGGGTCACGGCCCGGGTGGCCACGCCGGTGCGCTCCTGGAACGCGCGGCAGTCCCCGGCCACGGTCGCCGGCAGTGAGCAGTCCGCGGGGGCCTCGCTGAGCGCGGCCACCGAGCGGCGCAGTTCCCGGGAGGTCTCGGCGAGCCGCCGCTCGACGTCGCCGAGCCGCTCGGCGAGGGCCGGGCTGGTCTCGTCGTCGGTGAGCAGGTCCCGCACCTGGGCCCCGATCGCGAAGAGCATCGCGCCGACCGAGTCGTGCAGCGCGACGGCGATGCGCCGCCGCTCGGCCCGGGTCTCCGCGTCGCGCTGCGCCTCGGCGAGGTCGGCGACGGTCAGCGCGGCGGCCGTGGCGTCCGCGATGCCGGACAGCGCGGTGACCACCGAGTCGGCGAAGTCGCCGCGCTCCCGCCGGGCCACGTAGATCACGCCGATCAGGCGGCCGTCGCGGTGCACCGGGACGGTGAGCATCGCCTTGATGCCCTCGGCCTCGATGGGCTCGTCGAAGTGGTGGGTGATGCTGCGCGACCGCGCGTAGTGGCGGACGGCGAAGGGGCGCCGGGTGGCCAGGACCTTGCCGCCCAGGCCGAGTCCGGTGGGGACGACCAGGTTGTGCAGCCCCTCACGCTGCGTGCCGGACCAGGAGCGCAGCACCGCGACACCGTCCTGCTCGACCTGTCCGATGAGGCTGATGTCGGCTCCGGTGACGGCCCGGGCGCGCCGCGCGGCCTCGCGCAGGGCGGCCCGGCGGTCCAGCAGTCCCACCAGGTCGGCATTCTCGGGGCCTATCCCGGGGAACCCCTTGGTTGTGCTCATATGAACACTGTCGCACTCATCGCGGCCGAAACGCGATCCCCGCCGGGTCTCCATATGGAGGTGGCGCGCACGACGGCGCGGTCCCATCATGGCGTCCCAATAACGCCGATCCCCGGGCCACGAGTCGCCCACGGCCCGGAGGCGGCGTGGTCGCGCACTGACGGACGCGGACAGGCGGGCTGTCCGCGCGGGTGAGACCACGAAGGAGTCAACGCGCAGCATGGACCTCTACCGCGAGCAGTACCAGCGCAGCATCGCCGATCCGGACGGGTTCTGGGCCGATGCCGCGAAGGCCGTGACCTGGGACCGCGCCCCGGTGAAGGTGCTGGACGCCGGCCGGCCGCCGTTCTACCGGTGGTTCCCCGACGCCCGGCTCAACACCTGCCACAACGCAGTGGACCGGCACGTCGAGGCGGGCAAGGGCGACCGCACCGCGCTGATCTACGACAGCCCCGTCACCGGCACCGTCACCCGCTACTCCTACGCCGAGCTCCAGCGGGAGACCGCGGCCTTCGCCGGCGTGCTGCGTTCGCTCGGCGTCGAAAAGGGCGACCGTGTGGTGATCTACCTGCCGATGGTCCCGCAGGCCGCCATCGCCATGCTGGCGTGCGCCCGGCTGGGCGCCATCCACTCCGTGGTCTTCGGCGGCTTCGCTCCCAAGGAGCTCGCCGTGCGCATCGACGACGCCCGGCCGAAGGTCGTGGTCTCCGCGTCCTGCGGCATCGAGGGCAGCCGGGTGATCGCGTACAAGCCGCTGCTGGACGAGGCGCTGGAGCTGGCCGGGCACGCCCCTGACGCGTGTGTGATCCTCCAGCGCCCCGAGGCCGCCGCCGAGATGACCGACCGGGACGTCGACTGGGAGGCCGCGATGGCGGCCGCCGAGCCGGCGGACTGCGTCCCGGTGGCGGCCACCGACCCGCTCTACATCCTGTACACCTCGGGCACCACCGGCCGCCCCAAGGGTGTGGTGCGGGACAACGGCGGCCACGCCGTCGCGCTGGCCTGGTCCATGGCCAACGTCTACGACATCGGGCCGGGCGACGTGTGGTGGGCCGCGTCCGACGTGGGCTGGGTCGTCGGCCACTCCTACATCGTGTACGCGCCGCTGCTGGTGGGCGCCACCACGGTGCTGTACGAGGGCAAGCCGATCGGCACCCCGGACGCCGGCGCCTTCTGGCGGGTGATCTCCGAGCACAACGTCAAGGCGCTGTTCACCGCGCCGACCGCGCTGCGGGCCATCCGCAAGGTGGACCCGGAGGCGGAACTGCTCGCCGGCTACGACATGAGCGGCTTCCGCACGCTGTTCATGGCGGGCGAGCGCCTGGACCCGGGCACCTACACCTGGGCCACCGAGACCCTCGGCGTCCCGGTGATCGACAACTGGTGGCAGACCGAGACCGGTTGGCCGATCGCCGCCAACCTGCGCGGGCTCGCTCCGATGCCCATCAAGCCCGGCTCGCCGACCGTGCCGGTGCCCGGCTACGACCTGCGCATCCTCGACGTGGACGGCCAGGAGTGCCCGGCCGGGCAGGAGGGCGCCGTGGTGCTGCGGCTGCCGCTGCCGCCCGGCACGCTGCCGACCCTGTGGGGCGACGACGAGCGCTACGAGAGCTCGTACCTGTCCCGCTACCCCGGCTACTACCTGACCGGTGACGGCGGCTTCGTCGACGAGGACGGCTACCTGTTCATCATGGGCCGCACCGACGACGTGATCAACGTCGCCGGGCACCGGCTGTCCACCGGCGCGATGGAGGAGGTCATCGCCGCCCACCCCGATGTCGCCGAGTGCGCGGTCATCGCGGTGCGCGACTCCCTCAAGGGCCATGTGCCGCGGGCCTTCGTGGTCCTCAAGGCGGGCGCGGCCACCGGGCCTGAGCAGCTGCGGGACGAGATCGTGGCCGAGGTCCGCGGAAAGATCGGCGCGGTCGCCTCGCTGAAGGAGGTCACGGTCGTCGCGGCGCTGCCCAAGACCCGCTCCGGCAAGATCCTGCGCGGCGCCATGCGCGGCATCGCCGACGGGCAGACCGTGGCGGTCCCGGCCACCATCGAGGACCCCGCGGTGCTGGAGGCGCTGCGTCCCGCGCTGCTGGGGGAGACCGGCTCGTGCTGAACGCGGAACACCACGCCCCGGCCGCGGACGCGGCCGGGGCGGCCGCCGGTCGGTCCCGGGTGCGCAACGCCGCCCTGGCCCGCCGGATCACCACCGCCGAGGAGGCCGCGGCGCTGATCCCGGCCGGGGCGACGGTCGGCATGAGCGGCTTCACCGGCGCCGGCTACCCCAAGGCCGTGCCGCAGGCGCTGGCCCGCCGGATCGCCGCGGCGAACGCGGCGGGCGAGGGCATGAAGGTCAGCGTGTGGACGGGCGCGTCCACGGCGCCCGAGCTCGACGGGGCGCTCGCCGAGGCCGAGGGCATCGAACTGCGGCTGCCCTACCAGTCGGACCCGGCCATGCGCCGGGAGATCAACGCCGGGCGCATGGAGTACCTGGACATCCATCTGTCGCACGTCGCGCAGATGGTGTGGCAGGACTTCCTCGGCCCGCTGGACATCGCGGTCGTCGAGGTCAGCGGGATCACCGAGGACGGCCGGCTGGTCCCGTCGTCGTCGGTGGGCAACAACAAGACGTGGATCGACCGGGCCGACAAGGTGATCCTGGAGGTCAACTCCTGGCAGTCCGCGGACCTGGAGGGCATGCACGACGTCTACTACGGCACCGCGCTGCCCCCGCACCGCGTGCCCGTCCCGATCGTGCGGCCGGCCGACCGGATCGGCGTGCCGTATCTGCTGTGCCCGCCGGAGAAGGTCATCGCGGTCGTCCCCACCCACGCGCCGGACCGCAACAGCGCGTTCTCGCCGCCGGACGAGACGTCCCGCCTGATCGCCGGGCATGTGCTGGACTTCCTGGCGCACGAGGTGCGGGCCGGCCGGCTGCCGAAGGACCTGCTGCCGATCCAGTCCGGGGTGGGCAACGTCGCCAACGCGGTGCTCGCCGGGCTCGGTGCCGGCCCGTTCGAGAACCTGACGGCCTACACCGAGGTCATCCAGGACGGCATGCTGGAACTGGTGGACAGCGGGAAGCTGGTCGCGGTGTCGGCGACGGCGTTCTCGCTGAGCCCGCGGGCCGCCGAGCGGTTCAACGCGAACGCCGCGCGGTACCGCGAGAAGATCGTGCTGCGCCCGCAGGAGATCAGCAACCACCCCGAGGTGGTGCGCCGGCTGGGCTGCCTGGCGATGAACGGCATGATCGAGGCCGACCTCTACGGCAACGTCAACTCCACGCACATCATGGGCAGCCGCATCCAGAACGGCATCGGCGGCTCGGGCGACTTCGCCCGCAACGGGATGATCTCCTTCTTCCTCAGCCCCTCGACGGCCAAGGGCGGGGCCATCTCGGCGATCGTGCCGATGGCCTCGCACGTGGACCACACCGAGCACGACGTGGACGTGATCGTCACCGAGCAGGGGCTGGCCGACCTGCGCGGCCTGTCCCCCAAGCAGCGGGCCCGGAAGATCATCGACTCCTGCGCGCACCCGGACTTCCGCCCGGCGCTGGAGGACTACCACCGGCGGGCGCTCGAGGGCTCGTTCGGGCGGCACACCCCGCACCTGCTCGCCGAGGCCCTGTCCTGGCACACCCGCTTCATGGAGACCGGCTCCATGAGGTGACGGGCCCGCAGGGGCCCCTCAAGAACCAGCGGGCATCCGCCGCCGTACCCCCCCCGGGCGGCGGGTGCCCGCTGCTGTCGCCTACCGGCAGCGGCGCGGCCGCGTCACTCGCCGATGTCCTCGTACCACAGCTCGGGGCGGGCGGCGGTGAAGTCACGCATCATCGCGACGCATTCGGCGTCGTCCAGGACGGTCACCCGCACCCCGTGCTCGGCCAGCCAGTCGTGCCCGCCGTGGAAGGTGCGCGCCTCGCCGATGACGACATGGCCGATCCCGAACTGCCGTACCAGACCGGAGCAGTACCAGCACGGCGACAGGGTGGTGACCATGGTGGTGCGCCCGTAGCCGCGCAGCCGGCCCGCGGCCCGGAAGGCGGCCGTCTCGGCGTGCATCGAGGGATCGCCGTCCTGCACCCGGCGGTTGTGGCCGCGCCCGAGCACCTGGCCGTCCGGGCCGAAGAGGGCGGCGCCGATCGGGATGCCGCCGGCGGCCAGGCCGAGCCGCGCCTCCTCCACCGCCGTCGCGAGCATCGCCGCCGGATCCGTCCGGGTGCCGCCGTTGTGTACCGCTTCCGTCATGGCACCACTGTCGCGGGGCCGGAAACACCCGTGCAACGTGCGGAAAGTACTCTCCCGCAGGCCGCCGGGCGGACATCGTGTCATCCGGTACCGGCCGATCCGTCCGCCGCCCCGCCGCACCCACCCGGGAGTCGCCATGGCCCTGACCCTCCGCGAGATCCTCGCCTTCGACGTCCTGGACGAGGCCGCGCCCGAGGTCCTCACCGGCGAGACCGGCCTGGACCGGCCGGTGCGCTGGGTGCACTCCAGCGAGATCTACGAGATAGGCCCGCTGCTGTCCGGCGGCGAACTGCTGCTGACCACCGGCCTGGGGCTGGCCGGGGCGGACGCCGGGGCGCGCCGCCACTATGTGCGCGAGCTCGCCGACCGCGGGGTGGCGGCCATCGCCGTCGAGGTGGGCCGCTCCCTGCCCGAGGTGCCGTACGAGCTCGTCGACGAGAGCCGGCGCCGGGACCTGCCGCTGGTGGTGCTGCGGCGGGTCGTCCCGTTCATCCGGATCGCGGAGGCCGCCAACACCGCCATCGTCACCGAGGCGCTGGTCGAGCACTCCTACGGCTCGGCGGGCGCGCCGCGGCCGCCCGCCGACCGGGAGGGGCGCAGCGCCGCGCTGCTCGCCGAGTTGGAGGAGGGCACCGCGCTCGGCCAGGCGGAGGTGGTGGCGCGGGCCCGGGCGGTGGGGTTCCGGCCGGAGCCGTCGCACCGGCTGGTGGGTGTGGCGGCGCACGCCGAGGATCCGGCGCTGGGGGTGGCCGTACTGGACCGGGCGGCCGGGGAGCTGGGCGGGCCGGTGCTGCGGGCGGCGTGCGGGGATCCGGCGGGCCGGCGGCCCGGGGCGCGGGCCACGCTGGGCCTGGGTGCCGCGACCGGGCTGCTTGCGGTGCCGGCCGGGCGGGCACGGGACGCGGTGCGCGCCGCACAGGAGGCGCTCACCGCGGCGGCGGACGCGTCGGCGGCCGAGGGGCTGACCGCGGCCCTGGGGCATCCGGCGCCGGCCGGTGCCGCCTGGACGCGGTGGGGGGAGTCGCTGGCCGAGGCGCGCGGCACTCTGCGGCTGGCGCTGTCGGTGCCGCTGCCGGAACCGTTCGGCGGCCCGGGCGGCGGGGTGCTGGTGACCTCGGCGCGGGCCCTGGCGCTGGAACGGCAGCTGGCCGGTGACGATCCGGCCGGGCTGACCGCCGCGGGCCGCGACCGGCTGGCCAGACTGGTCAGCCGGTCGCTCGGCCCGCTGCTGGAGTGGGAGGCGACCCACCCCAGCGATCTGGTGCGCACGCTGGAGGTGCATCTGCGCAACGGGTGCAGCCCGACCCGTACCGCCGCGCTGCTGCACGTCGGACGGCAGTCGCTGTACCAGCGGCTGGAGCGGATCGAGTCGCTGCTCGGCACGCCGGTGGGCGATCCGGGGATGCACACCGAACTGCTGCTGGCGGCCTGCGCGCACCGCCTGCTCCGCGCCGAGCTGTGACGGTCAGGCCGCCTCGGTGGCGACGGCCAGGGGCGGGCTGCCGGCCGGGCCGAGACCGGGGACCTTGCGCAGCGCCACGGTCAGCGCCGCGGCCATCACGAACCCGGCGGCGAAGGCGATGTCCCCGATCTGCGGAAGCTGCTTGGCCACCAGGCCGGTGAAGTCGGTCTGGTTGGAGAACAGCACGATGCCCAGCACGGTGGCGACCGCCATGGCCAGCGGTCCGGACCAGTTGCGGTAGCCGGTGTCCTCCAGCAGCGCCGCGCCGCGCGCGTCGGTCTCCCGGGAGCGCAGCCAGCGGTCGGTGAACACCACGCCCAGCCACGGCCCGATCCAGTAGGTGATGACCAGCAGGAAGTTCTCGTACCGTTCGCCCGAGTCGTTCAGGCCCGACCAGGCGACCAGCGTGCCGATCGCGCCGAAGACCAGGGCGACGGTCGCGCGGCGCACCGAGGCGGGCAGCCGCAGGCCCATCGCGACGAACGAGAGCGTCCCGGAGTAGATGTTCAGCGCGTTGGCGGCGATGCCGCCGATGGCGATGGCGAGCAGCGTCAGGTCGCCCAGCCAGCCGGGCAGCGGGTGGATGAACGCGGCGGTCAGGCTGGCGTCCTTGGGCGCGACGAGCGTCGCCGAGGCCGCACCGACGATCTCCAGCAGCACGCAGGAGACGAACACACCGAGGCCCGGCCAGAGCGCGACCTGCCAGCGGGCGGTCTCGCGCGGCAGGTAGCGGGTGTAGTCCGAGGCGTACGGGTTCCAGCCGGCCGCGTAGCCGAAGGCGGCCCCGGCGGTCAGCAGGAACGCGCCCGGGGCGGCGTGCGCGCCGGTGGCCGCGCCCGGGTGCGAGTGGGTCAGCACGACGGCGGAGGCGGCCAGGAAGACGAGGGTGAGCACCGGGAAGGTGTAACGCTCCGCGGTGTGGATGAAGTTGTGGCCGAAGAACGCGATGGTGATCTGGAGCACCACCACGATGAACAGGCACAGCAGCAGCGGCCAGCCCAGCAGCGTGTTGAGGGCGTAGGCGGCCGAGACGCTGTTGACGGCGAACCACCCGATCCCGGCGGTCAGCGCGTTGAGCCCGGCGGGCAGGGCGTTGCCGTAGAAGCCGAACGCCGAGCGGCCGGCGACCATCTGCGGCACGCCGAACCGCGGTCCGCTCAGGCCCAGGAAGGCGTGGGTGAGCGAGCCGAGCGCGGTGCCCAGGACGATGGCCACGACCGCCGGCCAGAAGCCGAGGCCGAAGATGCCGACGGCGAGCACGCCGATGAAGACGGTGGCGAACTCCATGTTGGGGCTGGTCCACGTCCACAGCAGTTGCAGCGGACGGCCGTGGCGGCCATCGTGGGGGACGGGTTCCGCGCCGGTCGGTTCGACGGCGAGGACGTGGTCGCCGTACGCGGCGATCTCGGCCGGATCGGCCTGGGCGAGGGCGACCACCGCGGGCGCGGAGTCGTCACCTCCGGGGGAGGGTGGCGTCGTCATGCCGTCACTATGGGGTGCGGGGACAGGGTGGTAAACGGGTAGGGCGTCGGGTCCGTGCGGCGGGCCTGCGTACGTTCCGTACGCAGCGGCGCGCCGTGGCCCGCCGGTGTTTCCCGGTGGTTGCCGCGGTGTTTCCCGGGATGTGCGGAGGGCCGGGGGCGGTTTCCGGCCGGGTGCCGGGTCCGGTGGGCTACCGTGCGGACATGACAGGACTGCCCGCGCGCGCCGGCCGGCGCTGCCATCACTCGGTCAATCCGCTGCACTTCACGACCTATCTGGCGCCGGAGTTCACCGCGGAACTCACCGCGTCCGGCGCCGCGGACTGGCACGCCGCCTACTTCGCGGCCCGGTCCGCCCCGCTGGGCGCGCCCGGCGCGGCGACGGTGGCGGCCGTCTTCACCACGTACAAGCCGTCGGTGATCGCCCGGTACGTCCCGGCGGTGTGGGCCGCCCTGCCGCCCCGGGCGGCCCTCGATGCCCGGCTGCGCGCCGCGGACGCGGTGCTGCGGCGGCTGCTGGGCGAGGAGGCCCTGGCCTCGAAGGAGATGGCCGAGGCGGCGGGTCTCGCGGTGCGGGCGGCCGAGGCGTGCGCCTACTCCGGGCGTCCGCTGTCGGCCGGCTTCGCCGCGCTGCCGGTGCCCGAGGAACCGCATCTGGCGCTGTGGCACGCCGCCGGGGTGCTGCGCGAGTACCGGGGCGACGGGCATGTGGCGGCGTTGGTGTGCGCCGGGCTCGACGGCCTGGAGGCGCAGGTCACCGAGACCGCCGGCGGCCGGGGCATGTCGCCGTCGTGGGTGTACCGGACGCGCGGGTGGTCGCCGCAGGAGTGGGCCGCCGCCCGGGACCGGCTGCGGGAGCGCGGACTGCTGGACGCTGCGGGCGAGTTGACGGAGGTGGGCGTCGCGCTGCGCCGGGCGCTGGAGGAGCAGACCGACCGCTCCGACCGGGCCCCGTACGAGCATCTGGGCGCGGCGGCGGTCGAGCGGCTGACCGAGCTGGGCACCGCGTTCACCTCCGCCGCGCTGGCCGCCGGGGCCGTTCCGGCGGACCTGCTGGGCAAGGACTGACGGGCCGGAGGCGGGGCGTGCCGCCGGGCATGCCCGAGCCCCGGCGGCGTAAGGCGCTGCACCGGGGCTCGGGTGCTCGTGGCGGCTGCCGGCGTCAGCCGTTGGCCGCCTCGGCCGGCTCGGGGACGACCGGGGTGGTGCGCAGGTGCGCCCGGCGCCGCAGGTCGAGTTCGATCTCCTCCAGGCTGCGGCTCTTCGTCTCCGGCACGAACTTGGCCACCAGCACGAACAGCACGACGCCGATGGCCGAGAAGATCCAGGCGGACCAGGCCAGTCCGAGGTTGTTGTCCATCACCGGGAACAGGAAGGTGATGGCGAAGGTGGACGCCCACAGCACCACGCTGCTGGTGCCCATGCCGATGCCGCGGACCTTCAGCGGGAAGACCTCGGACATCATCAGCCACACGATGGCGCCCCACCCGAGCTCGTAGCCCGCCAGGTAGATCATCAGCAGGACGACGGCGGTGACGCCGGCCGTGGCGTGCGAGTGGACGGTGACCACGACGACGCCGAGCAGCAGCAGCGTCAGGGACATCAGGACGTTGCCGATCAGCAGCAGCGGCTTGCGGCCCCACTTGTCGACGACGAACACCACCCACGCGGTGAAGGCGACCTTGACCACGCCCAGCATGATCGACTGGAGCATCGAGGTGGACTTGGAGAAGCCCAGGTCGGTGAACATCGTCGGGGCGTAGAGGTTGATGGCGTTGTTGCCGCAGAACTGCTGGCCGATGGCGAGGATCAGCGCGACCGCGAGGGCCGGGCGCACCCATCCGGCGCCCAGGTCGCGCAGCCGGCCGCGGCGCTCGCTGTCCAGGCGGATGATGTCGCGGATGCTGTCGAGTTCGCCGTCGATGTCGGCGTCGGTGTCGGTGTCGTTGCGGGCGGCGCGCAGCACGCCGCGGGCCTCGGCGTCGCGGCCCTGGGCGAGCAGCCAGCGCGGCGTCTCGGGCAGCAGGGTCATGCCGAACAGCAGGACCAGCGCGGGCACCAGGGCGACGGCGAGCATCGCCCGCCAGTTGCCGGATCCGGTGAAGGCCCAGTCCACGACGTAGGCGATGGTGATGCCGCCGACGATCATCAGCTGGTTGATGGAGCTCAGCGCGCCGCGCATCTTCGACGGCGCCAGCTCCACCAGGTACATCGGCACGGTGGTCGACGAGCCGCCGACCGCGATGCCGACGACGAACCGGGATATCACCAGCGCGGTGAGGTTGGGCGCCAGCGTGCAGCCGAGCGTGCCGACCGAGAACACCACGGCGGCCAGCATGATGGACCGCCGCCGGCCCAGCCGGTCGGCCAGCCGTCCGGCGAAGGCGGCGCCGATCATCGCGCCGACCGCGAGGCATCCGCCCACCACGCCCTGGGCGACGGAGCCCATCGACCAGAGCTTCTTGATGAACAGCAGGACGCCCGAGATGACCCCCAGGTCATAGCCGAAGAGGATGCCTCCGAGCGCGCCGAAGAAATACAACGTCGCCTTGTTGATATGCCGCCCGGTGGGGACGGCGACCGCTTCCTGCACTCGAAACGCCTCGCTTCTCAGGGCACCCAGGTGCCGGTGGTGGTGAACATCCGGGGCCGCCCCGCCGCGTGCTGGGGGGACGCGTACGGAAGCAGCCCGGGCGTCGGGAGGGGCGGATCCGGGGGTGCGCGGGGATGCGCGAGGAACCGTCCCTCGCCTCGTCTTCGTGTCTGAGGTATGACGTCTGATATACGATTGCGGCCGCGTTACGCCCTCGTCAATGGGCAGTAAGCAACAGAAAGATTGCGGCCACCCGCGAGAGGCCCGGACCGGGCGCCGAACATCCCGGTACGTCCGACTCGGGGCTTTCGCCGCGGGGTTGAGGCCACCCCCTCCCCCTTCGCGCGGCCGGCGCGCGCGCCCGCCGGCAGGCGTCACATCCGGCACCTTCCACGCGAATCACCCCGCCCGGCGATACCGGGGGGCCGCTCGGGGTACCGCGGGGCCGGCCTGCTCAACTTGACAGCACAGCTGTTCACCAAGAGGCTGAACCAAAACAGTCGCGATGTATCGCGTTTAGCTGGGGGATGCACGCACATGAACCTCGCCCGACGGCTCGCCGCACTGCCCTGCGGCCGCCGCAGCAAATGGGCCGTCCTGGCCTTGTGGATCGTCGTCATAGCCCTGGCGGGACCGCTCGCCGGCAAGCTCACCGGCGCCGAGGACAACCAGACGTCCAGCTGGCTGCCGAGCAGCGCCGAATCGACCAAGGTGCTCCGCCTGGAAGGCCGCTTCACCAACACCGGCGTGCTGCCCGCCGTGGTCGTCTACACCCGCGACGCCGGCATCACCGCCGCGGACCGCGCCGCGGCCGCCGCCGACGCGGCCGCGTTCGCCAGGGCCCCGCACGTCACCGGCCACGTCACCGGCCCCATCCCGTCCAAGGACGGCAAGGCGCTCCAGACGCTGGTCCCCGTCGACATCAGCAAGGGCGGCTGGAACGACCTCACCCCGGCGGTCAACGCCATCAAGGCGGACACCAGGGCCGACACAGCCGGCCACCCGGGGCTCACCGTCCACGTCACCGGGCCCGGCGGCATCGGCGCCGACCAGGCCAAGGCGTTCTCCGGCATCGACGGCACCCTGCTGTACTCCACCGTGGGGGTGGTCGTCGTCCTGCTGCTGCTCACCTACCGCAGCCCGGTGCTGTGGCTGCTGCCGCTGCTGTCCGCGGGCGTGGCCCTGGCGGCGTCCGAGGGCGTGGTCTACCTGCTGGCCCGGCACGCCGGACTGACCGTCAACGCGCAGAGCGCCGGCATCCTGGTCGTCCTGGTGATGGGCGCGGGCACCGACTACGCGCTGCTGATCGTCGCCCGCTACCGCGAGGAACTGCGCCGCCACCGCGACCGGCACGAGGCGATGGCCTACGCGCTGCACCGCGCCGGGCCGGCGATCCTGGCCAGCGCCGCCACCGTCGCCGTCGGCATGCTGTGCCTGCTGGCCGCCGAGATGAACTCCACCCGCGGCCTCGGCCCGGTGTGCGCGGCCGGCGTCGTCATCGCGCTGCTCGCCATGGTGACCCTGCTTCCCGCGCTGCTGGTGATCTGCGGCCGCTGGGTGTTCTGGCCCGCCAAGCCGCACTTCGGCACCGCCGAGCCGACCGAGAGCGGCGTGTGGGCGCGGATCGGCCAGGGCATCGCCCGCCGGCCGCGCACGGTGTGGATCGGGACCACGCTCGCGCTGGGCGCGATGGCGCTCGGCCTGCTCGGGCTGAAGGCCGACGGGCTGTCCACGGCCGGCGCGTTCACCAGCACCCCTGACTCGGTGGTCGGCCAGCAGGTGCTGGGACGGCACTTCCCGGCCGGTGCCGGCACCCCGGTGGTGGTGATCGCCAGGGCGTCCGCGGCGGCGCCGGTCCGGCAGGCGCTGGCCCGCACCCCGGGCGTCACCGCCCCCACTCCCCCGCTGGTCAAGGACGGTTACGTGTTCCTGGAGGCCACCTTGAGCACGGCCCCGGACAGCCAGGCCGCCCGGGACACCGTGGACCGGGTGCGGGCCGCGGTCCACGCGGTGCCGGGCGCGGACGCCGCGGTGGGCGGCAACACCGCCGTGCTGCTGGACACCCGGCGCGCCGCCCAGCACGACGACAAGGCCATCATCCCGCTGGTGCTGCTGGTGGTGCTGGTCATCCTGGCGCTGCTGCTGCGCGCGGTGGTGGCTCCGCTGCTGCTGATCGCGACGGTGGTGCTGTCGTTCGCCGCGGCCCTGGGCGTCAGCACCCAGGTCTTCACCCACCTGTTCCACTTCTCCGGTGAGGACAGCGCCTTCCCGCTGTTCGTCTTCGTCTTCCTGGTCGCGCTGGGCATCGACTACAACATCTTCCTGATGACCCGGGTGCGCGAGGAGGCCGAGAAGCGCGGGACCCGGCGCGGGGCGCTCGCCGGGCTCGCCGCCACCGGCGGGGTCATCACCTCCGCCGGGCTCATCCTGGCCAGCACGTTCGCGGTGCTGGGGACGCTGCCGATGGTGGCCTTCGCCGAGATCGGCTTCGCGGTCTGCCTGGGCGTGCTGCTGGACACCCTGGTGGTGCGGTCGGTGCTGGTCACCGCGTTGTGCATGGACACCGGGCGCCACATGTGGTGGCCGAGCCGGCTGTCCCGCCCCTCCGGCGGCGCGGCCGGGGAGCGGGAGCCGGCGGGCTCGCACCCGGACGGCGCGCTGACCCGCTGAGCGTGGTGCCGCGGCGTCCGCTCCCCGCTGCCGGGAGCGGACGCCGCCTGTCACCCGCCTACCTGATGGTGCGTCAGTTGACGAAGACCAGCGGGCTGCCGGACTGGCTCGTGTCGGAGACCGGGCCGTACGTCGCCGAGAAGTAGGCGTCCGTGAAGCAGGTGCTCGGGCCGGACGACTTGGTGAAGTGCTGGTTGCTGAACGAGATCGTGTTGTTGGTGTTGCTGGCGCTGCCGCTCAGCGACGGGCCGGTGTAGACACAGGTGATCGTGCCGAGCAGCGAGTTGAGCACCACGGTGGTCTGGATGCTCCCGGAGGACGGGGTGATGGTCACCGGGTCGCCGCTGGAGTCGCTGACCGAGGTGTTGTACGGCAGGCCGTTCACGGTGATGCTCTTGACGCCGGTCACCCCGATGACGTTCGAGGTGCAGGAGCTGAAGCTCTGCGCGGTGAGGGACTCGGTCGCGGTCCCGGACGCCGCCGGGTTGGACTGGACGGTGGCGCTGAACTGCGAGGCCGCGCAGCTGACCCCGCTGGTGCCGGTGGTCGAGGAGTAGAAGGTCGCGTTCGTGCCGGACGCCAGCGGCGCGGTGAGGACGTCACCGACCGCGACCGCGGTGCCGCCGGCGCTTCCGGTGGTCAGGACGGTGCCGGCCGCGGAGGCGGGCAGGGCGCCGGCCAGGGCGAGCGCCGCGGCGATGGCACCGGTGGTCAGGGCGAGACGGGTGCGCATGGAATCTCCTTCGATTCTCATGGGGGGACGGACGTGCGGAATCACGCGGAGGTGCGGTGTGGCTGTGCCGTGGTGCGGTGGGGCACCGCCGCCGGCCGTGGCGTCTTCTCCTTCCGCCACGGGCGGACGGCGGCGAGTGGGGGCGGCTTCGCGCGACGTGGGGTCGTGGCGCGCGCGGCCGCGGGGCCGGACCGCCGCCGGCTACTGGCGTGAGGCGTCGATGGCCGCGGTGAGGTCGTCGACGCTCGGGTCCAGCGCCAGTGCGGTGTCGGTCGGTTTGAACGTCACCGAGCCCTTGCCGCTCTTGGCGGGCAGACCCATCACCAGGTCGATGAGCGGGTCGAGGATGCCGCCGAGGCCGCAGCCGGTGGCGCCGGGAACGGTGAAGGTGTTGTCCACCAGGCTCGCCCCGCTGAAGGAGGCCACGATCGCCTGGTGCCCGCCCGGATCGGACGCCACGTTGATGGTGCCCGGGTCACCGGTGAGCGGTGTGGCGGGCGGCGGCGGGCTGGTGGTGCCGGTGGTCGGGGCCAGGGTGATCGGCGAGGCCGCGGACCCGATGTAGCAGTCGGGGCCGAGCAGCGCGTTGATCAGATGGAGCCGCACCGGGAGCTTGAACACCGGGTAGTTCTCACCGGTCGCCAGGGGCACGAAGTCCGTGATGGGCC
This sequence comes from Actinomycetota bacterium, assembly GCA_048498775.1. Lineage (GTDB taxonomy): Bacteria > Actinomycetota > Actinomycetes > Streptomycetales > Streptomycetaceae > JBEHXI01. Next base: position 5,144 of record JBEHXI010000105.1, on the reverse strand, counting down.
CGGTCTGCTGGACCTGGGCGAGGATGCTCGTCACACCGGGGATGACGTTGGCGATCCCGGGGATGGTGATCTGTGCGGCCGGCGCGCTCAGCTCCGGTGCGCCGCTGGGCGCCACCGTGGTGTAGCTGTTGGCGGTGCTGCCGTCCGGGAAGGTGACCACCGGGGCGGTGTGGTCCCACACCACGCCGAACTGGAGGGTGATCGGGCCCTGGAGCGCCACGCTGGTGGAGCCGATGGTGAACGAGCCGCCGTGGGTGACCGAGGTGACGCAGCCGACCTGGAGGTTGCCCGGGTCGCGCAGCGCGGCGGAGCTCAGCGGGCAGGCGCCCATTCCGGTGTAGATGCCGCCGGGCTGTCCCGCGGCGGCGGCGGCCGGGACGGTGCCGGCGGTGGCCACCAGGGCGGTCGCCGCACCGGCCGCGCCGAGCAGCAGGGCGCGTCTGCGGGGCGGGCGGGGTCTGCGGGCCGGCGGCCGGACCGCCGCGGCATGGTGTCCGTCCGACGGGCGGCTCGCGGGGACGATGGCGTGCGCCAGCCGGCCCGGTAACGATAAGAGCGCCGAGGCGGCGCGGGCGAGGGTCATGTGCGCGTACTCCTCACTTCGGGGGTGGTGCCGGGGAGGATGATGTGCGCTTGCTCCGGGCGACGGCCGCGCACGGCCGCCGTGCGGTGCCCGGCGCCACGGGCTCCGTACGGTGCGTGCGGGACGATCTGCGGCGGCTGCCACCGCCGGGTGGAAAAGCTTCCTGTAACTGCGGGAAACCTGCGAGAGTTGTAAACCTGACGGGTATGCCGCGTCAAGCGCCTGGAAGGAAGTCCGCGATGAACCCTTCCCCCACCCCTTCGCCCCTGCTGTTGCCCGGGACCCGCGCCGGCCGTGATCCGGAGCGTTCCATCCGCCGGGGACCGCGCCGCACCTCGCCGGAGGCCGTGGCCGCGACCCAGCGCGACCGCCTGCTCGACGGCATCGTCCACACCGTGGCGGACAAGGGCTACACCCGGGCGCGCGTCAGCGACATCTGCCAGGCCGCCGGGGTCACCAGGCCGGTCTTCTACGAGCTGTTCGAGGGCAAGGAGGACGCCTTCCTCGCCGCGCACCGGCACGGCACCCGGCTCGTCGTCCAGGCCATGGAGCACTCCTTCGCCAAGGCCGCCGACTGGCCGTCGGCGATCCTGGACGGGCTGGCCACCCTGCTCGGCATCCTGGCCGACGCCCCGGCGTTCGCCACCATGGCCATCGTGGAGATCGACGCGGTCGGGCCGGCCGGACGGGAGGAGCGCGGGCGGCTGCTGGCCCGGTTCCACCGCTTCTTCGCCCCGGCGCCCTCGGCCGGACTCCCGGTCCCGATGGGCGAGTTGGTGGCCCTGGTGGTGGGCGGGGTGTTCACCACCATCTACCGCTGGGTCGACACCGGCCGCACCCGCGAGCTGCCCGCACTGCTGCCCACCCTCGGCTTCGCCGTCCTCGCGCCGTTCCTCGGGCCCGCCGCCGCCGCGAACGCGCTGGCCGGACGGGGGGACGACGTGGCGGACCGGATCACCCTGCCCTGCACCGCCACGCCGGACCGCCCGACAATCAACGCGCCATCATCACCGGGTATTCACAAATGACTTGACCCGCCGGTAACCCCGGGGTAACACTGCGGAACGGCTAGCGCAGCGTGCCCCGACGCCCCGACCGTCCTCTGCCAGGGATACCCGCACCTCGAGGCTGCACGCCTGCGACCGCTGTCCGCGCCAGGGCAACGGGCCGGACGAGCTCGTCGTGACCAGCCTTAGGAGCAGCCATGGCCTCTTCCACCTCCGCCTCCGACAGATCCTTAAGCCCACGCCCCGGCCGGGTACGGCTGCGCCGCGCCGCCGTGATGGCCGTGCCCGCCGCGCTCGCGGGCGCCGCGCTGGTGGTGCTCACCGCGCAGGGCGCCATCGCCGCGCAGTTCTCCATCTCCGGCATGCCGTTCACCGTCACCGCGCAGCAGCTCCAGGGCCAGGGCTTCGAGCAGTACGGCGGCCTGGACAACATGATCGACAACAGCCCCAACGCCGGGAACACCGGCGGGCAGGTGCTGGTGATCGTCTCCGCGATCCGCCAGGCGACGCTGACCCACCTGTGCCAGAGCGTCAACCTCGGCGGCACCAACCTGGTCATCAACGCCGGCGGCAGCACCCCGGTGACCGCCACCGACCTGGTGACCGACTCCGACCAGATCAGCGGCAACGCCGCGTTCAACAACATCGAGATCGGCAACGACGCCAGCACCCTGGACAAGGCCAACTCCAAGGGCCCGGCGGGTGTGTTCGGCCAGCAGGCGGACACGGTCACCATCAGCAACCTGCGGCAGAACAACTACGCGACCACGGCGGCCACCTTCAAGCTCCCCGGGCTGCACATGAGCTTCAAGTCCCAGGGCTGCTGACCGCCATGACCGCTCCCGCCCCCGACCAGGACCCCGCCCGGGATCCGGTCCCGACCGCGGGCTCCGGCACGGCGCCCGCCGCCGAGCCGGACACCCGGCACTCCTTCGACCCGGCCGCCGTCCCGGTCCCGGCCCCCGCCGGGCCGGAGGACGCCCCTCAGCCCGCCCCGCGCGGGCGGCGGGGCGCCTGGAAGGCGTGGCGGGGCCGCCGGCCCTTCGCCGGCGGTGTGCTGGTGACCCTCGCGGGCGCCGAGATCCTGCTGACCGAGAAGGCGCCGCTGCCCGTGGTGGTGCACATCGGGATGGAGGGCCTGGCCGGCTACCTGGTGCCCGCGGTCCTGCTGATCTGCGGGCTGCTGGTGCTGTTCAACCCGGCCCAGCGGCTGTTCTACTCCATCCTGGCGGTGCTGCTGTCGCTGGGCAGCTGGATCACCTCCAACCTCGGCGGCTTCTTCCTGGGGCTGCTCCTCGGCATCGTCGGCAGCTGCCTGTCCTTCGGGTGGCTGCCGGACCAGGAACCGCGCCACGGGCTGCTGCGCAGGGCGCGCGGCGGCGCCTGACGGGCCGACAGGACGGGCCGGGCCGGTACGCGGGAAGCCGCGTACCGGCCCGTCACCGCTCAAAGACCGCCGCCACCTGCGGGATCCGCTCCACGTAGCCGTCCAGCAGCCGCCGGGCGACCGTCACCGAGTCGACCAGCGGATGCAGCGCGAACGCCCGGAGCGCGGCGCCGCGCGAGCCGGTCACCGCGGCCTCGACGGTCAGCCGCTCCACCGCCTTGACCTGCTGCATCAGCCCCGCCTGGTGCAGGTCGGGCGGCGCGGTGGGCAGCGGGCGCACCCCGGAGGCGTCCACCACCGTGGGCACCTCGACCACCGCGTCCTCGGGCAGCGCGGGGATCGTCGTCCCGTTGCGCACGTTGAGGATCATGGTGGCGCGTTCGTCGCGGCTGATCGCCGCCATCACCGCCAGCGCGACCCCCGCGTAGCCCTGCTGCGCCGGATCGATCGCGGACGCCTCCTGCTGCTCGGCGGAGGCCGCCGCGCCGCCCTTCGCCTCGGCCATGTAGCCGGCGTCCCGGTCCGCGACCGTCCGCCGCCACAGCCGCAGCCCCGCGCCGTCCGCCGCCCGGGCGACGCTCGCGTAGAACGCCTCCTGCTGCTCGACGAGGAACTCCCCGCGGGTGCGCGGCGCGTCCAGGATGGACCGCACCGCGTCCCGGTTGAAGTAGTAGTAGTACAGGTACTCGTTGGGGATCACGCCCAGTTCGCGCAGCCAGTCGCGGCCGAAGACCATCCCCTCCTCCAGGCCGTCCAGCGCCGCGTCGTCGGCGAGCAGCCGCGGCAGCACGTCCTCGCCGTCGTGCAGGATGCGGCGCATCCAGCCCAGGTGGTTCAGCCCGACGTAGTCCAGCCGCAGCCGCGAGCCGTCCAGGCCGAGCGCCGCGGCCACCCGCCATCCCAGGCCGGACGGCGTGTCGCAGATGCCGAGCACCCGGTCGCCGAGCACCCCCTGCATGGCCTCGGTGATCATCCCGGCCGGATTGGTGAAGTTGATGACGTACGCGTCCGGGGCGAGCGCCCGCACCCGGCGGGCGATGTGGAGCATCACCGGAATGGTCCGCAGTCCGTAGGCGATGCCGCCGGGACCGGTGGTCTCCTGGCCCAGCACGCCCAGCTCCAGCGCGACCCGCTCGTCCAGGGTGCGGCCCGCGGGCCCGCCGACCCGCACCGCGGCGAAGACGAAGTCGCTGCCCTCCAGCGCCTCGTCCAGCGAGGTGGTCGCCACCACCCGGGGGGCGTCCGGGACACCGGCCGCCGCCTCGGCGAGCACCCGGGCCATGGCGTCCAGCCGCCCGGCGTCGATGTCGTACAGCCACACCCGGTCGATGCGCGGGGAGCCCTGGTCCCGCAGCAGCGCCTGGTAGACGTACGGCACGCGGAACCCGCCGCCGCCGAGGATGGACAGCTTCATGTGCCGGCCGCCTTTCCGCCCGCCGCCCGGCGGGCCTTCCCTCTGGTGTTCCCGTGGTTCCCGTGGTTCCCGTGGTTCCCGGCGACGGTAGCGCGCGGCACGGCGGCCGGTCATGCCGCGCCCCCGCACCCGGAACGGCCGCCGCCGCCCCTGCGCGCCCGGCCCCGCCGATCTATCGTGCTGTGCATGAGCGGACACTTCGATGTCGTCGTCCTCGGCGCCGGTCCCGGCGGCTACACCGCCGCCGTCCGCTGTGCGCAGCTGGGGCTCTCGGTGGCCGTCGTCGAGGCCCGGTACTGGGGCGGTGTCTGCCTCAACGTGGGCTGCATCCCGTCCAAGGCCCTGCTGCGCAACGCCGAGTTGGCCCATCTGCTCACCCATGAGGCGCAGACGTTCGGCATCCGGGTGGACGGGGCGATCCGCTTCGACTACCGCGAGGCCGTCCTGCGCAGCCGCAAGGTGGCCGACGGCCGGGTGCGCGGGGTGCACTACCTGATGAAGAAGAACAACATCACCGAGTACCACGGCGCCGGCACCTTCACCGACGACCACACCCTCACCGTGCGGGCGGCCGACGGCGGCGTGCAGACCGTCACCTTCGGCCACTGCATCCTGGCCACCGGCGCGACGACCCGGCTGCTGCCGGGCACCTCCCTCAGCGGCCGGGTGGTGACGTACGAGGAGCAGATCCTCAGCGAGGAGCTGCCGCGCAGCATCGTCATCGCGGGCGCCGGCGCGATCGGCGTGGAGTTC
>JBEHXI010000104.1:0-22858 GCA_048498775.1 Actinomycetota bacterium | reverse complement strand
CGTCGGCCTCCGTCACTTTAACCGGCGCCCCGTTTCCTCCCCTCTCCGGCCCGCCGCGGCCCGGCCCCGGACGACCGGGTCTCTCCGCGTGCTCCGGCCCGAAACCCGGGCCTCTCCTGCTCCGGCAGGACCCGTCTCTCCAGTGCTCCGGCCGACCCCGTCTCTCCAGTGCTCCGGCCCGCCCCGGCGAGCGAGCCGAAGGGTGCCCGCGCCTGTCGAAAGCGAGGAGACCCAGCGACCGAGGAACGAGGGAGCGCAGTGTCGACGAGTGTCGACAGGTGCTTCGGGGCACCCGGAGGCGAGCGAGCCACGACAAGGCGCAGGTGCTTGCGGGCACCCGGAGGTGAGCCGAGCCACAAGAATGGCCCGGTGACCGTCCTCACTGTGCTCACCGGAGTCTCCCTGCTCGCCTGGCTGTGGCTGCTGCTCGGCCAGGGCATGTTCTGGCGCACCGATGTGCGGCTGCCACCCCGGGCCGCGCCGGAGCGCTGGCCGGCCGTGGCGGTGGTGGTGCCGGCCCGCGACGAGGCCGCCGTGCTGCCGTCGAGCCTGCCGTCGCTGCTGGCCCAGGACTATCCGGGCCGGGCGGAGGTCTTCCTGGTGGACGACGGCAGCTCGGACGGCACCGGCCGGGTGGCCGGGGAGCTCGCCGAGGCGTCCGGTGGCCTGCCGCTGACGGTGACCTCGCCGGGTGAGCCTCCGGCGGGCTGGACGGGCAAGCTGTGGGCGGTGCGGCATGGGATCGCCACCGCCGCGGCGGCCTGCGACGCGGAGTACCTGCTGCTCACGGACGCCGACATCGCCCATGGCCCGGGTTCGCTGCGGGAGTCGGTCGCCGCCGCGCTCACCGGCGATCTGGACCTGGTCTCGCAGATGGCGCGCCTGCGGGTGGTGACCGGCTGGGAGCGGCTGATCGTGCCGGCGTTCGTCTACTTCTTCGCCCAGCTGTATCCGTTCCGCTGGGTGAACCGGCCGGGGGCCCGTACCGCGGCGGCGGCCGGCGGGTGCGTGCTGATCCGCCGCGAGGCGGTGGAGCGTGCCGGCGTCCCGGAGTCGATCCGGCAGGCGGTCATCGACGATGTGGCGCTGTCGCGGGCGGTCAAGCGGGCCGGGGGGCGGATCTGGCTGGGGCTGGCCGAGGAGGTGGACAGCGTCCGGCCGTATCCGCGGCTGACCGAGCTGTGGCGCATGGTCTCGCGCAGCGCCTACGCCCAGTTGCGGCACAGCCCGGTGCTGCTGGCGGCGACGGTGGCCGGTCTGGCGCTGATCTATCTGCTGCCTCCGGTCGCGGCGGTGGCGGGGGCGGTGCTCGGCGTGCTGCCGCTGTGCCTGGCGGGGCTGGCGGCGTGGCTGGTGATGGCGGTCAGCTATCTGCCGATGCTGCGGTACTACGGCCAGCCGCTGTGGCTGGCGCCCACGCTGCCGCTGACGGCGGGGCTCTACGCGGCGATGACCGTGGACTCGGCGGTCCAGCACTACCGCGGCCGGGGCGCCGCCTGGAAGGGCCGCACCTACGCCCGTCCGGCGGACTGAGCCCGGGCCGGGGGAACGGGCCGGATCCGCCGGCGGGGTACGACACGGGCACGGCCGCCCCGGACGCTGGGGTCCGAGGGCGGCCGTGCCGCTGGGTGGAGCGGGGACAACCCGCTGACGTCAGGCCTTGCCGTCGATCCGGCGACGGCGCAGCGCCCAGGCGCCGCCACCGACGGCCGCGGCCGCCAGCGAGCCACCGAGCGCGGTCTCGGCGACGTTGCCGTTCTTGGTGGAGCCGCCGCCACCGGTCTCGACGCCGCCCTTCGGGAAGCCACCCTTGCCGCCCTGGAAGCAGCGCTTGTCCCAGTCGCCCTTGCCGCCGCGACCGCCGTCGAAGCCCTTGCCGCCACGACCGCCGTCGAAGCCACCCCGGCCGCCGTCGAAGCCACCGCGGCCGCCATCGAAGCCGTCACGGCCCTTGCCGCCGTCGAAGCCACGGCCGCCGTCGTCGCCCTTGGTGTGGGTGAGGCCCTTACCGCCGTCGTCCTGGGCACCGCCGTCGAAGCCACCGTCACGGCCACCGTCGAAGCCGCCACGGCCGCCGTCGAAGCCACCGTCACGACCGCCGTCGAAGCCACCGTCACGGCCACCGTCGAAACCACCGCGACCGCCGTCGAAGCCACCGTCACGGCCACCGTCGCCACGGCCACCATCGCCACGGCCACCGTCGAAACCGCCACGGCCGCCGTCGAAGCCACCGTCACGGCCCTTGCCGCCGCGACCGCCGTCGAAGCCACCGCGACCGCCGTCGAAGCCACCGTCACGGCCCTTGCCGCCACGGCCGCCGTCCCAGCCCCAGTTGCAGAAGTCACGGCCCTTGTACCAGCCGCCGTCCCAGCCACCGTTCCAGCCGCCGTCCCAGCCGCCGTCCCAGCCGCGGTCCCAGCCGCGGTCCCAGTGACGGATCACCTTGAAGCTGGTGGCGAACTCGCGGCCACCGGGGCAGTGCCCGGCGACGATGTGCCGGCCCTCGCGGCCCCGACGGCCGTCGAAGAAGAAGCCGTCCCGGCCCTCGAAGCCGTCCCGGCCCTCGCCGCGACCGCCTTCCCAGCCACGGCCGCCACGGAAGTGGTCCTCGACCCTCGCCTGGCCGATGTACTTGCGCTCCCAGCGGTCGCCGCCGTCACGCCACAGCACTGCGTGGTGGTGGTCGAACGCCTCGGAGTGGGCGATGATGCGGCGCTCGTCGCCTCTGCCGCAGCGGACGACGACCGTGACGAGCTGCCCGGGGTGAGCGAAGTGCGGGGTGACGTAGGCCCTCGGAAGGTCGTGGTCGTGCCCCTCGTCCGCCGCGGCCAGGGGTGCGGCGAAGCTCATGGTGGAAGCTGCGGCCACGAAGACTGCGGCCGCCAGGCGCATGCTGCGCATTGCGGATCTCCGATCTCGGGCGCAGCCGCAGACGTTCGTCTGCGTAGTCGCGTAACTACGCCCCGTCACGTCTGACGCTAAGTAGGGGTCCCGGACCCGGCCACTTAAGATCGCCATAAGGGTGACGATCGGCGCCACGCGCTCCGCGACGGAGGAGATCCGCCCAGGTCAGAACCGTTTCTGACGGTCCGGCAGGGCGGCCGTACGGGGGACGGAAGCGGTCACTTCCGGCCCGGGGTCCACTTCATGCCCCAGCCGTAGGCGTGGTCCACGGTGCGCTGGGGGCTGACGCCCCGGTCCGGTACCAGGTACCGGGCCTCGCGCTGCACCACCAGCTCGCCGTCCACGTTACTGATCAAGGCCAGGGCGCACACCTTGGACGGCACGGTGCACTCGTCGAGGAAGAACTCGACGGGCGCGCCGTGCTGCGGGTACAGGGTGGTGGTGGCGTGCAGCCCGGCGAAGCTGCGGGCGCCCTCGTAGATCGTGACGAAGATCAGGATGCGGCGGAAGTCGGCGCGGTGGTCGAGGTTGATGGTGAGGTTCTCGCCGGTCTCGACGGCTCCGGTGCGGTCGTCCCCGTCCAGGTGGATGTAGGGCTCCTGCCGCAGGGAGCCGAAGGAGCCGCCGAGCGCCTGGACAACTCCCTTGCGGCCGTTGGTGAGTTCGTACAGCGCGCACAGGTCGAGGTCGATGCCGGTGGCTCCGGCGGGGCCGGGCTTGCGCAGCCAGCCGCGGGCCGGCTGCCGCTCGGCCAGCCGCCAGTTCAGGTTGACCCGCATCGTGCCCGAGGTGCCGCCCTGCTTGGCCAGCGAGACCCTGGGGCGCTCCTTGCTGAGGGTGACCTTGCTCAGGCGCACCGGCGGGGCCTGCGAGGCGGCGACGGGAGGCGCGGCCGGGGGCGGCGGGGCCAGGTGGACGGGCGGCTGCTGCGGCGGCGGCAGATGCGCCAGGCCGGGATCGGGCGCGGGGGCCGACGGGACGGCCTCGGGGGGCCGCGGCGCGGGCGGGGCGGGGCGTTCGACGCTGATGCCGAAGTCCGTCGCGAGGCCCGCCAGCCCGGTGTCGTAGCCCTGCCCCACGGCCCGGAACTTCCAGCCGCCCCCGCGCCGGTACAGCTCGCCGAGCACGAAGGCGGTCTCCGGGCCGGCGTCGCTGCTGTCGAAGCGGGCGATCTCGGTGCCGGTCACCGCGTCGGACACCCGGATGTGCAGGCCGGGGACCTGCCCGAAGGTGCCGCCGTCGGCTGAGGCGGCGAGCACCACCGTCTCGACGGCGCCCTCCACCCGGTCCAGGTCCACCAGCAGGGTGTCCAGCACCTGCCCGTCGCCGGTGCGCTTGCCCTCGTGGCGGACCGCGCCGGAGGGGTGCGCGGGCTGGTTGTAGAAGACGAAGTCCGCGTCGGAGCGGACCCTCCCCGACACCAGCAGCAGCGCGGAGGCGTCGGCGTCCGGGACGCCCGGCCCGCCGCGCCAGCCCAGCTCCACCCGTACCGCCGTCGCCGGGACCGGAACGTTCGTCCCCTTGAGCATGGCCATCGACTTCCCCCTTCACGCCGTGCGGCGCCGCCCTGTCGTTCCCTACCGTAACCCCATGTGAATCGGCCATTTACCTGATCAAAACGGCTTGCCGCGACCGATTTTCACGGATTCGCAGGGATTGCGGATCAACGCCTGCCTGAAGTGCGGGAAACAACCCGCTTATCGGGCTCCCCTTCCGGCACATCGTGGGCTTAACTTATGGGGTATGACCACCCCCCGCGGCACCTACGGCGGCGGCTACTACGCCTCGTCCGCCTTCCCGGACACCCCGATCTACGACAGCCTGGTCGCAGAGCGGGGCACTCCCCAGATCGCTCCCATCCGGGTCCCGGCGCAGTACGACACCCCGAGCAACCTCCCGGCGCTGCCGGCGGCGCTCCCCGCTCTGCCCGCCGGCCCGTCGGCCTCGTACCAGCAGCCGCAGTACGGCGGCGGGTACAACGGCTACCCCGCGCCGCCCCAGCAGCAGGCGTACCAGCCCCAGCCCGCGCCCACGGCCTACATCCCGCAGCAGGCCGGCCCGCAGCGCGGCTACCCGGGGCCGGCCCCGCAGCCCCAACAGCCCTACCAGGGCGGCACGTCCACCGGTTACGAGGCGGTGCGCCCGGTGCCGCCGCGCCCGGTCCCGCCGCGCCAGCCCGCCCCGCAGCCGTACGGGGACGACCCGTACCGCCGCCCCTACAACGGGCAGGGGTACTAGACGACGGGCAGCCGAGGACAGGGGGTACCGGCGGTCCGATAATCGCCGCACGGTGGCACGGGCGGCTGGCACCATGGCCGCATGGTTGGAACACGTCTGAGCGCCCTGCACGTCTATCCGGTCAAGTCGCTCGGCGGGCCGGCGCCCGGCGAGGCTGTCGTCGAGCCGTGGGGGCTCGACGGGGACCGCAGGTGGATGCTGGTCGATCCGGCCGGCCGTTTCATCAGCCAGCGCAGCCGGCCGCAGCTGGCGCTGGCGCGCGCCGAGCCGACGGGGGACGGCGGGGTGCGCGTGACGGCTCCCGGGATGGAGCCGCTGACGGTCGCCGCGCCCGAGCCGGGCGGCACCACGCCGGCGGAGGTCTGGCGCGACAAGGTGGAGGTGCTCCCGGCCGGGCGGGCGGCCGACGAGTGGTTCTCCGCCTATCTGGGCACCGCGGTACGCCTGGTGCATCTGGACGATCCGGCGCGCCGCCGACCCGTCGCCCAGGACTACGGGCGGCCGGGCGAGACGGTCAGTCTCGCGGACGGCTTCCCGCTGCTGCTCACCACCACCGCCTCGCTGGAGGCGCTGAACTCCCTGATCGCCGAGGGCGATCACCCGGATGAGGGCCCGCTGCCGATGGACCGCTTCCGGCCCAATCTCGTGGTGGACGGCACCGAGCCGTGGGCGGAGGACGACTGGCGCCGGGTCCGCGTCGGCGAGGTGGTCTTCCGGGTGGTCAAGCCCTGCGGACGCTGCCTGGTCACCACGACGGACCAGCGGACGGCGGAGCGCGGCCGGGAGCCCCTCCTCACCCTGGGACGATTCCGCCGATTCGGCGGCAAACTGGTCTTCGGTCAGAACCTGATCCCGGAGAACCCCGGAACCGTTCGGCTGAATGATCCGTTCACGGTGCTGGAGTAGCGCGTCGAGACAGGGCTGCGGTCCCTCGCGTCGCGCGGGACCCGGGCCGGTGCCTCCGGAGCTTCTTCTCGCCGGCCCGTTCCGCGCATGTGTGGTGCCGTATGCGGTACTTGGACATGCGAAGGGGGTGTGGCGTCATGCGAGCGATGCCCGGACTGTGGCGCTGGTGCGGGCTGTGGCGGTGGCGGCGCAATCCGCTGCGCCGCCGCAGCGACCTGGTCGAGGCGTGGGCGGGGCTGGCGACCGCGGTGGCCGTGGGGGTCGGCGCACCGCTGGCGGGATGGGCCACCGGGCACGCGGTGGACGGGCGGCTCCAGCGCGACGTGCGGCTGGAGCACGCCGCGCGGCACCAGGTGGCGGCCGTGGTGGTCCGCACCGCCGGCCACCCGGTCCCGGTGACGGACACCGACGCGATCAGCGCGCTGGACGCCGCCAGGACGGCGGTGGTGCGCTGGACCGGCCCGGACGGCGCGCCGCGCACCGGCACCGTCTTCATCGAGCACAAGCACACGGCGGGCGACCTGCTGCCGGTGTGGACCGACGCGGCGGGACACCTGGTGCAGCGCCCGATGGACCGGGCGACGGCGCGGACCAACGCCGTGGCCGCCGGGATCGGCGCGGCCGGCGGGATCGCCGCGCTGGCCTGCGCGGCGCGGCAGACGCTGGGCTGGCGGATCATGCGGCGGAGGCTGGCGGACTGGGAGCGCGAGTGGGCCCGGGTCGGCCAGGACTGGGGCCGCGCGGGCGCGGGCGGGTGAAGCGGGGCGCCGCCCGGACGTCCCGGCCGGCCACCGGACCCCCTCCTGGCCGAAAACCATCGGCCGAAAACCTCGCGCCGTATCCGCCCGAACTCCCCCAAGGGGACAGCCCCCTGGGGTTCTGCGTGCGAGAACGGCCTCACCGCACGCTACGGTGGAGCCCCGGTTCGCGGGACCGATGCGCAGGACCGCTCCGCAGGTCCGCACGAGAGCCAAGAGGGTAGGGGCAGAGCAGCACCATGGCACAGGGCGTTGCACAGGTGACGCACACCGGCACTTCCCGGTGGCGGCGGCGCACGGGCGAGTACGAGTCCCTCGCCGCGGCCCTGGAGGCGGCGAGCGACGGCGACACCGTCACCATCGCGCCCGGCACCTACCGGGAGAACCTGGTCGTCCAGCAGGCCGTGACGCTGCGCGCCGCGGAGGGCCCCGGCTCCGTCCGCATCGCCCCGACCGCCGGTGTCGCCCTGACCCTGCGGGCCGACGCCACCGTCTGCGACCTGCACATCGAGGGCCAGGACATCTCGGCCGCCGCGCTGCTGGTGGAGGGCGCCGCCCCCGAGCTGCAGGACCTGCGGGTGCTCACCCGCTCCGCGGTCGGCCTGGAGGTCCGCGACGGCGCCCGCCCGACGGTGCGGCGCTGCACGGTGGACAACCCGGCCGGTCTGGGGATCAGCGTCCTGGAGGGCGCCGGCGGGCTGTTCGAGGAGTGCGAGGTCGTCGCGGCGAGCCAGTCCGGTTTCTCGGTGCGCGGCGGGGCCGCGCCCCGCCTGGAGCGCTGCCGCGTCCACCACACCGGGGGCGCGGGCCTGGCCCTGACCGGCGAGGGCACCGTCGTCGAGGCCGTCGGCTGCGAGATCTACGAGATCAAGGGCGCCGGTGTGCAGCTCGCCGGCCGCGCCACCGGCCACCTGACCGACTGCCAGGTGCACCGCACGACCGGCGACGGCGTCACCCTGGACACCGACGCGGTGCTCACCCTGTCCGACTGCGACATCCACGACGTGCCGGAGAACGCGATCGACCTGCGGTCGCGCTCCATGCTGACGCTGACCCGCAGCACGGTGCGCCGCTTCGGCCGCAACGGCCTGTCGGTGTGGGACCCGGGCACCCGCGCGGACGCCAACCAGTGCGAGATCCACGACAGCACCGGCGACTACCCGGCGGTGTGGATCTCCGACGGTGCCGCCGCGGTCCTGGAGTCCTGCCGGCTGCACGACGTGCCCGACGCGCTGTTCGTACTGGACCGCGGCTCGCGCGCGGACGTCGTCGACTGCGACCTGTCCCAGGTGCGCAACACCGCCGTGTCGGTCAGCGACGGCGCCACCGTGCAGCTGGACGACTGCCGCATCCGCGAGGCGGCCACCGGCGCCTGGTTCCGCGACCACGGCAGCGGCGGGACGCTGTCCGGCTGCACCATCGACTCGGCCTCCACCGGTGTGATCATCACCAAGGGCGCCGATCCGGTGATCGAGCGCTGCACCGTGGACTCCCCCGGCGAGTCCGGCTTCTACGTCTCCGCGGGCGCCCGCGGCACCCTGACCGCCTGCCGGGTCACCGGCAGCCGCGGCTACGGCTTCCACATCATCGACGGCTGCCGCACCACGCTGACCCGGTGCCGCACCGAGCGCTGCGCCCGCGGCGGCTACGAGTTCGCCGAGCCGGGGCCGCTCAGCGAGGACTGCACCAGCGACGAGAGCGCCGAGCGCCGGCCGGCCCTCGGCCCGGGCGAGGGCGCCCTGCCCGCGCTCCCGCCGGGCCCGTCCGCCGGCACCACCGTCCAGGCCACCGCCACCGCCGGCTTCGGGCTGCTCGGCGGGGTCCCGGCACCGCGCCCCGCGGAGAGCCCGGTCCCCGCGCCGGCCGTCCGCGCCGCCGACGAGGTGCTCGGCCAACTCGACGCGCTCGTCGGCCTGGACAGCGTCAAGCGCGAGGTCCGGGCGCTGATCGACCTGATCTCGGTGGGCCGCCGCCGCCAGGAGGCCGGCCTCAAGGCGCCCTCGCTCCGCCGCCACCTGGTCTTCACCGGCTCCCCCGGCACCGGCAAGACCACCGTGGCCCGGCTGTACGGGGAGATCCTGGCCTCGCTCGGCGTGCTGCAGACCGGCCACCTGGTGGAGGTCTCCCGGGTGGACCTGGTCGGCGAGCACATCGGCTCGACGGCGCTGCGCACCCAGGAGGCGTTCGAACGGGCCCGCGGCGGCGTGCTGTTCATCGACGAGGCCTACGCGCTGGCCCCGGAGGACTCCTCCCGCGACTTCGGCCGCGAGGCCATCGACACGCTGGTGAAGCTGATGGAGGACCACCGCGACGCGGTCGTGGTGATCGTCGCCGGCTACACCGCCGAGATGGAGCGTTTCCTCTCCTCGAACCCCGGCGTCGCCTCCCGCTTCTCGCGGACCATCACCTTCGGCGACTACACCCCCGAGGAACTGCTGCGCATCGTGCGCGCGCAGGCCGAGGAGCAGGAGTACCGGCTCGGCGAGGGCGCCGAGGACGCGCTGCTGAAGTACTTCACGGAGCTGCCGAAGGGCCCGGCGTTCGGCAACGGGCGCACCGCGCGGCTGACCTTCGAGGCGATGGTCGAGCAGCACGCCGGCCGGGTGGCGCAGCTGCCCGACCCCAGCCACGAGGAGCTTCAGCTGCTCTACCCGGAGGACCTGCCCGCCCTCCCGTAGCGGCGGCCCGGCACTCAGGTGCGTGCCCGCTCGTGTCGTGTTGTGACACCCCCATGGCAGGATGGCAGCGCCAAGGACCGGATGTGCCGGCCGGCGGCGGATCTCACGGAAGGGACGGGCACAGGTGGGCGACAACCAGAACCTGCTCGCCGAGCAGCGGCGTGCCCTGATCCTCGACGAGGTCAGGCGGCGCGGCGGCGTCCGGGTCAACGAGCTGACCCGCAAGCTCAACGTCTCCGACATGACGGTGCGGCGCGATCTGGACGCGCTGGCCCACCAGGGCATGGTGGAGAAGGTGCACGGCGGCGCGGTGCCGGTGGCCGAGGCGAGCAGCCACGAGCCGGGGTTCGAGGCCAAGTCCGGCCTGGAGCAGAGCGCCAAGGAGGCGATCGCGCGGGCGGCGGCGGCCATGGTGGTGCCGGGCAGCGCCATCGCGCTGTCCGGCGGCACGACGACGTACGCGCTGGCGCAGCACCTGCTGGACGTTCCGGACCTGACCGTGGTGACGAACTCGGTGCGGGTCGCAGACGTCTTCCACGCGGGCCAGCACCGGGCGGGCGCCGGCGCCCGGCCGGCGGGCCGCTCCGGGGCGGCGACGGTGGTGCTGACCGGTGGGGTGCGCACCCCGTCGGACTCGCTGGTGGGGCCGGTGGCGGACCGGGCGATCCGCTCCCTCCACTTCGACCTGCTCTTCCTGGGGGTGCACGGCCTGTCGGTGGAGGCGGGGCTGTCCACGCCGAACCTGGCGGAGGCGGAGACCAACCGGCAGTTCGTGCGCTCCGCCCGCCGGGTGGTGGTGATCGCGGACCACACCAAGTGGGGGAAGGTCGGCCTGAGTTCGTTCGCCACGCTGGAGGAGGTCTCCACGCTGGTGACGGACTCCGGCATACCGCACGAGACACGGGCGGAGATCACCGAGCACCTGGCGGACCTGGTGGTCGCCGGCGAGCCGGAGGGCGTGACCGGCTAGCCGCGCGGGCCCTCAGCCCGCGACTTCCGGCCAGTCGCCGGTGGCCAGGAAGCCGTCGATCTGCGCCTCGAAGGGAGCGATGTCAAGGCCCTGCCCGGCCAGCCACCGATCGGAGTAGTAGGTGTCCAGGTAGCGGTCGCCGGGGTCACACAGCAGGGTGACGACGCTCCCGGTGCGTCCCTCGGCGAGCATTCCGGCCACGATCCGCAGCGCGGCCCACAGCCCGGTACCGGTCGAGCCGCCGGCGCGGCGACCGGTCACCCGCTCCAGCGCGCGCACCGCCGCGATGGAGGCCGCGTCCGGTACCTTCATCATCCGGTCGATGGTGGTGGGCAGGAAGCTCGGCTCCATCCGGGGCCGGCCGATACCCTCGATCAGCGAGGGCCGCTCGCAGGACACATGCGGATCGCCGGTGCGCCATCCGTCGAAGAAGCAGGAGTTCTCCGGGTCGGCCACGCACACCCGGGTGTCGTACTGCTGGTAGTGGACGTAGCGGGCGATGGTCGCCGAGGTGCCTCCGGTGCCCGCGGTGGCCACGATCCAGGCCGGTTCGGGGTACCGTTCCTTGCCCATCTGCTGGTAGACCGACTCGGCGATGTTGTTGTTGCCGCGCCAGTCCGTCGCCCGTTCCGCGTAGGTGAACTGGTCCATGTAATGGCCGCCGCGCTCCCGCGCCAGGGTGGTGGCCACCTCGTACACCGTCCGCGGATCGTCCACCAGATGGCACCGGCCGCCATGGAACTCGATGAGCCGCTGCTTCTCACGGCTGGTCGTGCGGGGCATCACCGCGATGAACGGCACGCCGGTCAGCCGGGCGAAGTACGCCTCCGAGACGGCCGTCGAGCCGCTGGACGCCTCGATCACCGGCCGGCCGGGCCGGATCCAGCCATTGCACAGCCCGTACAGGAACAGCGAGCGGGCCAGACGGTGCTTCAAGCTCCCGGTCGGGTGCGTCGACTCGTCCTTCAGATACAGGTCGACGCCCCAGTGCTCGGGCAGCGGGAAGCTCAGCAGGTGCGTATCCGCGCTGCGATTGGCGTCGGCCTGTACCTTGCGCACGGCCTCTTTCAGCCAATCGCGGTAGCCGGAATCCGAGCGGTCGACATCGAGGGTGTCCACGAGCGGCGATCATAGAAGGCGGGGGGCGCACGAGGCGTGCGCCCTGGTACGCGGCCCCGGGTCAGGGCACACTGCCGCTACAGGAGCGAAGGGGGTACCGAGCGATGGAATCGGAGTTCAGCGCGAAGGGCGTCCAGATCAAAAAGGGTCTGCGCTCGTTGACCCGTGCGGGTGGTGTGCGGGTCAAGGACGGCCGGGTGGAGTTGCTCACCAGTCGCGGCCTGGAGATCGACAGCGCTCCCGTGCAGGCGGCCAACACCGGCGCCGCCCGCTGGTTCGGCCCGGGCGGCAAGGCCCAGGTCGAACTGGAGGGCAGGCGCTATCTGCTGCGCATGGGCCGCCAGGAGTCCGGCGGCGAGGAGCGCCTGGTGGAGGCGGTGCGCAAGGCACGCAAGCGCCCCGGAGGGACGCGGGACGGCCGCTGAGAGCGGCGGGTTCCGAGCGCGGGGAGTTGCGCGGTGACGGTTTCGGGGTGACTCTGGTCACGCACGTGGAGTACACGAGCAACCACTCTGCGTGATTGACCAGGCTTTCCCATTCGAAGCGGTCCAGGGGCACCGTTCACGAGCAGGCGGCCGCCCCGCCGCGGAGGGAGTCGCAGCCGTGATCAACCACCACACCCGACAGTGCGCCCTGAGCATCGAAGCGCAGCCGCACCGCATCGGACAGGTCCGCAGAATCGTCTCTGCAAAGCTTCGCTACTGGGGTCTCGACCAGCTGACCGACACCGCCCTGCTCGGCCTGACCGAGCTGCTGGCCAACGTCCACCGGCACGCCCAGCCCGACAAGCGCTGCTCTGTGGAGCTGCTGCACGACGGCGACCGGCTGACCGTCTCGGTCACCGACAACGACCCGCGCCCGCCCCGTATCGGCGCCCGCTCCGAGCCCATGGCCACCGCGGGACGCGGCCTGGCGATGGTCGCCGCGCTGAGCGACAGCTGGGGCACCCGGCCGACCGCGGACGGCACCGGCAAGGTCGTCTGGTTCACGCTGTGCGAGCCGGCCCCGGCGGCGGTCACCATGCCCGCGCCCTCGGTGCTCACCCTCAAGCACCACGCGCCCCATCCGCTCAAGGGCGTACGCCCGGTGGCGGTCTCCCTGGCGTAGCCGGGACGGAGTACGCCCACGGGGGATGCCGGCCCGGCCACGGGACGCGCGGCTCACCACACGCGAGCCGCCACCCGCCGGGCCGGCCGTACGTCCGGACACCGCGGATCTCCGGCGCCCGAACCGCCACGGCTGATCGCCAAGCCCCACCGTGATCCGGTGCCGCAGGAGCGCCGAGCCTTGTAAAGGTTTCTTTAGAAAGATACCTTTACCTCATGGACGGGAGACAGCTCACCGACCCGCGCGCCCTGCGGGCATACGCCCACCCGTTTCGCCTGACGCTCATCGGACTGCTGCGCCGGGAAGGCGCGATGACCGCCACGCAGGCTGCCGACCTGACGGGCGAATCCGTGGCCAGTTGCTCGTATCACCTGCGGATGCTGGCCAAGTACGGGCTCGCCGAGCAGACAGGGGAAGGACAGGGCCGGGAGAAGCCCTGGCGGGCGACGTCAGCCGCCACCTCCTGGCCGGGCTATGCGGCGGATCCCGAGGTGAGGGAGGCCGCAACCGTGCTCAGCCTCGCGGTCGTCGAGCGGTACTTCACCGAGGCCTCCCGCTGGCTGGAGAACCGGCACACCGAGCCCGCCGAGTGGCAGGAGGCAGCGCCTCTGGGGGACGCCACCATCTTCGTCACCGCCACCGAGCTCAAGGAGCTCGACGAGCGGATATGGGAGCTGCTCCAGCCGTACATACGGCGCACCGACCATCCGGAGGCGCGTCCCGCCGCGGCTCGCCGGGTGTCGTACGTGCACTTCGCGCACCCGACGCGGGAGTTCGGTACCACACGTGACTCGACGCGGGACGAGACGGAAGGGCCACGCTCGTGAGCACGGCGGGACGGTTACCCGGCCTGCTGCGCGAGCCGTCCTTCCGCCGGTACTGGACCGGGCACACCGTCTCGCTCTTCGGAGACCAGATCACGCAGATCGCCCTGCCCCTGCTCGCCGTCCTGACGCTGGATGCGGGCGCCGCGCAGATGGGGTGGCTCACGGCCGCCGGACTCCTGCCGAGCCTGCTGTTCTCGGTGCACGCCGGCGTCTGGGCCGACCGCCGTGGGCACCGGCGGCGCATGATGATCAGTGCAGACCTCGGGCGGGCAGTGGCCCTTGCCTCCCTCCCGGTCGCCTGGGCCCTGGGGTGGCTCGGCCTCGGCCAGCTCTACGCGGTCGCCTTCGCGGTCGGCACCCTGAGCGTGCTGTTCGACGTGTGCAACGCCGCGCTGTTCATCTCCCTGGTGCCGGCCGACCGCTACGTGGACGGAAACTCCCTGCTCAACGGCAGCCGGGCCATGTCCTACGTGATCGGCACCAGCGCCGGGGGAGCACTTGTCCAGCTCCTTTCGGCCCCGATCGCACTGCTCGCGGACACCGCCTCCTATCTGACCTCGGCCTGGCACCTCTCCCGGATCCATCCCACCGAGCCTCCGGCCGCCGAGCGCGCCGAGGGCGACCTCATGGCCGGCTTCCGCCACCTCGTCCGCTCCCCGATCCTGCGCAGCTACTACGGCGCAGTGACCACCCTCAACCTGTTCAACTTCGCCTACCAGGCCCTCTTCGTCCTCTACGCCACCACCGGCCTCGGGCTCAGCCCCGGCCTGCTGGGCGCCGTGCTCGGCAGTGGCGCCATCGGCTCGGTGTTCGGATCCCTGCTGACCGGCCGGATCGTGCGCCGAATCGGAATCGGGCGTGCCACGGTCCTCGGTCTTTTGGCCTTTCCCGCGCCACTGGTCCTGGTCCCCCTGGCGCGAGGCCCCGCCCCCCTGACGGCAACCTGCCTGTTCCTGGCGGAGTTCGGCTCCGGATTCGGCCTGATGCTCCTCGACATAGCCGGCGGATCACTTACCGCCTCCCTGATACCCGACACGCTGCGATCCCGCGTCGCAGGAGCCAGCCGCGTGTTCAACCACGGCATCCGGCCCATCGGCGCACTGGCGGGCGGGTGGCTCGGCGCAACCATCGGCCTGCGCCCCACCTTGTGGATCGCGACCCTGGGCGCGCTGCTCGGCCTGGCCTGGGTACTGCCCTCCCGCATACTGCTGCACACGGACACGCCGCAGCCGTCTCACAGCGAGTCGCAGCTGAACACGGCGGCGCCGTGACACTCACGCGGTACGGGGCACGTGCCAGGGCCGGTGTGTCGCATCAGCCGGCCGGCACGGGCTCGTGCCCCGTGGTCGTGTGTCAGGCCTGAGGCCGGTCGTGCGTGGCGGAACCAGGCCGTCCTCCCCCAGGCCTTGCTCAGGCCGCCAGCGCCTGGAGCGGGTCGTCCAGCACCGGTTGCCACGCCGACTCGGCCGCGCCGACCAGGCTGCCGTGGTCCAGGGAGCAGCCCAGGATCTGGACCGAGCCGCTGCGCCCCCACAGGCTGCGGTCGGCCACCACGGCCCGCAGCCGGTCCGGATCGGCCTCGAACAGGAAGCGGTGCAGGCCGCCGAGGAGGATGCGGTCCGGGTTGAGGACGTTGACCAGCCCGGCCAGTCCCAGGCCCAGGCGGTCGATGAGCAGTTCGGCGGCCCCCCGCACCGCCGGATCGCCGTACTCCTCGCGCAGCAGCTCCCGGCAGTGCTCGAGCAGGGCCACCTCCGGGCCGGGGGCGCGGCCCGCCGCCTCCAGGAAGGCCAGCGGATCGACCTCGACGTCCAGGCAGCCGCGGGAGCCGCAGTGGCAGGGCCGCCCCTCGGGGTTGACGGTCAGGTGGCCGACCTCCAGGGCGAGCCCAGAACTGCCGGTGTGCAGACGGCCGTCCAGCACCAGCGCGCCGCCGACGCCGCGGTGACCGGTGGCGACCACCAGCAGGTGCCGTGCCCCGCGGCCTGCGCCGTGGCGGTGCTCGGCCAGGGCCGCCGCGTTGACGTCGTTGGACACGAACGACGGGCACGGGGCGCCGCTGGGCGCGGTGATCCCGTACGCGGCGAGCTGCTCGGCGAAGATCCGGCGGACCGGTGCCCCGGCGGGCCAGGCCAGGTGCAGGGGGTTGAGCGCGGTGCCGTCCGGTTCGGCGACCGACGAGGGCACCGCCAGACCCGCGCCGAGGCAGGTGCGCCCGGTCGCCTTCAGCAGCTCGGCCCCGGCGCCGACGACCAGGCCCAGCACGTGGGAGGGATCGGCCGGGACGGTCATGCAGCCGGGGGTGGTGGCCACGATCCGCCCGCCGAGGCCGACGAGCGCGGCCCGGAAGCCGTCGGCGTGGATCTGGGCGGCCAGGACCACCGGGCCGTCGGGATCGACGGTGAGGCGGTGCGAGGGACGGCCCTGGGCTCCGGCGATCACGGTCGGTCTGGTGTCGACGCGGATGAGCCCGAGGAGCTCCAGCTCGGCGGCGACCGCCCCGGCGGTCGCGCGGGTCACGCCGAGCTCCGCGGTCAGGACGGCGCGGGTGGGTGCGCGGCCGGTGTGGACGAGCGCCAGTGCGGGACCGAGCGCCGCGCGCCCTCTCTCAAGCCTTGTCCGAGTCTGCGTCACTCCCCCATTCTCGCTTTGTGCCGACGCTGAACAAAAAGCGGACGGTACCGGTTCCGGTCGGCGGCGCCCCGCACCGGCCCGATGGCATGATTGCGTCATGAAGGCAGCCGAGTACATCGACACCCTGCGCCACGAGGGCGAACTGCTGGCCGGCGCTGCCGAGCAGGCCGGCTGGGACGCGGCGGTGCCGCCGTGCCCGGGCTGGGTCGTGCGGGATCTGGTGCACCACACCGGCAGCGTGCACCGCTGGGCTGCCGGCTATGTCGCCGGGAGCACCACGCCGGTGCCGATCCCGGATGAGGCGCCGGCACCGGACGGCGAGCTGGCCGCCTGGTACCGCGAGGGCCACCGCGAGCTGGTCGAGCGCCTGATGACGGCCCCGGCCGGCCTGGAGTGCTGGACGTTCCTCAAGGGCGCCGCGTCACCGCTGGAGTTCTGGGCGCGGCGGCAGGCGCACGAGACGGCCGTGCACCGGGTGGACGCCCAGGCGGCGGCCGGCACCGCGATCACGCCCATCGACCCGGAGTTCGCGGCGGACGGGGTGGACGAGCTGCTGACCGGTTTCCACACCCGCTCGCGCAGCCGGGTGCGCAGCGCCGTGCCGCTCACCCTGCGGGTGCGGGCCGCCGGCCGGGACGACGAATGGCTGGTGCGGCTGTCCGACCGGGCTCCGGAGGTGGAGCGGGGCGGGTCCGGCGCGGCCGACTGCGCGGTGACCGGTCCGGCCACCGACCTCTACCTCGCCCTGTGGAACCGGGCCGGCACCGAGCGCCTGGAGGTGGCGGGCGACAGCGCGGTACTGGAGCTGTGGCGGCGGACGTCCGGCATCACCTGACGATCCCGGCCCCGGTCCCGGAGGTCCAGGGGGTCCCGCGCGGCCAAGAGGTTACTCACCAGTAGGAAACGTGTTAGCGTCGCGGCATGGCTCGTTTCCGCCGTTCCATGACCCCGCGCTCGCTGCGTCGCGCGGTCAACCTCTGGCCCCCCTACCTGTGCGCCGGAATCCGGGTCCTGGACATCGCGGAGGACTGGAGCTCGGCCCGGGTGCGGCTACGGCTGGGCCGGATGAACCGCAACTACGTGGGCACCCACTTCGGCGGCTCGCTGTTCTCGATGAGCGACCCGTTCTGGATGCTGCTGGTCATGAACCGGCTCGGGCCCGACTACGTCGTCTGGGACCGGGCCGGTGAGATCGATTTCGTCTCCCCCGGGCGAGGCGACGTGTTCGCCGACTTCGTCCTGACCGAGGACCGCCTGGCCGAGATCCGCGAGCTGACGCGGGGCGGCGGCAAGGCCCTCGTCTGGTTCGAGAACCAGGTCGTGGCGGAGGACGGCACCCTGGTCGCCCGGGTGCGCAAGCAGCTGTACATCCGGCTGAAGCCCATCGCCCACTGAGCCCCCCAACTCCTGGACCTCTGAGCGCCCGGACAACCGAGAGCACCGCTCTTGCTTTTCGTCACCCATCGCGCCACACTGATCCGTGACGAGAGCACCGCTCTCACTTTCTCAGGGGGCACCCATGGCACAGCAGCAGCGCTATCTCCGCCCGGGCCGCGTCGAGGTCCGTCTGTTCCACGACACCGTCGCCTGGCTGGCCCGCCACGGCGTGAGCCTCGCCGGCTCCCGCGAACTGGCGGTGCGCGGGCGCAAGAGCGGTGAGTGGCGCCGCAACCCGGTCAACCCGCTCACCCTCGGCTCCACCCGCTATCTGGTGGCCCCGCGCGGCCACACCCAGTGGGTCCGCAACCTGCGCGCGGCGGGCGAGGGCGAGCTGCGCGTCGGGCGCCGCGTCGAGCGGTTCACCGCCACCGAGGTGCCCGACACCGACAAGCCCGAGATCCTGCGCGCCTACCTCAAGCGCTGGAAGTGGGAGGTCGGGATGTTCTTCGAGGGCGTCGGCCCCGACGCACCGGACGAGGACCTGGCGCGCATCGCCCCCGGCCACCCGGTCTTCCGCATCTCGCCGCGGGACTGACGGGCTCCGGGACGGACTACACCCGCTCCCGCCCCGCCAGCCACCGCCCCGCCATCGGGTGGTCGCGGACCAGCTCGCCGAGCGTGGTCGCGCCGCGGGTCACCCTCGCGAACGCGTTCCACGCGGGCGGGAAGGTGGTCAGCGCGGTGTGCAGCAGCCCCGGGCGCCGCTCGAACAGCGCCAGCATCTGCCGCCCCACCGCCATCTCCACGCCCAGCCCGGCCTTCACGGCGAAGGCGTAGTTCAGGGCCTGGCGCCGGGCGTCCACCGCGTCCGGCGCCTCGGCGATCCGCACCGCCCACTCCCCCGCCAGCCGCCCGGAGCGCAGCGCGTAGGAGATGCCCTCGCGGGTCCACGGCTCCAGCAGCCCGGCCGCGTCACCGCAGACCAGCACCCGCCCGCGGGAGAGCGGGGAGTCGTCGGCGCGGCAGCGGGTCAAGTGGCCGGAGGAGACGCTCGGTTCGAAGCCGGCCAGGCCGAGCCGGGCGGTGAAGTCCTCCAGGTAGCGCTTGGTCGCCTCGCCCTGGCCGCGCGCCGAGATGACGCCGACGGTCAGGGAGTCTCCCTTGGGGAAGACCCAGCCGTAACTGCCGGGCATCGGGCCCCAGTCGATCAGCACCCGGCCCGCCCAGTCCTCGGCCACCGACCGCGGCACCGGGATCTCCGCCTCCAGGCCGAGGTCCACCTGGTCCAGCTTGACGCCGACATGGGCCCCTATCCGGCTGGCGCTGCCGTCGGCGCCCACCACGGCACGGGCCAGCACGATCTCGCCGCCGGCGAGCACCACGGCGACCGTCCGCCGGTCGGGCACGGCCGGGCCGTGCTGCTCGACCCGCGAGACCGCGGCACCGGTGCGCACCTCGGCGCCCGCCTGCCGGGCCGCCTCGACCAGCCCGGCGTCGAACTCGGGGCGGTTGATGAGCCCGAAGAGCATCTGCCGCGAGCGGCGGGTCCTGCTGAGCCGGCCGTTGAGGGAGAAGGTGACCGCGTGCACCCGGTCCCGCAGCGGGAGTTCGAACCCGGGCGGCAGCGCGTCGCGGGACGGGCCGATGATCCCGCCGCCGCACGTCTTGTAGCGGGGCAGCTCCGCCTTCTCCAGCAGCAGCACCCGGCGGCCGGCGGTGGCCGCCGCGTAGGCCGCGCTCGCTCCCGCCGGTCCGGCGCCGACCACGACGACGTCCCACACCATCGCGTCGCCGTCCTGGGGGGCGTCGCCATTCGCTGCGTACTCGCTGCTCACGTGTGCTTCCGCTTCCGTTCGTTCCACCGCCTGCGGGCATCCTAAGGCGCGTTGCCGGCAAGCCCGCTGTGGGACCATCGGCAGCGCGGCCGGTCCCGCCCGCCGACCGGCGGTGCGCGGGTCGCCGCACGCATCCGTTGACGTCAGAGGCACCCACGAGGAGCACTCATGTCCCAGGCCCCGCCCCCCGCGATCACCGACGCGACCGCCGAGGCACCCGACCCGACCCGCGTCGCCGCCGCCGTCACGGCGCTGATGCCCCGGGCGCGCGCGGAGCTCGCCGAACTGGTCGCGTACCGCTCGGTCGCCGACCCGCGCCAGTTCCCGGTCGAGGAGTGCCGGAAGGCGGCGCGCTGGGTCGCCGACGCGCTGGCGGCCGAGGGCTTCGAGGACGTGGCCGTGCTGGACACCCCGGACGGCACCCAGTCGGTCTACGGGCTGCTGCCCGGCCCGCAGGGCGCCCCGACCGTGCTGCTCTACGCCCACTACGACGTGCAGCCCCCGCTGGACGAGTCGGCCTGGCTCTCCCCGCCGTTCGAACTCACCGAGCGCGACGGCCGCTGGTACGGACGCGGTGCCGCCGACTGCAAGGGCGGCCTGGTGATGCACCTCACCGCGCTGCGGGCGCTGCGGGAGACCGGCGGGATACCGGTCACGGTCAAGCTCATCGCCGAGGGCTCCGAGGAGCAGGGCACCGGCGGCCTGGAGCGTTACGCCGAGGCCCACCCCGAACTGCTCGCCGCCGACGCGATCCTGGTCGGCGACGGCGGCAACTTCCGTACCGGGCTGCCGACCGCGACCACGGCGTTGCGCGGCATGTCGCTGATCCAGGTGCGGGTGGACACCCTGGCCGGGAACCTGCACTCCGGGCAGTTCGGCGGCGCGGCGCCCGACGCGCTGCTCGCGCTGGTGAGGATGCTGGACTCGGTCCACGACGAGTCCGGCGCGGTGAACGTGGCGGGGCTGGCCGCCGACGGCACCTGGGACGGACTCCAGTACCCGGAGGAGGACTTCCGCTCCGACGCCCGGGTGCTCGACGGGGTGCGGCTGACCGGCACCGGGCGGATCGCCGACCGGCTGTGGGCCCGGCCCTCGGTGAGCGTGCTGGGCATCGACTGCCCGCCGGTGGTGGGTGCCACGCCCTCGATCCAGGCGAGCGCGAGCGCCCTGGTCGGCCTGCGGGTGCCGCCGGGCACCGACGCGGCCGAGGCCGAGAAGGCGCTGATCGCCCATCTGGAGGCGGCGGCGCCGTGGGGGGCGCGGGTCGAGGTCACCCCGCGCGGGCAGGGCCAGCCGTTCCGCGCGGTCACCGACGGCCCTGCCTTCGAGGCGCTGGCCGGCGCCATGGCGGCGGCCTACGACGGCAGGCCGATGCAGACCGCCGGGCAGGGCGGTTCCATCCCGCTGTGCAACACCCTGGCCGGCCTCTACCCCCAGGCCGAGATCCTGATGATCGGGCTCAGCGAGCCGGAGGCGCAGATCCACGCGGTCAACGAGAGCGTCTCCCCGGAGGAGCTGGAGCGCCTGTCGGTGGCCGTGGCCCTGTTCCTGGCCCGCTACGCGGCGTCGGCGAACGCGTAGCGGCGGCCCGTCAGTCGACCGGTACGCCCGCCTCCAGGTTCAGTGCCCGGCCGCGCTCGCGGGCCCGCAGGGCCCAGCGCAGCCGGGCGAACCGGTGGGCGGGCAG
Source organism: Actinomycetota bacterium (assembly GCA_048498775.1). Lineage (GTDB taxonomy): Bacteria > Actinomycetota > Actinomycetes > Streptomycetales > Streptomycetaceae > JBEHXI01. The sequence goes on along the minus strand of JBEHXI010000104.1, from coordinate 1,815 downwards.
CATCCCGGCCGCCTCCTCCTCGGTGACGAAGCGCCAGCCGCGCAGTTCCGCGGCGGGCAGCAGGGGGCGGCCGGCGTCGCCCGCGGGGAGCCGGCCGCCGTCGAAGAGCAGCCGCAGCCCGCCGAATCCGGGGGGCTGCGGCGGCTCCCAGTCGACGACCAGCAGCCGCAGCGGGCCGTCGAGGTGGACGCCGATCTCCTCGGCGACCTCCCGGACACCGGCCCGGGCGGGCGGCTCGCCCCGTTCCACGATGCCGCCGGGGAACTCCCAGCCGGGCTTGTAGGTGGGGTCGACCAGCAGGACGCGGTCGTGCTCGTCGAAGAGCAGGACCCCGGCGGCCACGGTCTCGCCGGTGGGCTCCGGCGTCTGGACGATGCCGCAGGCTCCGGCGCCCTCGGCGACGGCGGTGGCGACGCGCTCGGCGACCTGGCGCGGGGTGAGCGCGCCGGTGTCGAGCACATGGGCGTCGCGGGTGAGCCAGGGCAGGGCGGCCAGGTAGGCCGGCAGGTGGTCCAGGCACCACTGGCGGTCCAGGGCGCTCATCTCCGGGTCCCCGGGCACGGTCTCCCGTTCCTGGATCCGTCTGCGCAGGATCGTTTCGTCAGCGTGCAGCAGGACATGCCGCACGGAAATGCCCCGGGCCGCGAGCCCGCCGAAGATCTCGTCCCGGTGCTCCTGGCGCAGCAGCGTCATCGGCGCCACCAGCGGGCCGTCGACCTCCATCAGCAACGCGGCGGCGGTGTCCACCACCAGCCGCCGCCAGGAGGGCAGGTCCTGGAAGTCGCTGACCTCGCCGTAGCGCTTCTCCGGGAGGAGCCTGCGCAGTCCGTGCCCTATCAGTTCGGGGTCGTACAGGGTGCTTGCGGGTATCAGGTCGACCAGTTCGCGCGCCGCGCTGGTCTTTCCCACGCCGAACGCGCCGTTCAGCCAGACGATCACGAATGCCCCCTCCTCGCTGGTGCCGCGCCGCTCAGGGTCTGCCCATCGCGGTGCGGCCTCCGGTGCGGTGCCTCGCGGCGGTGCCGGATCCGCCTCGTGGCGGGCCTGTTCGGTCGGTCCGGCACCGCCGCGAGAGGCCGTGCCGGACCTCACGACGGGGCGGACCCCGCCGGACGCGGCACAACCCCCTAAGAAGTGCCCGGGGCGCACGGTTGTGCAAACGCCCGGATGGTCCGGGGCGACCACGCAAGGCCGCTCTTCGGGCACCGGCGCCGTGCCGCGGAAGGGCGCCGGAGCCGCCCCCCGCCGACCTCCCGGTGTTCCCCGGGGCCGGGCGGCGAGGTGCTGTGTCTCCTGACGGAATAAGCGCCTGGCACGGGCCTCGCCGCGCTGCGCCCGCCGCTGCCCTGTCATGGGACTGCCGATGCGGAGCGTCGGGGCCGTCCGAATACGTCCGGTACGAGGACGCCCCTCGCGCCTGGCGACGCTCCCCCCTGCCTCCGGCGGGAGATGCCCCCGCACCAGCCGCGCCGCACTCCGTCGCTGCTCTGGTCCCGTCCCGCGGACGCGGACCCGCCACGGGCCGATCGACCGCCCACTCCGCCAGGGGCTCCGGCGGGAGATGCCCCCGCACCAGCCGCGCCGCACTCCATCGCTGCTCTGGACCCGTCCCGCGGACGCGGAGCCGCCGCGGGCCGATCGACCGCCCACTCCGTCAGGGGCTCCGGCGGGAGATGCCCCCGCACCAGCCGCGCCGCACTCCATCGCTGCTCTGGTCCCGTCCCGCGGACGCGGAGCCGCCGCGGGCCGATCGACCGCCCACTCCGTCAGGGGCTCCGGCGGATCAGGCCGACAGCGCCCTGCCCTGCGGCCCCT
>JBEHXI010000103.1:0-22887 GCA_048498775.1 Actinomycetota bacterium | reverse complement strand
GGAACGGGTGCCCCGGCCGCCGCGCGGCGGCCGGGGCACCGCGGGCCGGGCGGGGGGTGGTCCGGGCGAGGCCGGGCCGCTACTTGCCGCCCTTGTCCCCGCCCTGGTCGCCGCCGCCGATCTCCATCGACTCGAAGATCTCCTTGCACATCGGGCAGACCGGGTACTTCTTCGGGTCCCGCCCGGGCACCCAGACCTTCCCGCACAGGGCGACCACCGGGGTGCCGGAGAGCGCGCTCTCCATGATCTTGTCCTTCTGGACATAGTGGGCGAAGCGCTCGTGGTCGCCATCGCCGTGCGAGACCTGCGGCGTCGGTTCGACGAGGGTCCCGGTACCCGTACCGCGCTCGGGCTCAAGAGTGCTCATGCCGCCCTAGGGTAATTCACCGGTGCTCCCGCATGGCCAGTGCTGTCACCGGGAAGATGACCGCCCGGCTAGTTCAGGGAGGGATCATCGGGATACGTGGCGACCATCGCCAGCTCGCTGCGCTGCCGCCGCAGCACCGACCGCCACAGGCGCTCGGGGTCGGGGGCGGAGACGTCGCCGGGCTCCGACTCGACGACGTACCAGGCGCCCTCCAGCAGCTCGTCCTCCAGCTGTCCCGGGCCCCAGCCCGCGTACCCGGCGAAGATCCGCAGCGAGCCCAGCTCGGCGGCGAGCAGCTCCGGGGGCGCGTCCAGGTCCACCAGGCCGATCGCGCCGTGCACCCGGCGCCAGCCCAGCGGCTCGCCGCCCCGGCCCTCGCGCGCCTCCCCCGGGACGACGGCCAGGCCGAGCGCCGAGTCCAGCGAGACCGGGCCGCCCTGGAAGACCACCTGCGGCGCGCCCGCGAAGCGCGCCCAGCGTTCCAGCACGTCACCGACGCCCACCGAGGTCGGCCGGTTGAGGACCACGCCGAGCGTGCCCTCCTCGTCGTGGTCGAGGAGCAGCACCACCGCCCGGTCGAAGTTCGGGTCCACGAGGGCCGGTGTCGCGACGAGCAGCCGTCCGGTGAGCGAGGACACCTCGGTCATGGACAACATGATCCCGCATCCGCCGCCGCCGCGGACACCTCGCCGCGGGCGCGTCAGCTCTCCCGTCGGCCGACGGCGGCACGGGCGCGGCGGCCACGGCCACCGGCGCACGACCCGTCCGGTACCCGTACCGTTCAGGACATGTTCAACAACCGTGTGGCCAGCGGGCTTCGATCCCGCGCACCGACTGGCCCCGCGGACGCCCGGGCGCATTACCATTTCTCCCGGCGCGCGCCCCGGCCACCCGCCGGTGTCCGGCGAGGAGGCGCGGCCGTGTACGTAACGGGAACCGAGGCGACCGCCTCGCGTCCCGCCCGTCTCCAGGAACGCGAGCCCCATGACCGACGACGTTCTGCTTGTCCACGGCGGTACCCCGCTGGAAGGCGAGATCCGTGTCCGCGGCGCGAAGAATCTCGTGCCCAAGGCCATGGTGGCCGCACTGCTCGGCAGCGCGGCCAGCAGGCTGCGCAACGTCCCGGACATCCGGGACGTGCGGGTGGTGCGCGGACTGCTCCAGCTGCACGGCGTCACCGTCGGCCCCGGTGAGGAGCCCGGCGAGCTGGTGCTGGACCCGTCGCACGTGGAGAGCGCGAACGTCGCCGACATCGACGCGCACGCCGGCTCGTCGCGCATCCCGATCCTGTTCTGCGGGCCGCTGCTGCACCGGCTCGGACACGCGTTCATCCCGGGCCTGGGCGGCTGCGACATCGGCGGCCGGCCGATCGACTTCCACTTCGAGGTGCTGCGCCAGTTCGGCGCGGTCATCGAGAAACGCCCGGAGGGGCTGTACCTGGAGGCGCCGCAGCGGCTGCGGGGCACCAAGATCCAGCTGCCCTACCCCTCGGTCGGCGCCACCGAGCAGGTGCTGCTGACGGCCGTACTCGCCGAGGGCCTGACCGAGCTGTCGAACGCGGCCGTGGAGCCGGAGATCGAGGACCTGATCTGCGTCCTGCAGAAGATGGGCGCGATCATCTCCATGGACACCGACCGGACCATCCGCATCACCGGTGTGGACCGGCTCGGCGGCTACAACCACCGCGCGCTGCCGGACCGCCTGGAGGCGGCCTCCTGGGCGAGCGCGGCGCTGGCCACCAAGGGCGACGTGTACGTCCGCGGCGCCAGCCAGCGGGAGATGATGACCTTCCTCAACACCTTCCGGAAGGTCGGCGGGGCCTTCGAGGTCGACGACCAGGGCATCCGCTTCTGGCACCCCGGCGGCCCGCTGAACGCCATAGCGCTGGAGACCGACGTCCACCCCGGCTTCCAGACCGACTGGCAGCAGCCGCTGGTCGTCGCGCTGACGCAGGCGTCGGGCCTGTCCATCGTCCACGAGACGGTGTACGAGTCCCGGCTGGGCTTCACCTCGGCGCTCAACCAGATGGGCGCCCACATCCAGCTGTACCGGGAGTGCCTGGGCGGCACGCCCTGCCGCTTCGGCCGGCGCAACTTCCTGCACTCGGCCGTCGTCAGCGGCCCGACCAAGCTGGAGGGCGCCGACCTGGTCATCCCCGACCTGCGCGGCGGCTTCTCGTACCTGATCGCGGCGCTGGCGGCGGAGGGCACCTCCCGCGTCCACGGCATCGACCTGATCAACCGCGGCTACGAGAACTTCATGGACAAGCTGCGGTCGCTCGGCGCCAACGTGGAGCTGCCGGTGTCGGTCGGGGCCTGACGGCCCCCGGCGCCCCGCCCGGGCGCCCCGCACACGTCAAGGGCGGCCACCTGGATGGTGGCCGCCCTTTGCGGCGCCGGTCGTCCCCTCGGCGCCCGGGTACCTCACTTGCCCTTGGCGGCTTCCTTGAGCTTGGAGCCCGCCGAGACCTTCACGGTGTAACCGGCGGGGATCTCGATCGGGTCGCCGGTCTGCGGGTTGCGCGCGGTGCGAGCGGCCCGGTGGGTGCGCTCGAAGGTCAGGAAGCCGGGGATGGTGACCTTCTCATCGCCCTTGCCCACGACCTCGCCGGTCACCTCGGCGAGGGCAGCCAGAACGGCGTCGGCGTCCTTGCGGGTCACCTGCGCCCGCTCGGACAGAGCGGCGACCAGCTCACTGCGGTTCATATTCGTACTCCCGTGTTCTTCTTGCCGATGAGGCGTGCGCGATCCTCGGCCGCCCGTGGAGGATGGCCGCCGCGTTGAAGCCGATGCTGCCAGGGCCCTCGGACACTGCGCGTGTCCGGGTCTGCCGCACAAGCCTCTCGCCCGAATAGGCATCCTGCCTCTACCTGCGGCGGGAAAGCCAATCCGGCACCCGGGAGAGTCACACGAAAAGCGCCAACGGCGAAATTCGGTGACGCTGCGTTGACCCCCGACCGCGCAGGGAGAGAACGCCGCCGCCCGGGCGACCCGGGCGGCCGCGAACGGCGCCCGGGCCGCTACTGGACGGCGGTGGGGACCGCGGGCGTGGCGCCCAGGCCCTGGGCCCTGGCGGCCTCCCGGACGGCGCCCGCCACCGCGCCGGCCACCTTGTCGTTGAAGACGCTGGGGATGATGTAGTTGGCGTTGATCTCGTCGTCGGCGACGACGGAGGCCAGCGCGCGGGCGGCGGCGAGCATCATCTCGGTGTTGACGGTGCGGGACTGCGCGTCCAGCAGGCCGCGGAAGACGCCGGGGAAGACCAGCACGTTGTTGATCTGGTTGGGGAAGTCGCTGCGGCCGGTGGCGACCACGGCGGCCGTCTCGCGGGCGATGACCGGGTCCACCTCCGGGTCGGGGTTGGCCAGCGCGAAGACGATCGCCCCGTCGGCCATCGCGGCCACGTCGTCGCCGTCCAGCACGTTGGGCGCGGAGACGCCGATGAAGACGTCGGCGCCGCGCACCGCGTCCTTGAGGGTGCCGGTGACGTCGTCGGGGTTGGTGTTCTCCGCGATCCAGCGCAGCGACGGCGAGCCGGAGCCCGAGCCGTCGTCCACCAGGTCGGCGCGCCCGCGGTGGACCACGCCGTGGATGTCGGCGACGACCGAGTGCCGCACGCCGGCGGCCATCAGCAGCTTGAGGATCGCGGTGCCGGCGGCGCCCGCGCCGGACATCACCACCCGCACGTCCTCGATCTTCTTGCCGACGACCCGCAGCGCGTTGGTCAGCGCGGCGAGCACCACGATCGCGGTGCCGTGCTGGTCGTCGTGGAAGACCGGGATGTCCAGGGCCTCGCGCAGCCGCGCCTCGATCTCGAAGCAGCGGGGGGCGGAGATGTCCTCCAGGTTGATGCCCGCGAAGCCGGGGGCGATGGCCTTGACGATCGCGACGATCTCGTCGGAGTCCTGGGTGTCCAGGCAGATCGGCCAGGCGTCGATGCCGGCGAACCGCTTGAACAGCGCCGCCTTGCCCTCCATGACCGGCAGCGCGGCCTTGGGGCCGATGTTGCCCAGGCCCAGCACCGCGGAGCCGTCGGTGACCACGGCGACGCTGTTGCGCTTGATCGTCAGGCGGCGGGCGTCCTCGGGGTTCTGCGCGATGGCCATGCAGACCCGGGCCACGCCGGGGGTGTAGACCATGGACAGGTCGTCGCGGTTGCGGATGGGGTGCTTGGAGGCCATCTCGATCTTGCCGCCGAGGTGCATCAGGAACGTACGGTCGGAGACCTTGCCGATGACCAGGCCCTCGATGCCGCGCAGCTTGGAGACGATCTCGTCGGCGTGCGCGGTGGAGGTGGCCGCGATGGTCACGTCGATCCGGAGCTTCTCGTGACCGGAGGCGGTGACGTCGAGGCCGGTGACCGATCCCCCGGACGACTCCACCGCGGTGGTCAGCTGGCTGACCGCGGTCCCGCTCGCCGGGACCTCCAGTCGCACCGTGATCGAATACGAAACGCTCGGCGCGGTTGCCATGCCGAATTTCCTTTGCCTTGTCCCTGTCCTCGGGCCGTGGGAACGGCCGCGCGGCATCCGATGCTCCCACCTACCGGTGAGTACGCGGTAACCGTCCGCCGGTTACGAAAAGATCTTAATGTGGAAGGATCCTTCCACGATGCGGTGTAATTCGCTCGCGTCCGGTCTGCTCGCCGAGTGAAGTTCCGGCCAACTTCGGCCGTGGGAACCGAGCAGGAATGGACGGGACGGGACGTTTGTTAGTCTGGATACGGCACCGGCTCGATCCAAGCCCCCGGGCCCAACCATTGTCGCTACGAGCGACCGCTAGCCGCGAGGCGAGCATGGCGGGTCGGTGTCACTGACGTAAGGCGAAGGGCGTCCCCCACCAGCGGGGACGCCCTTCGGCATGCCGGCCGCCTACTCCTCGCGCAGCAGGTCCGGGACGCCGGCCTCGTCCGGCTGGTCCCGCTCGCCCGCGACCACCGTCAGCTGCTGCGTGGCGCGGGTCAGCGCCACGTACAGCACCCGCAGGCCCGCCGGGGACTCGTCGGCGATCTCGGCCGGGGAGACCACCACCGTCGCGTCGTACTCCAGGCCCTTGGCCTCCAGGCTGCCCAGCGGCACCACCCGCTCCCCGAGCCCCGCCAGCCAGTCGCGGGCCTGCGCGCGGCGGCCCATGGCCACCACCACGCCCACCGTGCCCTCCACCTCCGCCAGCAGCCGTTCGGCCGCCGCGCGGACCGCACCGGCCAGGTCGCCGTCCGCGATGGCGAAGCGCGGCACCACCCCGGTGGAGCGCACCGCGGACGGCGCCAGGGCGCCCGGCATCGCCAGCCGCAGCACCCGCTCGGCCAGCCGCGCGATCTCGGCCGGATTCCGGTAGTTGACGGTCAGGGTGAAGCGGCGGCGGGTGCGCGAGCCGAGCGCCTCGTCCCGGGCCCGCGCGGCCTCCTCCGGATCGCTCCACGAGCTCTGCGCCGGGTCGCCCACCACCGTCCAGGTCGCGCCGGTGCCGCGCCGCGCCACCATCCGCCACTGCATGGGCGTCAGGTCCTGCGACTCGTCGACGATCACATGGGCGTACTCGGTGCGCTCCCGCTCCAGGCGCTCCGCGCGGCTGCGGCGCGTCTGGGCGCCGTACATCCGGTCGGCGTAGGTGGTGACCTCCTCCAGGCCGGTCAGCTCGTCCAGCGCGTCGGTCTCCCGGGGCCTGCGCGGCTGCGGCGGCGGCCCGAGCAGCACCGCCAGCTCGTCCAGCAGCGCCACGTCGTGCACGGACAGCGGGCCGTCGCCCCGCTCGTCCAGGCGGGCCAGCGAGCGGGCCAGCTGCCGCACCTCGCGCTGCGCCAGGACGCGGCGGGCCCAGCGGTTCAGCCGCCGTTCGTCGGCCATCGCGGCCAGCACCTGCCGCGGGGTGAGCACCGGCCACCACGCGGCGAGGAAGTCCTCGAACTCCTGCTCGGTCGAGACGTCCTCGTCGAACCCGGCCCGTTCCTCGGCGGCCAGTTCCGGGTCCAGCAGGGTGCGGCCACGGCCCGACTTCGTCCACAGCGCGTCCAGCAGCAGGCGGCGGGCGCGCGGCCGCATCAGGTTCAGCGGGGCGGTCCCCCCGAGCACACTGCGCCGGATCGAGGCCAGTTCCTCCTCGTCCAGCTCCAGCCGGGCGCCGAACGCGACCACCCGCAGCGAGCGCGGCACCCGCGCGCCCTCCAGCACGCCGCGCGCCACCCGGCGCAGCACCTGCACCATCCGCGAGGAGCCCTTGACCCGGGCGACGGCCGGCTCGTCGTAGGTGTCCGCCTCGGCGCCCTCGACGAGCGAGCCGACGGCCCGGATCGCCACCTGCCCCTCCTCGCCCAGCGACGGCAGCACGCCCTCCGTGTAGGAGACCAGCAGCGGGGTGGGGCTGACGACGAGGATGCCGCCGGCGTAGCGGCGCCGGTCCTGGTAGAGCAGGTAGGCGGCGCGGTGCAGCGCCACCGCGGTCTTGCCGGTGCCGGGGCCGCCGGTGACCTCGGTGACCCCGGCGGCGGGGGCGCGGATCACCATGTCCTGCTCGGCCTGGATGCTCGCCACGATGTCGCGCATGGTGTGGCTGCGGGCCCGGCCCAGCGCCGCCATCAGCGCGCCGTCGCCGACCACGGCCAGTTCGCTGCCGTCCAGGGTCGCCGACAGCTCGGGGCGCATCAGGTCGTCCTCGACGCCCAGCACCCTGCGGCCCTTGCTGCGGATGACCCGGCGGCGCACCACGCGGCCGGGGTTCTTCGGCGTGGAGCGGTAGAAGGGGGCGGCGGCGGGTGCCCGCCAGTCGATGACCAGCGGGGAGTAGTCGGCGTCCAGCACGCCGATGCGGCCGATGTGCAGGGTCTCGGCGATGTCGGCGCGGTTGTCCGGCCGGATCGCCCCGTCCGCGACCTCGGTGGAGGTGTAGGCGCCGTCCGGGCCGCGCTTGCCGTCCCGGCCCGGCAGCAGGTCGATCCGGCCGAAGAGGAAGTCCTCGAACTCGGCGTTCAGCCGGGACAGGTGCATCCCCGCCTGGAAGACCTGCGCGTCGCGCTCGGCCAGCGCACCCGGGGTGCCGACCTGGCCGCGCTTGATCGCGTCGTCGACCAGGAACTCCGCCTCGTGGATCTTCTCCTCGAGTCTGCGGTACACCCGGTCCAGGTGGCACTGCTCGACGGCCAGCTCCCGGTCCCGGACCGCGTCCTGCGCTGCCACGCGAGGACCTCCTTCAGACATACGGTTGTGCGCCCCGCGCAAACGGAGCAGCCTGCAACCGTACGCGACCGGAGGCGGTCGGCGCACGTGCCTTGTGGCCTGCGAACCAGGTCGGGCCGCCAGGTCGGGCCGTTACGACGTCCCGTACTTGTCCTGCGCGGCGGCGTCCACCGCGAGCCGGTAGCCGCGCTTGACGACGGTCTGGACGAGCCTGGGCGTGCCCAGGGCGGCGCGCAGCCGGGTCATCGCGGTCTCCACGGCGTGCTCGTCGCGGCCCGCGCCGGGCAGCGCGCGCAGCAGTTCGGCGCGCGAGACCACCCAGCCGGGGCGCCGGGCCAGGGCGCGCAGCAGGGCCATGCCCGCGGGCGGCACGGGCCGCAGCTCGCCGTCCACCACGGCGGCGTGGCCGCGGACCTCCAGGCGGTGGCCGGCGACGGGCAGCGCGCGGACCCGGCCGGGCAGCTCCGCCGCCAGCAGTTGCACCAGCGGGCCGAGCCGGAAGCGTTCCGGCTGCGCGGTGGGCACCTGGCGGGCCTCCAGCGGCAGCGCGGTCACCGGGCCGACGCAGGCGGCCAGCACCTCGTGCCGCAGCGCGTCCAGCAGCTCGCCCGCCAGGCCGCGCTGCTCCGCCCGTTCCAGCAGGGAGGCGGCGGCGGGGGCGCTGGTGAAGGTCACGGCGTCCAGGGCGCGGGTGACCGCGGCGTCCAGCAGCCGGTCGAGCGGGCCGGTGTCCTCCGGGGGCATCCACCGGTACACCGGTACGCCGACGACCTCGGCGCCCGCCTCCCGCAGCGCCTCGACGAAGCCGGGCAGCGGCTCGCCGTGGAGTTGCACGGCGACCCGGCGGCCGTCGACGCCCTGGTCGAGGAGGCGGTCGAGGACCTCGGCCATCGACTCGGAGGCCGGCGACCAGCGCTCGGTGAGTCCGGCCGCGCGGATCGCGCCGCGCACCTTGGGGCCGCGGGCCAGGAGTTCGACGTCGCGCAGCCGGTCCAGCAGCGCGGCGCCCAGCCCCCAGCCGTCGGCGGCCTCGACCCAGCCGCGGAACCCGATGGCGGTGGTGGCCACCACCACGTCGGGCGCGTCGTCCAGCAACTGCTTGGTGGCGGCGAGCAGTTCGGTGTCGTCCGGCAGCGGCACGATGCGCAGCGCGGGCGCGCGCACCACGGCCGCGCCGCGGCGTTCGAGGAGGGCGGCGAGTTCGTCGGCGCGGCGGGCCGCGGTCACTCCGACGGTGAAGCCGGCCAGCGGCGGGACCCCCTGGGTGCTCTGCCCCTGCTGCATGGTGTTGCCCGTTCGTCGTCGGTCCGGTCGGTGCGGTCGTTCGCATCGGTCGGCGGCTGCGGACCGGAGGCCACCCGCCGCTTCGGCGATCGTGCCAACGGCGGGTGACGCTCCCGGTTCACGCGGATTTCCTGCGTGTTACACCTTGTCACGGGGGATGGCGGGCGGTGACGTGCGCCGCGCGCCCGTCCCGCGGCGCGCTCTCACACCTCCGCGTACCCCGGCTGCCGTTCCGGGCCGGCCGTCCGGGCGGTGGACGCGCCGCGGGCCGCCGCCGCGCCGGGCCGCAGGTATACGGCCCAGGTCAGCACGTAACACACCGCGTAGCAGGCCAGGAAGGCGGCGAAGGCGGGCACTCCGGAGTGGGCGGTCAGGAAGGACTGGCGGAAGGCCAGGTTGATGCCCAGACCGCCGAGCGCGCCGACCGCGCCGATCAGCCCCATCGCCGCGCCGGACAGCCGCCGCCCGTACGCGGCCGCCTCCTCCCCGGCCAGCCCCCGCTCCAGCGCCTTGGCCTGGAAGATGCCGGGGATCATCTTGTAGGTGGAGCCGTTGCCGAGCCCGCTGAGGACGAACAGCGCGGTGAAACCGGCCAGGAACAGCGGCAGCGACCGCTGCTTGGAGGCGACCAGGACGACGACGGTGGCCGCGGCCATGGCCAGGAAGTTCCACCAGGTGACCTTGGCGCCGCCGAGCCGGTCGGCGAGCCGCCCGCCGACCGGCCGGATCAGCGAGCCCAGCAGCGGGCCGATGAAGGTCAGCGACGCGGCCTGCAGCGGGGTGCGCCCGAACTGGCTCTGCAGGACCAGGCCGAAGGCGAAGCTGTAGCCGATGAAGGAGCCGAAGGTGCCGATGTACAGGACGGACATGATCCAGGTGTGCGCCTCGCGGGCGGCGGCCACCGCCGCGCCGGTGTCGTTGCGCACCGGGGCCAGGTTGTCCATGAACAGCGCGGCCAGCACGCCCGCGACGACGACCAGCGGGATGTAGATCGCCAGCACCGTCCTGGGGTGCGTGGCGCCCGCCGTGCCGATCACCAGCAGCCCCACCAGCTGGATGACCGCGACGCCGATGTTGCCGCCGCCCGCGTTGAGCCCGAGCGCCCAGCCCTTCTTCCGCAGCGGGTAGAAGGAGTTGATGTTGGTCATGGAGGACGCGAAGTTGCCGCCGCCGACGCCGGTGAGCGCCGCGACCAGCAGCAGCACGCCGTAGGGGGTGCCGGGGTGCATGACGACGGCGGCCGTGACCGTGGGGATCAGCAGCAGCGCGGCGCTGATGATCGTCCAGTTGCGGCCGCCGAAGCGGGCCACCGCGAAGGTGTAGGGCACCCGCAGCACGCCGCCGACCAGCGTGGGCAGCGCGACCAGGAAGAACTTCCCGGCCGGGTCGATCCCGTAGGCGGGACCCATGAACAGCACCATCACCGACCACAGGCTCCACACCGAGAAGCCGATGTGCTCGGAGACGATGGAGAACACCAGGTTGCGGGTGGCGACGCGGCGGCCGCCGCTCGCCCAGAACCCCTCGTCCTCCGGGTCCCAGTGCTCGATCCAGCGCCCTCCCCTGCGGGGGGCTGCGGTAGAAGTCGTCATCACGCCTCCAAGCCGTGCCAGGCCGTGCCTGGGGTCGGTTCCGGTCTCGTCCGAACCGACCCTAGGAACGGCGCGTTACCGCCCCGTGGCGCGAGGTGACGCAAGGGCAACGGTGCTCTCACCCGGCGGCCCGGCGGGCTGTGAGCGTGGCGCCGCCCCGGCTTTCCCGGACGCGCGCGGCGTGACACCATCCCCTGATCACCGAATGATCGGTAGCGGGTAACCGGCCGGTCCGCGGCGGATAAAATGAGATCTGTACGCGTGCTCGCAGTCGGGAATGTGCTGCGGAGCTCTCCTGCGCGTGACGTACGTCACGCATGCCGAAGAGGTTCGTAGTGGCTCCAGACAATTCCGACATGCCCTGGCCTCTGCCCTTTCCCGGGCAGAGCCTCCCCCTCGCCGAAAGCCTGACGGCGGCCGCCCAGGCCATGCATGCCGCCCAGGGGCCGGCGGTGACGATGTCCACCGCCGTCCGCCTGGCCCGGGACATCGTCCCCGGCGCCGAGCAGGCCGGGATCACCATGATCGACCGCGGCACCCGGGTGCGGACTCCCGCCTTCACCAGCGAGACGGTGCCCGCCCTGGACTCGGCGATCCCGCTCGGCGACGGCGCCGAGCCGCACTGGCACCCGCTGTGGGAGCGGCCCATGGCCCGCGTCGAGGACATCTCCCCGGCCGCCCGCTCCAGCCTCGCCGCCCACGGGGTGCGGTCGATCCTGGGGCTGCGGCTGTCCGTCAGCTACCGCAGGCTCACGGTGCTCACCCTCTACGCGGAGAGACCGGACGCCTTCGACCAGGAGGCGGTGCGGACCGGCCGGCTGCTGGCCGCGCACATCGCCATCGCCCTGGAGTCGGCGGGCACCAAGGAGCAGCTGACCGAGGCGATGCGCACCCGCGACATCATCGGCCAGGCCACCGGGGTGCTGATGGCCCGGCTCAACCTGGACGCCCAGGAGGCGTTCGCCCGCCTGGTGCGCACCTCCCAGCAGGAGAACGTGAAGGTGCGGGACATCGCCTTCCGGGTCGTGGAGGCGGTGGGCGTGAAGAACGCCAACCGCCCGGAGGGGGTGGGGTAGCGCGCAGCGGGCAGGCGCCCGGTATGACCGAGACAGACGCCATATCAGGCACCGGCTCGGAGGAAGGCCCGGCCGTCGCGTCCCGCGCCGGGCAACCGGGCACCATGGACGCCGACGTGCGCGCCGAGCTCCAGGCCCGGGCGCCGGCCCCCGGGGGCGGCGGCCTCGACCTCGCCCACGTCCACCGGCTGCTGGCCGCCAGCCCGGGTCTGGAGGGCTTCCTCCAGGACCTGACCGTCAAGGCGGTCGAGGCGGTGCCGGGCACCGACGCGTGCAGCCTGATGCTGCGCCGCAACGGTCATCCGCTCACCGTGGCCAGCAGCGACCCGCTGGCCCAGCTGCTGGACGAGCGGCAGTACCAGGGGGAGTTCGACGAGGGCATGGGCGGCCCCTGCCTGACCAGCGTCGAGTGCCGCTGTGAGCAGCACATCCGCGACACCGGCGAGGAGCGCCGCTGGAACGCCTACGCCCGCTTCGCCCGCGAGCACGGCATCGGATCGGCCCTGGCCATCCCGATGCTGCCGAACGGGACGTGTCTGGGGGCGATGAACCTCTACGCCCGGCGGCCGCACGCCTTCGACGACAGCGCGGAGGCGGCCCGGCGGCTGGCGCAGCAGGCGGTGGGCGCCGTGGAGGTCGCCGTCCGCATCGACGACCAGGCGCGGGAGGCCGACGACCTGCGCACCGCGATGCTCTCCCGCAGCATCATCGACCAGGCGATCGGCATCGTGATGGCGCAGCGGCACTGTGCCGCGGCCACCGCGCTGGAGTCCCTGCGCCGGGCCTCGCAGAATCGCAACGTCAAGCTGCGCGACCTCTGCCATGACCTGGTGACCCGGGTCGGCGGGCGCCCCCCGCAGCCGGGATCGTTCGCGCCCCGGCACGACGAGCCCCCGCCGGGGCCCTGACCTGGCCCGACACGCCCGAGTTGAGTCTGGACTTGTCAACTTCAGTGAGCTGAGCTATATCAGAAGTGAGCCTCCAACCCACGCAGTGGTACGAGAGGAGATGACGCGCGATGCTCATGCGCACCGACCCCTTCCGCGACCTGGACCGCCTCGCCCAGCAGATGATGGGCACCATGGCGCGGCCGACCGGGATGCCGCTGGACGCCTACCGTGCCGGTGACGTCTTCGTCGTCAACTTCGACCTGCCGGGCGTCGACCCGGAGTCGATCGACCTCGACATCGAGCGCAACGTCCTGACCGTGCGCGCCGAGCGGCGCTCCCCGGCCCCCGAGGGCGCCGAGGTCATCGCCGCCGAACGGCCCACCGGGACCTTCAGCCGTCAGCTGTTCCTCGGCGACACCCTGGACACCGAGCGGGTCGAGGCCTCCTACGACGCCGGGGTGCTGACCATCCGCCTCCCGGTCGCCGAGCAGGCCAAGCCGCGCAAGATCCAGATCGCCGCCGGCGGCGGCAAGAAGGAGATCGGGGCCTGATCGGGGCCTGATCGGGGCCTGATCGGGGCCTGACCGGTGCCGGTCACCACACGGTGAGCACCGCCAGCAGCCCGATCCCGGCCGCCGCCCAGGCCACGTAGTCACCGACGTGCCCGGAGTGCAGCCGTCGCAGCGCGCCCGCCCAGCGCACCGCGGCGGCGGCGGTTCGCGGCCGCAGCACGGCGGCGGCGGCCAGACCCACCGCGAGGACGGACGACAGCACGCCCAGCGCGACACCGTCGGCCGTCCAGGAGACCTCGGGGCGCGCGGCGGGCACGGCGGAGCGCCCGCTGCGCCCGTCGAGTACCGCCGCCGCGTACCCGGCGTGGTCGGTGAACTGCGCCGCCGCGCCGGCCACCGCGTCGGCCAGGGCGGGCACCAGGCCGACCGCCAGCGAGGCCGCCAGCAGCACCAGCGCGACCACCAGCATCGGCAGCGGCGGCCGGTGGATCCGCCCCTCGGTCTCCGGCTCCTCCCGCTTCCCGGTGGTCTCCGGTTCCGGGTCCCGGCGGCCCTCCTCCGGGTGCTCCCCCAGGCCCAGGAAGATCCGCGCGGCGCCGCGCAGCACCGCCGCACCGGTCAGCGCGGAGACGATCACGAACACCGCGGGCAGCCACCACCCCAGCCGGGCGGCCGCCTCCTCCCCGACCGTCTTGCCCAGGCCGGTGCCGAACGGCGGCAGCCCGGCCAGCGCCAGCCCGCCCAGCGCGTACACCACGCCGGTGACCGGCAGGTCCCGGCCGCGGCCGTACAGCTCGACCTCGTCCACGCTGCCGCGGTGGTCCAGCAGCAGGCCCGCGCAGGCGAACAGCGCGGCCTTGGCGCCGGCGTGCCCGAGCACGTACAGCGCGCTGCCCGCGAACCCCTGCGGGCCGAGCAGCGCCACCCCGGTCAGGAACAGCCCGGTGTGGCCGACGGTGGAGAACGCCAGCATCCGCTTGAGGTGCCGCTGCTGCCAGCACATCACCGCCCCGACCAGCGCGGTCGCCACGGCCAGGGTCAGCAGCGCGTGCCGGAAGCCGTCCGCCGGGACGCCGCCGGGGCCGGCGAAGACGGTGTGGTAGACGCGGGCCGTCCCGTACACGCCCATCTCGACCATGACGCCGGACAGCAGCATGCACACCGGTGTCGGCGCGACGGCGTGCGCGTCCGGCAGCCAGAAGTGGAACGGCACCGCCGCCGCCTTGACCAGCAGACCCGTCATGATCAGCACCATCGACGCGATGACCAGGGCGTCCCGGTGCGGCGCGGCGTCCAGCGCGCGCCCGGCCTGTGCCATGCCCAGCTCGCCGGTGCGGGCGTACAGCAGCCCGATGCCGAGCAGCGAGGCGTAGCCGCCCAGCGAGCCCAGCACCCCGAAGGTCAGCGCGCCCTGCACCGCCTCCTTCTCCTCGACGCGGTAGCCGGTCAGCGCGTAGGCGACGACGCCCATCAGCTCGAAGAAGACGAACGCGTCGAACAGGTCGCCGGTGAGCGCGAAACCGCACATCCCCGCCTGGAAGAGCAGCACCAGCGCCGGGAACGCCCCCGCGTGGCGCCGCGGCGGCTCCCTGAAGTACCGCCAGGAGTAGGCGAGGACGGCGGTGACCAGCAGGGACGTGAGCGCCGCGAGCCCCAGCCCGGTGCGGTCGCCGACCAGCACGATGCCCACGCTGTGCCCGCCGTGCGGACTCCAGCCGCCGACCCACTCCACTCCCCTGCCCCGGACCAGCACCAGACCGGCCACCGCGAGGGCGGCCGACGCGGCCGAGCACAGCCAGCCGAGGCTGTCGGCCGCCACCCGGCGCAGCCGGCGTCCCCCGGCCACCAGCAGCGCGGCCCCCAGCAGCGGCACCGTCACGATCAACGGCAGCAGACGTTCCACGGCCGCCTCAGCCCTTCAGGGCGGACAG
The DNA here is from genome assembly GCA_048498775.1 of Actinomycetota bacterium. Classification (GTDB taxonomy): domain Bacteria; phylum Actinomycetota; class Actinomycetes; order Streptomycetales; family Streptomycetaceae; genus JBEHXI01. Next base: position 8,064 of record JBEHXI010000103.1, on the reverse strand, counting down.
TTCGTCCGGGTCGATCGTGCCGTGCCGCTTCTCGACCTGGATCACCAGCGCCAGCAGCAGCGCGGTGACGGTGGCGCCGACGACGACGTCGGTGAGCGCCAGGGCCTGCACCACCGGATCGACGACCCGCACCCCGGGCTTCACGTCCGAGAAGACCGGCGCGGTGCCGCCGCGGCGGTAGCCGACCGCCAGCAGCAGCACATACGTCGACGACTGGCACACCGCCAGGCAGCCGACGGCGTGCACCAGGTTGCGGCTGGTGGCCATCCCGTAGATCCCGGCGAGGAAGATCCATCCGGCGACCAGATACGGCAGTACGCTCACCCGTCGTTCCCTTCCTCGATCTCCACCGCCTGGTCCAGGAAGCGGGCGAGCAGCACGATCACCCCGGAGGCCACCTCGATGCCGACGGCCGCGTTGAGCAGCGGCACCGTCCCGCCCGAGGAGAGCGTGCCGAAGGTGCCGTGCGGCAGGGTGTTGGCCAGATACGCCGATCCGGCGAGCAGCCCGGCCACGCCCAGCAGGACGTAGGACGCCTCCCCGGCCGCGTCGGCGAGCTCGTACAGCGCGACCGGCCGCACCCGCTCCAGGGCGCGGTAGTCGGCGCCGACGTAGAGCAGGTGCAGGGCGGTCGCGATCACCACACCGCCCTGGAAGCCGCCGCCGGGGCTGAGCTGCCCGTGCGCGACCACATAGAGCCCGATCAGCACCGTCACCGGCAGCGCGGCCCAGCCGTAGCGGCGCAGCGCCGCGGGCACCGGCGCCGACTCGGGCCGGGCCCGGTGCTCGTCGCGGGTCTGGCGCAGCAGGACGACGGTGCCGAGCACCGCGCCGAACAGGATGCTCTCCTCGCCCAGGGTGTCGAACGCCCGCTGGTCGAAGTTGACGGAGGAGACGGTGTTGGCGGTGTGCTGCGCCAGCGCGGTGCGCACCGCCCGGTCCCCGTACGGGTGCCAGGCCCCGCCGAAGTGCGGCAGGCGCAGGCAGGCGGCGGTGTAGAGCACGGCCACCGCGAGCAGCCCGGCGGCCAGCACCACCATCCGGAACCGCCGGCTCACCGCCGCCCCTCCCGTCGCTCCTGGTCACCGGTGCCGGGCTGTCCCCTGCGGCGGACCTTGCGCACGGTCAGCAGGATCATCAGCGGGGTCACCACCGAGCCGACCCCCAGCTGGGAAAGCCCCACGTCGGGGGCCTGCAGGACGGTGAACAGCACGGCGAGTCCCAGTCCGGCCAGCGACAGGACGACGGCCTGCCGGGCCGGATCGCGGTTGACGACGGCGGCCGTGGAGGCGGCCGCCACGAAGAGCAGGGCTATCACGATCAGCGCGTCATCCACCGCGCACCGCCCTGGTGGTGACCATCCCGCCGGCGATCAGCAGAGCCCCGATGACCAGCAGTTTCACCATGGACCGGCCGGGTCCGGTGACCACGCACAGCGGGATGACGGTCAGCGGGGTGGCGATCAGCGTCACGGGGGTCAGCAGGCGCACCCCGGCCGGGGGCCGCCGGGACGCGTGGATCTCGTCGGCCAGCAGCCGGGCGTACACCAGGGTGCCGGACGGGCCGAGCACCGACACCACCAGCGCCAGGTCCACATACGACGTCCGCCCGTAGCCCTGTGCGAGCAGCAGGAAGATCAGGCACAGCAGCAGCGTCGCCATGTTCTGGGCCACCACGCGGCGCCCCACCGGTCCCCGGGAGGCGGCCCACAGGCTCGGGCCGAGCCCGAGGACGAGCAGCGTGGCCGCCCCCGCCAGCCACACGTTCACCCGTCCGTCACCGCCCGGCGGGCACCGCGCGCCAGCGGTGCGGCCAGGGCCGCGGCCCCGGCCCCGACGGCCACCTCCAGCGGGTCCACCGAGCTGATCAGCATCAGCCACAGCACCGTGAGCCCGGCCCACCAGGCCGCCACCTCTCCCACCGCGGACGCCCTCCGGCCCCGACGCGCCATCGCTCCACCTCCGGCGGCTCGGCTACCCCGAGTCGCCCGGCGCGAACACGGCGCACACCTCGGCGCCCGGGGCAGACGGCCACCATGGAGTTCCGTGAGTGGGGGGAGAGACCTTGACGCATCCGTTGCGTGACGTGCCGCTGGCCGGCGGCCCGGTGGAGATCCGCGGCGCGCTCGACCTGGAGGCCGGCGAGGCGGGGCTGCTGCCGCGCCGGCTGCCCGCCTGGACGCGGGCGCAGTACCCCGACGCGTTCATGGACGAGGTGGCCGCCATGCCGTCGGGGGTGCGGCTGGCGTTCCGCACCGGCGCGCGGACGCTGGAGCTTGAGGTCCTCACCTCGGTGTGGCATCCGCCGGCCACCCCGGTGCCTGACTCGGCCGGGGTGGCGGACCTGCTCGTCGACGGGGAGCTCGCGGGCCGCGCGGAGGTGCCGGTGGGGCATCTGCTGCATGTGGCCGGGCCCCGCGACCGGCCGCGGATCGAGCGGGGCGCCCCGGGAACGCTGCGGTTCGCCGGGCTGCCGGAGGGCGTCAAGGACGTGGAGCTGTGGCTGCCGCAGGGGACCCGCACGGAGCTGGTCGCGCTGCGGGCGGACGCCCCCGTGGAGCCGCCGCGGTCCGGCGGGCGGCGGCGCTGGGTCCACCACGGCAGCTCGATCAGCCAGTGCGTGGAGGCGGACTCGCCCACCGGCACCTGGCCGGTGGTGGCGGCCCGGCGGGCCGGCGTGGAGGTGGTCAACCTGGGCCTGGCCGGGAACGCCATGCTGGACCCGTATGTCGCCAGGACCATGCGCGACCTGCCCGCCGACCTGCTGAGCGTCAAGATCGGGATCAACATCGTGGGCAGCGTGGGCCTGCGGCAGCGGACCTTCGGCCCCGCCGTCCACGGCTTCCTCGACACCCTGCGCGACGGGCATCCGGACACCCCGCTGCTGGTGGTCTCCCCGATCAGCTGCCCCGCCCTGGAGGACACCCCCGGCCCGACCGCGACGACACCGGAACGCGGCTTCCACGGCCTGGGCACCGCCGCGGACGTCGCCGCCGGGGCGCTGACCCTGCGAGCCGTCCGCGCGGAGCTGGCCCGGATCGTCGCGGAGCGCGCGGCACACGACCCGCACCTGCACCATCTGGACGGGCGCGAGCTGCTCGGCCCGCGGGAGGTGGCGGACCTGCCGGACGGCCTGCACCCGAACGCCGCCGCCTACCGGCGCATGGGCGAGCGCTTCGCCACCCTGGCCTTCGGCCCCAAGGGCCCGTTCGCCCCGTAGCGCCACGAACACGAAAATGCGGTGCCCCCGCCCCCTCTGGGCGGGAGCGCGGGCGGCGGCCCCCAAAAAACGCGGCGCCCCCGCCCCCCTCTTGCGGGAGTGCGGGTGCCGGCCCTCAAGAAAACGCGGCGCCCCCGCCCCTCCTGGGCGGGGGTGCGGGTGGCGCCAGCCCCCGCCGCGCGGCGAAGCCGCGCCAAAACACGACGAGGGCGACATGGTCCGCGCTTTCTGCGGACACATGTCGCCCTCGACCCGAGTGGAGATGGCGGGAATCGAACCCGCGTCCTACGGTGCGGAACCAGGGCTTCTCCGAGCGCAGTCTGCTGTGCTTTTCTCGGCCCCGGCAGTCACGCAGACAAGCTGCCGACGGGCCCAGTCACTGTGTGCTTTCCCACCTGCCCCCGTGACCGGGACGGGTGGTTGAGTTCCCTAGCTGATGCCGGACTCCGGGTCGGGAACACTCCCGGGCCGACACTTCGCAAAGTCGCTGTCTGTTAGATCAGGCAGCGAGGGCGAAGGAATCGCGCTTGGTGTTGGCGATTATTTTTTTGCGGCACATGGTTTACGAGATCATTGCCGCGTTCCTCGGCTCGCTTCCCCTGCTTCGACAACCGCAGTCGAAACCGATCATCCCCATTGTTGTGTTATCAAGGTGCTGCTCGCGTCATCATAGAGGATCAACACCGGCGGGGGCCAGTGCATTCCCGGCCCGCCCCGGCGCCCGCTCCGCCAGGAGCGCTCTCAGGCCCGCTGACGGCGCCGGGCGGCCGACATCGCGCGCTCCGCCTCGCGGCGGTCCTGCTTCTCGCGCAGGGTCTGGCGCTTGTCGTAGTCCTTCTTGCCCTTGGCGAGGGCGAGCTCGACCTTGACCCGGCCGTCCTTGAAGTACAACGCCAGCGGGACCAGGGTGTTCCCGCTCTCCTGGATCTTGCCGACCAGCTTGTCGATCTCCGCCCGGTGCAGCAGCAGCTTGCGCTTGCGGCGCGCGGCGTGGTTGGTCCACGTCCCCTGGACGTACTCGGGGATGTGGACGTTGTGCAGCCAGACCTCACCGCCGTCGAGCTGCCCGAAGCCGTCCACCAGCGAGGCGCGCCCCAGCCGGAGCGACTTCACCTCGGTGCCGGTCAGCACCATGCCGGCCTCGTAGGTGTCGAGGATGTGGTAGTCGTGCCGCGCCTTCTTGTTCTGCGCGATCAGCTTGCGACCCGTCTCTTTTGCCATAGCCAGGCCATTCTCCCACTACGAGGCCGCTCCGAGGCCACTCAATACCGTGCGGGCCACGGTCTGCGCGTCCTGCCCGCCGGTGACCGCCACGTCCGGCTCGATGCCCTGGCCGTCCACGCTGCGGCCGCTCGGGGTGCGGTAGTGGCCGACGGTCAGTTCGGCGACCGAGCCGTCCCGCAGCGTGCTGGGCATCTGGATCGAGCCCTTGCCGAACGTGCGGGAGCCGACCACCACCGCCCGGCCGCGGTCCTGGAGCGCGCCGGCCAGCATTTCGGCCGCGCTCATGGTGCCCCCGTCGACCAGGACGACCAGCGGCGTGCGGTCGTCGCCGTGCCCGGCGGCCGCCAGGGACCGCTCCTCGCCGTGGACGTCGTAGGTGGCCACCGGCCCGCCGTCGAGGAAGGCGGAGGCGACCGAGACCGCCTCGGCGACCAGCCCGCCGGAGTTGCCGCGCAGGTCGAGCAGGACGCCCCGGCGGTGGTCGTCGCGGGCGAGGGCGCCGCGGACCTGGCCGCCCACCCCGTGGACGAAGGAGTCGATGGCGATGTCGGTGATCCCGGGCGCGGGCCGGGTCACGGTGACCGCCTCGGTGGTGAGCACCGCCCGGCGCAGGGTGACCGTCCAGGCCCGGCCGGCCCGCTGGAGCCCGAGCGCGACCGCGCTGCCGGGCCGGGGGGCCACCGTGTGGTCCGGGTCGTCGTCGCTGTCCACCCCGCGCAGCCGGGAGACCACCTCGGTGACCGGGCGGCCGGTGACGGCGGTGCCGTCGATCGCGGTGAGCCGGTCGCCGACCCGCAGCCCGGCCCGCTCGGCCGGGGACGCGGACTGCACCCGGGAGACCGCGATCCGCCCGTCCGGGCTGCGCCGGACCCACAGCCCGACGCCCACGTAGCGGCCGTCCAGGGCCTGCTGGAAGCCCTCGTACTCCTGGGCGGTGTAGAAGGCCGACCAGCGGTCCCCGCTGCGGCTGACGAGCTCCTCGGCGGCCTGCGGGCCGACCGCGCCCTCGTCGATGGCCCGGGCGATCTCCGCGGTGTCCAGGCGCAGTCGGGGCGCCGCGGCGGCGGCGGAAGAGGCGGGCGGCGGCGTCCGGTGGTCGCCGGCCTCGGCGAACGAACCGGTGGCCGCACCGGTCGCGAGCACGGCCCCGAACACCATCGTCAGGGTCGCCCCGCGGCGGATCCGCTGGGGCTGCCCGGACATCAATCGGCCGTACATGGCGGTGAGTCTAGGACAGAACGGGGCGCCGTACGGGAAGTTGCCCGTACGGCGCCCTGTGGCCTTCCTCATGCCCTCCGCGGGCCCGAGGCGGCCCCGCGGTCAGACCTTGAGGTACTTGCGCAGGGTGATGAACGCGGCCACCGCGGGCATCATGATGCCCACCACCAGCACCAGCGGCAGCACCTTGATGACGTCCGACCAGCCGAGGAAGTGGATCAGCTGGATCTTGGACTGGAGGGCCAGGCCGCCGTCGATCAGGAAGTAGCGGCCGATCAGCAGCATGACGCAGGCCAGCCCGCCGCCGATCAGGCCGGCGAGCGCGGCCTCCATGATGAACGGCATCTGGATGTAGAAGCTGGAGGCGCCCACCAGCCGCATGATGCTGGTCTCCCGGCGGCGGCTGAACGCCGAGACCCGCACCGTGTTGACGATCAGCAGCATGGCGACGGTGAGCATGAACGCCAGCACCGCGAGCGCCACGTACGTCATGCCGTTGAGCAGGCCGAACAGGTTGTCCAGCAGCTTGCGCTGGTCCTGGACGGACTGGACGCCGGGACGGCCGTCGAACGCGCTGGAGATCACGTTGTACTGCTGCGGGTCCTTGAGCTTTACCCGGAAGGAGTACTGCATCTGATCAGGCGTCAGAAGATCCACGCCGGCCTGCCCGGCGAACTGCTGCTTGTAGCGCTCGTAGGCCTGCTGGGGCGTCTCCTCGTAGACCTTGTCCACGATCGGGAGCTTGTTCAGGTCCGAGCGGATCTGATCCATCTGCTGCGGTGTGACCGCGCCCTTGGAACAGTTGGCGGTGTCCGTTCCGTCGGTCTTGTTGCACAGGAAGATCGACACCTGGACCTTGTCGTACCAGTAGCCCTTCATCGAGCTCACCTGCTCGCGGGCGAGCCAGGAGCCGCCGGCGAGCGCCAGCGAGAGGGCGACCGAGACGATCACCGCGAAGGTCATGGTGAGATTGCGCCGGAGACCGACGCCGATCTCCGACAGGACGAACTGGGCGCGCATGGTGACCTTTCTTGCGGGCCTGCGGGGGGCTGGTGGCGGCGGCTGCCGGGCGTGGACTCAGTGCTGGTAGCCGTAGACACCGCGCGTCTGGTCGCGCACCAGGCGGCCCTGCTCCAGCTCGATGACGCGCTTGCGCATCTGGTCGACGATCTGCTGGTCGTGGGTGGCCATCACCACGGTCGTCCCGGTCCGGTTGATCCGGTCCAGGAGCTTCATGATGCCGACCGAGGTCGTCGGGTCGAGGTTTCCGGTCGGCTCGTCGGCGATCAGCAGCAGCGGCCGGTTGACGAACGCGCGGGCGATGGCCACGCGCTGCTGTTCACCACCGGACAGCTCGCCGGGCATCCGGTCCTCCTTGCCGGCCAGGCCGACCAGGTCCAGCACCTCGGGGACGGTCTTGCGGATCGTGCCGCGCGGCTTGCCGATGACCTCCAGGGCGAACGCGACGTTCTGCCCGACGGTCTTGTTCGGCAGCAGGCGGAAGTCCTGGAAGATCGTGCCGATTTGGCGCCGCATCTGCGGGATCTTCCAGTTGGACAGCCTGCCCAGGTCCTTGCCGAGCACGTGGACGGTGCCGGTGTCGGTCCGCTCCTCGCGGAGCATCAGGCGCAGGAACGTCGACTTTCCCGAGCCGGAGGAACCCACCAGGAAGACGAATTCACCCTTCTCGATCTCCAGCGAGACGTCCCGGAGTGCAGGACGGTTCTGCTTGGGGTAGGTCTTGCTCACATTGTCGAATCGGATCACAGCTGCACCACAGTCGGCCTGTAGGGGTACGGACAGCCGGCGGGCGGCTCTCCCGGTGCGCCGACGATACGCGAAGCGCGCCACGGCGCGCAGTCGGCGTTCGCGGGAGGTGGGTTTCGTCACGCATCCCTGGATAGATATACAGGGGCAGAAGTGATAATGGCGACAAAGATTCGGCGCCAGGCCGATTCATCACGCTGAGCAAAGCCAGGGGGCGCGCCGATTCGGCGGGAAGCTGGCACAGTGGGATGCAGAGCGGTACGAGCGCCGGTCGGCGCTCGACGACCCACGGGAACCTGGAGCCACCCCGCGGCGTTGGCACCGTGACACTATGCGGCTCCGCCGCGTGGGAGGAGGCGATCCGCATGACATGCGACCGGCTGGTGTGCGCCAACTGCGCCGGGCCCGTGGCAGAGGGGCGGTGTTCCGTCTGCCGGGCGTACCGGGCCAGGCATCACCACGACAGCCCGTTCGGGTCGCTCACCCCGGCCACCCTGATCGCGCTGCTCGTCGCCCTGGTCGCCTTCGCCCTGGTGGTCCACCAGGCGACGTGATCGCACGCATGGCGCACATCACTCACTGAACGTGAAGGGCCCGGCACGTACGGTGGATTCTTACATGTCTGGCCCTTCTTTT
>JBEHXI010000102.1:0-22984 GCA_048498775.1 Actinomycetota bacterium | reverse complement strand
CACAAGGCCCTGGGCCGGGCCGCCGGACGCAAGAACCGCACCGCCCGCGGCTACGCCTACCTGCACACCGCACTCGACGACCACTCCCGCCTGGCCTACACCGAAGACCTGCCCGACGAGACCGCCGCCACCTGCGCCGGCTTCCTGACCCGCGCCACGGCCTGGTGCGCCGCACGCGGCATCACCATCGAACGCGTCCTGACCGACAACGCCTGGGCCTACACCAAGAACACCTGGCGCCAGACCTACCACGACCTGGGCATCAGCCCCCGCTGGACCCAACCCTGGCGACCGCAGACCAACGGCAAGGTCGAACGCTTCCACCGCACCCTGCTCGAGGAATGGGCCTACCGCCAGCCCTACACCTCAGACGCCGAACGGCAGGCGGCGTTTCCCGACTGGCTGGACTGGTACAACTACCACCGACCCCACACCGGCATCAACGGCCGAACACCAGCCAGCCGCGTCACCAACCTGCCGGGACAACACACCTAGGGCCTGTCCGGCGAGGGGATGCCTTCATGTCTCGGCGCGGCGGAACTTACGGTTTGTGGGTTACCCAGAGCAGTTCCGCCGGCCAGCGGTGTGCCCAGTCGGGTGGGTCGGTTTCGTTGTAGCCGTTGGGTGTTCCGAGTTCGGGCCGCGGCTCGATGAGGTCGTCGATGATGAGACCCGCGCCGCGCAGGACCTTGACCCAGTCGCCGTAGGTGAGCTGATAGCTGGTCGCGCCGTGGTCTTCGGCGATGGTGTGCAGCCCGAAGTAGTCCCGCTGCAGCGTGGTGGTCACGCGGCTGGCGGCTTCGTCGTAGCAAGCCTCGAACCATGGGCTGGCGACGTTGAACACCAGGCGCCCGCCTCGGCACAAGACGCGCGCGGCCTGCGGGGCGGCCAGGTGCGGGGGCGCCCAGCTGAGCCCACCGAAGTCGCAGAACACCAGGTCGAAGCTGTCGGCGGCGAAGGGAAGTTGTTCGGCGGCGCCTTGCACCAGCGGGTAACGGGCCGCTCCCATCGCGCGGGCCGCTGAGGCGAGTTGGGCTTCGGACAGGTCGAGCCCCACCACGGTGGCGCCCTCGGCGGCGAGCGCCCTGGACCACTGGCCGGCGCCGCAGCCGAGTTCGAGGACGCGCTTGCCGGTCACGTCGCCCAGGGCGCGCAGGTGCGCGTCGGGGATGGAGTACATGCCCCACAGCCGGGGTGCGGCGCCGATTTGCGGGTCGTGCTCGTGCTGGTAGGCGCCGCTGATCTGGTTCCAGAGCCGCCGGTTGGCGGGGATGCTGTCCACGTGCCGACTCCAGCACTGCCTGCCGGGGGCGGTCAACACGATTAGGGCACTGGCCGGCCCTCGCCTCGGTCCGGCCCTGGCTCGGCCCGTGATCCGCCGGACGAGCCCTGGGCCCTGTCCGGGCCCGGATGCGTGGCGTGCTGCGCGGGTGATCGTTCGGACCGGGCCACGGCCGGCGTCTGAACCAGGACTCCGGGGGCCCGGTAGTCGCCGCACACCCTGCGTTGCGCCCTGTGGGGCGTAGGGCGAGGCGTCGGCGGGGCCGGGTCGGGGAGTGGTAGGGGGTTGAGATTGGTAGGCGTCGTTGATCGTGTAGTCGGTGTTCGGCTGCCCGCTGTCGTGGATGGGGAGCGGGTGTCACGGGCTGTGGTCGCGTCCGTCCCGTGGGGCGAAGGCTGTGAGGGCGTCGGCGTCGGTCGCGCGAGCGTGCAGGAAGTAGTCGGCCCATTCGGTGATGTCGGGGTAGGACGAGTCCTGGCTGAGCTGGGTGGCTGCGGCTTGGAGGTCGAAGTGCGTGGTGCGCAGTTCGATGCCCGGGCCCAGGAGGGCCCAGTGTGCTCCGCTTCGTCCATAGGGCATGCCGATGCTGCCGGGGTTGATCACGAGTCGGCCGTGGGCGAGGCGGACGAACGGCATGTGGGTGTGGCCGCAGACCACGGTGCGGATGTCGGTATCGAGTCCGTTGAAGACTTCCTTCCAGCGGTCGAGGCGGGAGTCGACCAGGACGACCTCCTCGTCGTCGCGAGGGGTGGCATGGCAGAACAGCACCTTTCCCAGACCGTTCACGGACAGGGAGAGTGATCGTGGCAGCGAGCCGAGAAGGTCGAGATGGTCTTCGCGGAGCTGTTCGGCTGCCCAGGGGGCGATCGGGTCGGGGATCGTGTCGCGTTGCCCCCGGCGGTATTCGAGGAGTTCGCGGTCGGCGTTGCCGCTGATCCAGATGACGCGGTCGCCGAGGCTGGTCAGCAGGTCGAGGACCTGTGCCGGTTGCGGGCCGGCGGTGATGTCGCCGGTCAGCACGATGTGATCGGCGGTGCTGACGTCTGGTTCAGCGAGTACTGCCTTCAGGGCCGGCAGGACTCCGTGAATGTCGGACAGGACGGCTACCCGGTTCAGCATGGTCACCACTGTGGGGCGAAGGCAGCCGAGTGGTGCGATCTTTCGCCCGGCGCGTAGTTCGAGGGGGCCGTTCAGCGTGTGTGGTCGCCGGGTGCGCAGTTCTTCCAGGGGGCTCCGGCTTCGGTGGCGATGCGGGTGGCGCTCTTGTCGTGGTAGCCGAGTGCCTGGGCGATGGCGGGCGCCGGGGCCTGGAGGACGAGCTGGCGGATGGCGGAGGTGCGGCCCTTCTCGGCCGGGACGCCGGGTTTCCGCAACGCGTCGCGCAAAGTGCCGGGATTCATCGGCCGGCTCGGGCGGCGGCCGGGGAAGAGCCAAAGCGAATCCTGGTTGATGGCAGGGGTGTTGGCGGGCAGGGCCTGGAGGTGGTCGAGCACCTGCGCGACCCGGAGACGGTCGAAGAGGCGTGACCCCGGTGCGGGTGGCGGTCACTGCCGGGATGGTCCCGGCGGTGACGTTTGCACCGGTCACCGGCTCATAGCCGGTTCCGGCTCGTGCTGCGCCGTCTGGTCGGGTCGGGGAAGCAGGAGCGGCGTGGTCAGGATGAGCAGTCCTGCGACCGTGAGAGCGGTGCGTGGGCTGGTGACGTCGGCGAGCAGCCCGGCGAGCGCGGTGAGGGCGGCGATGGACGCCTGCTGACCGATCGACCAGGCCGACAGGGTGCGGGCGACGAGCTGCCTGGGGGTGTGTTCGAGCCGGTAGGTGGCGAGCACCGGGCTGTACAGGCTCATGTTGATGATGATCGCCAGCTCGACAACCATCACGGTGACAAGGCCGACGACGCCGGGACGGACGAAGGCCAGGCCGATCAGCCAGACGGCGCGCAGGGTGCCGACGGTCCGGAAGACCCGGTGCCGGCCGAAGCGGGCCACGACACGGCGGGCCAGCCGCGAGCCGATGAGTCCGCCGAGGCAGGGGACGGCGTAGGCGAGGCCGTACTCCCAGGGCGGGAAGCCGAGCTGGCGAAGCAGGAGCACGGCCAGCAGCGGCTCGGTGGCCATGATCAGACCGCCGACGAGCATGTTGTTGAGGTAGAGCGGCCGCAAACCGGGGTGCCCCATGATGTGCCGCCACCCGTCGAGTAGTGCGCCCACCCGGACCGGGCTCTTTTCGGTCGTTCGCGGCGCTTCTTCCTGGCCGCGGATCGCGGTGATGCCCAGCGCGGAGAGCAGGTGGCTGAGCGCGTCGGCCACCACGGTGGTGACCGGCCCGAACAGGCCGATCGCCGCCCCGCCGAGCGGTGGCCCCACCGCGATGGAGCTCCAGTTCGTGGACTCGAACCGCGCGTTGGCGACGAGCAGGTCGTCCGGCCGCACGAGGGCCTTGAGGTAAGCGCCGCTGGCCGCGTTGAAGGCGATCTTGGCTGCGGCGACCACGGCCGAGACCACGAGCAGCTGGACGAAACTGAGCCACCCGAAGGCGTAGGCGACCGGAATCGTCGCCATGGCCGCAAGCCGGGCCAAGTCCATCATGATCATGACCGGGCGCTTGAGCCGGAACTCCACCCACGGCGCGAGCGGCACCGCGATCAGCGCACCCACCGCAGGCCCCACCGCGGACAGCGCGGACACCTCGGCGGGTCCGGCATGCAGCACCAGCACGGCGATCAGCGGCAACGCCCCGAACCCCAACCCGGACCCATATGCGCTCACCGCATATGACGCCCACAGCCAGCCGAACTGACGGCCCAACCGTCTCCTGCCCACCATGCTCAGCGCACTCCCCTTGAGGTCCCACCCGAACAAAACGACGTTGACCGATGAGAGACAAGCGGGCAGGACAACAGCAGGTCAAACAACCGACCCGCCAGAAACCCACAACCACCAGTTGTTCACTAAGGTGGGTCGGCGTGGACCTCGAAGCAGTACGTACCTTCGTCGCCGTCGCGGAAGCGGGCCAGTTCCAGAAAGCCGCCGCCGACCTGTCGATCACCCAGCAGGCCGTCTCCAAACGCATCGCCGCGCTGGAGCGCGACCTCGGCGTGCGAGTGTTCACCCGTGCCCCACGCGGCGCTGAGCTCACCATCGATGGTCAGGCGTTCCTGCCCCACGCACGCGAACTGCTGCGCGTCGCCGAGCGTGCGGGCGCGTCCGTGCGCCCCGGCCGCCGTCCGCTGCGCGTCGACGTGCTCGCCTCGCGCAGCGCGCAGTCGGGCCTGATGCGCGGTTTCCACCGCGCACACCCCGACATCGACCTCGACGTGATGATGCTGTTCGACATCGAGACGGCCGTCACCGCCATTCTCTCCGGTGCGATCGACGCGTCCTTCCGCGCCGTCGCCGCGCCCGGCCGGCCCCTGCCGGAGGACATCGCCTCCGTCCGGGTCCTCGACGAGCCGCTCCAACTCCTCACCGGCCCCGCCCACGCACTTGCGGGCGCCCGGTCGGTGACCATCGCCCAGCTCACCGGGCACCGGATCTGGATGCCCGGCATCGCCCCCGGTACCGAGTGGGCCGCCTACTACGACGACCTCGTCGCCGAGTTCGGCCTCACCATCGAAGTGACCGGCCCCAACTTCGGCACCGACGCACTCCTCGACACCATCGCCGACACCCCGGCCCTGGCCACCTTCATAGGCGAGCCCACCCGCCTCATCTGGCCCGCCGGCCACGGCCTGCGCCGCATCCCGGTGACCGGCCCGACGCCCGTCTACCCGCACTCACTCCTCTGGCACCGCGACAACCCCCACCCAGCGCTGGCCACCCTCCGCACCCACCTCGCCGCCACGACAACCGGCCACGACGCCGCCGGGACCTGGGCACCGGGCTGGGTGATCCCGCGCTGAGCGCCCCCGTCCGCGCGGGCCGGCCCTGCCCTGCCCTGCGCAGGCGGTCAACGGCGGGCGTCGCCGGGGGCGAGCAGGCTGGTCAGCTCGGAGATCGCCTCCGGGGAGGGCTTGAAGCAGCGGCGGACGTTCTCCGGCTTCTTGTGCCGGGACTTCGCCATCAGCATCAACAGCGAGGCACCCTGCTCGCCGAGGTGGGTCAGGGCGGAATGGCGGTACTCGTGCAGGTCCCAGCCCGTACCCGGCCCGCGCAGGGCGGTGTGCTCGTCGAGCAGGGCGCGGGCCTGCCCGTACGACAGCCTGGCCGGCCCGGTGTCCGGGCATATGTCGCGGGAGCTGACGACCTTGCCCGGCCCCGAGCGGCGGTGGGTGACGAACACCGGCCCGCGGGTGCGGCCCTTGAGCAGTCGGGGCAGCAGCCGGGCGGTGCCGGCGTCCCAGTACACGGTCTCCAGCACGTAGTCTTCGCGTGACTGGCTCCGGCGACGGGCCTTGGTCCGGGCGCCCTTGGCCTTGACCAGGCAACGACGCCCGGCGAAGTCCAGCTCCTCGATGTTGACGCCCAGGATCTCCTCGGACCGCCCAGCGGTCTCGTAGAGCATCCGCCACAGCGTCTTCTCCCGCAGGTGCACCTCCCTGCGCGCGTTCAGCCGGTCGACCGCCATCTTCGAGCGGGCCGGGGTCTCGGAGTCCGGCACCGCCAGCCGCTTCGCCCAGGCCGGGACCATCGGTCCCTCGTAGCCTCGCTCACGGCACCAACCGAGCCAGGACAGCAACCCCCGCGCGCACGATCCGACATGGATGTTCTCAACCCCCTGGTAAGCGGTGTCCCGGATCGCCGCGGCGACTCGGGGCCGGGCGGTACCGTGCGAGGTCGGCCGGGCGGTTCGGCGCGGCCCGGACGCGGTCCTCGCGGGGAACCCGGGATTCCCCGCGACACGCGGCCTCCCGCCGTCAAGGGGCTGGGATGCTCAGCAGTTGTACGGGGTCCAGAGCGTTTCGACGTCTCCAGCGGTCACCCAGCCGCGGCCCGCCGGGGAGTCGACGTAGTACCAGGAGCCGTCGCTCGTCTGGCACCGCACGGTGAGGTTCCAGCCGGTGGAGTTGATCACACCCTTGATGTCGCACGCGGTGCCCTGGCCGGTGCGCAGGTTCAGCGGTACCTGGAGGACATTGCCCGGCTCGCCCGAGTTGTTGGCGGGAGTCCAGCCGCACCAGCTCGGCTGCAGCGGCGACTGCGTCGCGGCGTCGGCAGCCGCGGCCGAGAAAGCGATCACGGATCCGGCCAGGGCGAAGGCCGCGAAGACGGCCCGGATGCGGAGAGCGGTTTTCACACAAACCTCCGAGGAACGGTGGGAAGGCCACGGCGGGTGTCAGCGCCGCGGATTTCGCGCTCGACTTCCGCGCAGAGACAACTCTGGCCGAAGGAACGCCCACCGCTCCATGGGGAGAACTGCGTAGGGACGTGCGGTCGTGAGGCGGGGCCGGTCGGGGTGGTGGAAACGGACATCACTTCACGGACCGCCCTCCTACCCCGTCAGCCGTCCTCGCGGGCCCGCGCCCCCGGCCAGTCGAGCAGCAGCTGCCGGGCACGCGGCAGCCGCGCGACGACCAGGTCGTAGGAGTCCTCGATCATCTCCAGGACGAGGTGGTCGGGGACCGAGCCGTCCAGCAGGACCGTGTTCCAGTGGCGCTTGTTCAGGTGCCAGCCGCCGGTGATCGCCGGGTACTCGGCGCGGAAGCGCAGCGCCAGCTCGGGATCGCACTTGAGGCTCACCGACAGGGGGACGGCGTCCAGCGCGCTCAGCGCGAACATCTTCCCCGCGACCTTGAAGACCGAGGTCTCCGGGTTGAAGGGGAAGGTCTCTTCCGCGGCGTTGAGCGCCAGGCAGGCGGCCCGCAGTGCGTCAGGTGTCATGGGACCAGTCTGCGACGGGGGTCCGACATCCGCTTCACACCGCGCCCCAGCCCGCGCGGTACGCCGCCCAGTCCTGCTCGGTGGCCGCGAAGTCCACGTACAGCCCGAGCCCGAACCTGCGGCGCCCCGGATCCTGCCGCCCCAGCGCCAGCCGGGCACCGCGCACCGCCTGCGCCACCGTCTCGGCGCTCGCGTGATGGCCGAGGTTGTCGGTGTGGTACGCGGGCAGCCCGATGACCAGGTCGGTGCCGCGCGGGGTCACCCGCAGGGCGAGCGCGGTCTGCTGGGCGACATAGCCGCCGAACAGGCTCCGCAGCGGCAGGCCGGTGTCGTACGCCATCACGGCCACCTGGTCCACGCGCCGTGCGACCTGGCCGAAGTACTCCTGCGACCACCACTTGGGATGGTCGAACAGTGCCCCGGCGACACTGTGCAGGGCCGGCAGCGGGTCGATCTGCGGGGTGGCCGCCGACAGCGGCCGGCCCGCGGCCGCGGTCATCGCGTGCACCGACTCCAGCAGCGCCAGGTAACCGCCGTCTCCTGAGGTCACCGGCTCCAGGTCCAGGTGGACGCCGTCGAATCCCGCGGCGAGGACCCGCGCCGCGCTGTCGCGAACCCGCCGCCTGGTGCCCGGGTCGCCGAGCCGCAGCCCGGGCGGTCCGCCGTGCGCGACGACGTCACCAAGCCAGGCCTGGACGCGCACCCGCGGCAGCGCGGAGTGCACGGTCCGCAGGAACGCGGCGGCGCCCCGGTACAGCGCCGGATCCAGGGTGCCGTCGTCCGCCAGCGGGCCGGTGTGCACGTACAGGTCCCGGATGCCGGTGCGGCGCAGCCGGGTCACCAGCGCCGCGGTCGCCGCCGCGCTCTGCCGGCCGTCCACCCAGGCGTGCCCGAGCCATACCGCGTCCCGGCCGCGGGTACGTCCCGCAGCGGCAGGATCACCCGCGTCCTCCAGTCGCAGCGCCACGGCGGCGCAGAGCACCAGGGCCAGCCCCACCGCGAGAACGGCCAGGGCGCTGCGCCGCAGCCGCCGTGGCCACCTGCGGGGCCCGACGCCCTCGGCCGGCGTGGGAGTAGGGGCGGCAGCGTCATCAACGCGCGGAGTTATCGGGGACTTCGGGCTCATCCGGCCTTCACGAGAGCGTCTGCGGAGGGCGCCCACCCTAGGGCAGGGCGGTCCGCACTCCGTGGACGCGGGGCGGGCGATGCGTCAGCGGGTCCTCCGGCGGTCGGGGTCTCGTCGGACTCCTCGGTCACCGCGGTCCGCAGCGGCCACGGCTCGTGCCCCTCCGATGTCTCCGGCAGCGCCCTGGGCGCGCCGATGCCGGAAGACGCCACTTGGCCCGTGAGGAGCTGCTCTCCGGGGGGGGACCCGCGGACGGTAGGCCGGGAGGGACGGCGCGACGCACCGCGGAGACCGCCCGCGCGACCGCGCTCGGCTCCAACGGATCGCGCCTTCGGCGTCCATGGGGTGGAGGTGTTGTCGTCGGCCCCGGCGGCGAGGGCCGGGCAGCCTCCGTGGCCGGCGCATCGGGCGATACGGGCGGGGCACCCGTCGCGCGTCCGCGCTCCGTTCGGACCGACATGGCCGGTGAGGAGCGGCCGCCGGGCCGGCCGGCACCGGCTCCCGGCGTCCGTGGCCGGTTCACCGGCACCGGCCGCTTGACGCCCGTGTGTGGGGCAGCTCACAATCCTGGCATGCCTGTGACCGGTCACAGCGAGGTGGCCATCCCAGCCGCGCCGTCCCCCGCCGACGCGGTGCCCGAGCGGCGCCGGGCGGTCAGCATCCGGGACGTGGCACGGCTCGCGGGCGTCTCCTACCAGACGGTCTCACGCGTCATCAACGACAACCCCAACGTCAGCCCGCCGACCCGGGAACGCGTCCGCGCCGCCATCGAGGAGCTGGGCTTCCGGCGCAGCGCCACCGCACTCGCGCTGGCCAGCGGCCGTCCGCGGGCGGTGACCGTGCTGCTGTCCGACACCACGCCGTACGCGCACGCGGCCGTCCTGCGGGGTGTGGAGGAGGCGGCCCGCGCGGCGGGCTTCTCGGTGGGCGTCGCCGTGCCGGAGTCCGCCGCCGAGGCGGACGTCCGCGCCGCCGTGGACCGTACCGCCACCGGCGGCAGCGCCCTGATCGTCGTCGCCTGCGACCATGTCGGTTCGCGTGCCCTGGAGTTGGTGCCCGGGGGCGTCCCGCATGTGGCCGTCACGGCGGCCCCGGCGGCCGCCGGGGACGATGTCGCCCGGGTGTGGGTGGACGACCGGGCGGCGGCCCGGGACGCCACCCGCACCCTGCTCGCGCTCGGGCACCGCACCGTCCACCATGTGGGCGGCGGGCGGTGGAGTCCGCGCACCGCCGGGTGGCGGGAGGCCCTGCGCGAGGCCGGCATCGCCCCGCCGGCGCCGTGCGGACCGGGCCGCGACGTCCGGGACGGATACGCCGCCGGGCTGCGACTGGCCCTCGACCCGGGGGTCACGGCGGTGCTGTGCGGCAACGACGACCTGGCGCTCGGGGTGCTGCGGGCGCTGCACGAGGCGGGGCGTGCGGTGCCGCACGACGTCAGCGTGGTGGGCTTCGACGACGCCCCGTACTCCGCGTATCTGACGCCCGCCCTGAGCACGGTGCGGATCGACTACGCCGGTCTGGGGCGCGCCGGTTTCGCGCTGCTCCGCGGCCTGGTGGACCCGGCCGGACCGGCTCCCGCCCTCGCGCCGGTCGCCGCGCCGGCGCTGATCCGGCGGGAGAGCGCCGGGCCGCCCGCACCCCACACCTGACACACCGGCCCCGGTCCACGGGAAGGGAACCGCCTGTGAAGACGCCGACAGCACGCACCGCGGCCGCCGCGCTGGCCGCGTTACTGCTGACCCTTGTGGTCATCGTCCAGACCGGGGCCGCCGCGGCACCGGACAACCGGAACACCTCCACCGCGGCGCCGCAGGCCCGCACCTTCTCCAACCCGGTGCTCGGACAGGGGCAGGACCCGTCCGTCGTCACCTACGGCGGCTGGTACTACTACACCCAGTCCGCCCCGGACGGCACCTCGCTGACCGTCCGCCGCTCGCGTTCCCTCAAGACGCTGGCCGCGGCCCCGCGGTCGGTGGTGTGGCGCGGCGGCCAGGCGGGTTCGCCGTGCTGCGAGTGGTGGGCGCCCGAACTGCACCGCCTGGACGGCGACTGGTACATCTACGCGGCCGCCGACACCGGGAACAACGACGGGCACCGCCTCCAGGTGCTGCGCGCCACGGCGCCGCTCGGCCCGTACACCTACCTGGGCCGGCTCGACACCCCCGGCGGCCACTGGGCGATCGACCCGTCACCGCTGCGCCTGCCGGACGGGCGGCTGTACCTGTTCTGGTCCGGCTGGCCCGGTGACGGCAACGGTGTGCAGAACATCTACATCGCGCGCCTTGCCGACCCGTGGACGGTGACCGGCCCGAGCACCCTGCTGAGCACCCCCACCTACCCGTTCGAACTGCACTCCGGCAGCGTCCCGGTGAAGGTCAACGAGTCCCCCGAGCCCATCGTGCACGGCGGCACCGTGTCCGTCACCTACTCGGCGTCGGGCTGCTGGACGCCCGACTACTCCCTGGGCCTGCTGTCCGCGAACGTCCACGCGGACCTGCTCGCCGCCTCCTCCTGGACGAAGTCGCGGACATCGGTCCTGCACGGCGATCCGGCGGCCGGCATCTACGGGTCGGCCAGCAACGGCTGGTTCACCTCACCGGACGGCCGGCAGACCTGGACGGTGTTCCACGCGGTGAACGATCCGAACGGCAACTGCGGCCTGGAGCGCGGGGTGTACGCCCAGCCGGTCGCCTGGAACGCCGACGGCACTCCGCGGCTGGGCGGTCGGCCGCTGCCGGGCACCGCCGTGCTCACCGTGCCCTCCGGTGATCCGGGCGGGGCGTAGCACCGCGTCATCCCGGGGTTTCACGTTGCCTGGGCCGTGGTAGAGACCACTGCGGTCCGCAGGGAGGGAGGCTGTCACGTGCCTGGGTCCGGAGGTTCCGACGGTCCGCGGGACGGCGAGGTGCCGAACCGGCTTGAGGCGTCAGCGCTGCGCCCGCTGAACGTGCTGGCCATCGCCGTGTCCGCGATCTCCCCGACGACCTCGGTGTTCCTCGTCTACGGCGCCGGGCTGTCCGTGGCGGGCACCGGCATCGTGTGGGCGTTCGTGATCGGCGCCGTCATCGCGGCGTGCATGGCGTTGTGTTACGCGGAGGCGGGTTCGCTGTTCCCCTCGGCGGGCGGCGCCTACACGATCGTGCGGCGCGCGCTGGGGCCGGTGTGGGGCGGCACGGCGAGCGTCCTGTTCCTGCTGCTGGGCCTGGTCTCGACGGCGTCCATCCTGGTCGCCGCCGCGACGTATCTGTCGTCGCTGGTGCCTGGCGGCCTTCCGGTGGGCTGGGTGGCGCTGGGGATGATGGTGCTGGTCACGGCGTTGTCCCTGGGCCGGATCGCTCCGGCGAGCTGGGTCGCCGGGGCGATGCTGACACTGGAGCTGGCGGTGGTGCTGGTGTTCACCGGGGTCGCCTTCGCCCATCCGTCCGGTGCGGCCCACCCGTTGACCGCGCCGTCGGTCGCGGGGCACGGGGGTGCGCTGACGGGCGTGGGTGCGGCGGGTCTGCTCGGCGCCGTGGTGCCCGCGCTGTTCGCGTTCAACGGCTATGACTGGCCGCTGTACTTCGCCGAGGAGACCCTGGGCACCCGGCGGGCGCTGCCGCGGGCGGTCGTGGTCGCGGCCGGGATCGCCATCGTGGTGGAGGTGCTGGCGGTGGCCGCCGCCACGTTCGCCATCCGCGACCTGGGGGCGACGATGGCCGACGACTCGCCGCTGTCGCTGATCGCCCGCCAGGTGATGGGGCCGGCCGGGGCGACGGTTCTGCTGGCCGGGGTGGTGGTGGCGATGTTCGACACCGGGCTGGCCGCCAACCTCGGGTATGCCCGGATCTACTACGCGGCGGGCCGGGACGGCGTACTGCCCGGCCCGCTGAACGGCTTCTTCGGGCGGATCTCCGCGCGGTCGAAGGTGCCGGCGCGCAGCATACTGTTCCTGTTCGCCGGCAACGGCCTGCTGTGCGTGCTGACGTCGCTGAACAACCTCATCACCTTCACCGGGGTGGTGATCGTGACGATCTATCTGCTGGTGGCCGTCTCCGCGCTGGTCTGCCGGGTGCGCGAGCGGGGCGCCCGCCACGCGTTCCGGATGCCGTGGTGGCCGCTGCCGCCCCTGGTCGCGATCGCCGGCGGGATCATCGCGCTGACCCGGCAGGAGCCGCGCGACCTGGCCATCGCCTTCGGGATCACGCTGGTCTCGCTGGCCGGTTACGCGGCCTTCCGCCGGCGCCTGCCCGGCGGTGCGGGCCGGGCCGCGGCCGACGTCCCGGAGTGACGGCCGCGGCGCCCGGCCCGCGGTGGGTCACTGCTCGCGCAGGCCCCACGGGGAGCCGTACTCGTCGAGCAGGTCGAGGAAGGGGCGCGGCGGGAAGGCCTCCGGGCCCAGGACGCCGCTGCCCGACCAGGTTCCGGCGGCGAGCAGTTCGAGGGCGACGACCGGGTTGATCGCGGTCTGCCAGACGACCGCCTGGGAGCCGTACTCCCGCATGGACCACTGGTTGTCGACCACGTGGTACAGGTACACCTCTCGGGGCGCGCCGTCCTTGACGCCCTTGACCCAGGTCCCGGCGCAGGTCTTGCCGTGCATCCGGTCGCCGAGGCCGGCCGGGTCGGGCAGGGCGGCGGCCACCACGTCGCGCGGGGAGACCCGGGCGGGCCCGAGGTCGGAGGGCACGGTGAGCGGTTCGGTGCGGTCCAGCCCGAGCGCGTGCAGCGTCTTGAGCTTGCCGATGAAGTCGTCACCGAGGCCGTACTTGAAGGTGACGCGCCGCGCCTTGACCCAGCGCGGGACCAGCAGCACCTCCTCGTGCTCGACGTTGACGCACTCCACCGGGCCGATGCCCTCGGGGAAGTCGAAGACCTCGGGCTCGCTGAACGGTTCGGTGGTGTACCAGCCGCGGTCCGCCTCGTAGACGACCGGCGGGTTCAGGCACTCCTCGATGGTGGTCCAGATGCTGAAGGAGGGCGCGAAGTCGTATCCCTCGACGGTCAGGTTCGCGCCGTCGCGCACCCCGATCTCGTCGATCTCGTCGAAGAGTTCGTCGGCGGCGTAGCGGGCGAAGACGTCCGACAGGCCCGGCTCGACGCCGATGCCGACCAGCGCCAGCAGCCCGGCCTCGCGGTAGGCCTCGGCGCGGGCGAACTGCTCGTCGCCGAGCTTGGTCCCGCACAGCTCGTGGGGGCGCTCGGGGTGCGGGCGCGAGAGCGACATCGCCATGTCCAGGTAGTGCGCGCCGGCCGCCAGCGCCGCCTCGAACAGCGGCATCACGAAGCGCGGGTCGGTGGCGTTGAGCAGGACGTCGCACTGGTGCTCGCGCAGCAGGGCGGCCACCGCGGCCTGGTCGGAGGCGTCGACGCGGACGGCGCTGAACCGCCCGCCGAGGTCGCCGAGCGCGGCCACCGCCGCCTGGGCGCGGCCGAGGTCGTAGTCGGACACGACCATGTGGTCGAAGAAGGAGCGCCGGGCGGCGATCCGGGTGACGGCGGTGCCGACGCCGCCTGCGCCGACGAGAAGGATCCGCATGGAGGACTCCGAGGTGAGGGGGGTGCGAACGGCCGGACGAAGAGAGGTGTGCCGCGCACGGCACGATCCAACGCCGCCGCCCCTGACAAGGTCAATGGCGTTGGCGTAAGGTGCGCCGCATGGCGAAACCGGTGGTGTCCGAGGCCGCCCGGCAGCGGCGGCGGCGTACCAAGCAGGGCACGGTGCTCACCCACGACATGATCGTGGAGACAGCGCTGCGGATGCTGCGCGAGCACGGCACGCAGGGGCTGACCGCCCGGCGTCTGGGCACCGCGCTCGGCGCGGACGCCAGCACGGTGTACCGCTACTTCAGCGGCATGGACGATCTGACGCTGGCCATCGCGGACGAGCTGATGAGCAGGGCCATCGCGGGCTGGCGGCCGACCGGGGCGTGGCGCGCCGACCTGCGCGCGCTGGGCCTGGGCATCCACACCGCCTATCTGGCGCATCCGCAGGCCGCCGTGTTGACGGCGAGCCGGGTGAGCGGGCGGGCACACGAGATCGCCGCGGACGAGGCGGTGCTCGGGGTGCTGCGCGGCGCCGGTTTCCCGGACCGGGACGCGGTGCGGATCTACCAGGTCTTCATCGACCAGGCGCTGGCCTTCGCCGCGCTGGACGCCGCCTCGCTCGCGCTGCCGCGTGCCGCCCGGGAGGCGGACGAGGAGGTGTGGCGGGCCACCTACGCCCGGCTCCCGGCGCGGACCCACCCGCACATCGCGGCGACCGCGCACCTGCTGGTGGAGCGGATGAACTCCAGCGGCTATCCGGCGGCGCTCGACATGGTGCTGGCCAGCGCGGCGGCGGAGCTGGCCGCGCACAAGTCCTAGGTCTTCCCTTCGGCGGTCTCCGTCGAGCCGTGCGGCGGCCGCTCTCTCCCCAGCCCGTCGGCGGTCCCGCCGACGGGTGGGACTCGCGTTGTCCGAGGCGTTGACACCTCCCCACACCTGCTACAGAGTGATGACGAACCTACACGCTTCTGTAGAGTCACGGCTTCCGACGGGCTGGCCCGGGGGCCGCGGCCGGTGGAGCGAACCCCGCCCATCCACTCCTCCAGCGACTCGGACGGCAGCAGATGATCGATGTGCCCAATGCCTGCTGGTATCTCCTGGACCGTCATGTGGACTCGGCAGCCGGCGACCGGCCGGCCGTCCTGGGAACGAAAGGCGATCTGACCTACTCCGGCCTGCGGGCTCGTGTCGTGCGCGCCGCCGGAGGGCTGAAGGAGCTCGGCCTCTGTCCGGAGCAGCGGCTGATGATCTGCATGGCCGACTCGCCGGACTTCGTCGTGCTCTTCCTGGCCGCCCTGCGGATCGGCGCGGTGCCGGTCCCGGTGTCGACCATGCTGCGGCCGGCCGGCCTCGCGGAGTTGCTGCGGGACTCCCGCGCGGTGGTCCTCGCGGTCTCCGCCGACTTCGCACCCATGGCCGAGGAGGCACTGCGCCAGGCACCCGCGGTGCGTGCGGTCGTGGTCGAGGACGGCACCGTCTGCGCGGCCGCGGTGCCGGTGCACAGCGTCGGCGAAGTGGAGGCCGGCCCCGAGGAGGAGGCGATCTTCCCGGTCTCGGAGGACTCCCCGGCCTTCTGGCTCTACACCTCCGGCACGACCGGGACACCCAAGGCCGCGATGCACCGGCACGCCTCGGTCCGCGTCGTCTGCGAGACCTACGGCGCGCAGGTCCTGGGGATCCGGCCCGATGACCGGATCCTGTCGGCCGCCAAGGCGTTCTTCGCCTACGGCCTCGGGAACTCCGTCCTGTTCCCGCTGTCGGCGGGCGCGGCCACCATCCTGGAGCCCGCCCCGTCCAGGCCGGATCAGATCGCCTCCCGCGCGCGCGAGTTCGGGGCGACGCTGTTCGCCGCGGGGCCGACGTTCTTCTCCAACATGCTCCGGGCGGCCCTCCCGGGCGACGCGCTGGGCACGGTGCGGCTGGCGACGTCCGCGGGAGAGCCCCTGCCGGCCCAGCTCTACCACCGCTGGACCGGTCACTTCGGTGTCGAGATCCTCGACGGCATCGGCATGACGGAGATGCTGCACATCTTCCTGTCCAACCGGTGCGGCCAGGTCCGCCCCGGGACGACCGGTGTGGCGGTGCCGGGCTACGACCTGCGGATCCTCGACGAGGAGGGGGATCCGGTGCCGGCCGGGGTACCGGGGACCCTCTATGTCCGGGGCGCGTCCACGGCGATCGGCTACTGGTCGCGTTACGCGGCCACGCGCCAGGTGTTCCAGGGCGAGTGGTTGCGTACGGGTGACACCTACGTCCAGGACGCCGACGGCTTCTACACGTGCCTGGGCCGCACCGGGGACATGCTGAAGGCCAGCGGCATCTGGGTCTCGCCCGCCGAGGTCGAGGGCCGTCTGCTGGAGCACCCGGCGGTGGCGGAGGCGGTGGTGGTGGCCGCGCGGGACGGCGACGGCCTGGAGAAGCCCGTGGCGTTCGTCGTCACCGCCGCGGGTGCCGAGGTCACCGAGGAGGAACTGGTCGCCCACTGCCGCGGGGGGCTGCCGTCCTTCAAGCGGCCCCGCCGCGTGGTCTTCACCGATCTGCTGCCCACCACCCCGACGGGCAAGGTCCGCCGGGTGGAACTGCGGGCCACCGCGACGGCGTTGCTGGCGCGGGCGGAGACGGAGCCGATTCAGGCCGTCCGGCCCTGAAGCCGCGGAGGACCGGCCCCGGCCCCCGTGGTTCCACGCGGGCCGGGGCCGGTCCTCCTGTCCTGTGGCGTCCTGCGGTGCCGCCGGAGCCGCACGGGCACGGTCCGTTCCGGGTACCGGCTCAGCGCTCCGCGACCAGCGGTGTGTCCACACCGATCGGGCCGGTGTGGCGGGCACCGCCGGGGGCGCCGAGCGGCTCGGTGCGGCCGGGCAGCGCCTCGGTGAAGAACCGGCGGTTGTCCTCGACGAAGGCGGCGTGTTCCGGGTCGACCCGGCGGTCCTGGCTGATGGCCTCGACCGGGCAGACGGGTTCGCACGCCCCGCAGTCGATGCACTCCTTGGGATTGATGTAGAGCTTGCGCTCGCCCACGTAGATGCAGTCGACGGGGCATTCCTCGACGCAGGACCGGTCCATGACGTCGATGCAGGGCTCGGCGATGACGTAGGGCACGGTGTTCTCCTTGCGGGGGGTGGGTTCGTCAGACGGCGGCCGGCTCGGCGAGCGGGGCGCCGGACGCGTCGGTGGAGTGGCCGGGGAACAGCTGCGTGCCGGGGTCGAGGTGGACGGCCGCGTTGTTGACCGCGGTCGCGACCTCGCCGAAGCCGGTGGCGATCAGCCGGACCTTCCCGTCGTAGTGGGTGATGTCCCCGGCCGCGAAGACGCCGGGCAGATTGGTGCGCATGGCCGAGTCGACGACGATGTGCCGGTTGTCGTGCAGGTCGAGCCCCCAGCCGCGCAGGGGGCCGGGGTCGGCGGTGAAGCCGAGGGCGGCGACCAGCCGGGTGCACGGCAGGATCCTCGTCCCGGGGTCGCCGCTCACGCGGACCTCCACCGCTTCCAGGCGGCCGTCGCCATGGGTGGCGGTCACCTCCGCGCCGGTCAGGACGGTGACCGGGGAGGTGAGGACCCGGTCCACCGTGGAGCGGTGGCCGCGGAAGGAGGCACGGCGGTGGACGAGGGTGACGCCGGACGCCAGGGGCAGCAGCGTGAGGGCCCAGTCCAGCGCGCTGTCACCGCCGCCGACCACGACGACCTCGTGGCCGGCGTAGTCGGCGGGGTCGGGTACGAAGTAGGCCAGCCCGCGGCCCAGATGGCTCTCCCCGGCCGGCAGCGGGCGAGGAGCGAAGGTGCCGATGCCGCCGGTGACGACGACCGCGCCGGTGGTGACGCGGGTGCCGGTGGCGGTCGTGACGGCGAACCGGTGGGGGCCGTGCCCGGCCGGGAGGCGTTCGAGGGTGCGGGCCTCCTGTCCCAGGAGGAACCGGGGGCGGTAGGGCGCGCACTGGGCCATCAGGCCCTCGATGAGGCTCCGGCCGGTGATGGCGGGCAGGCCGGCGATGTCGAGGATCTGCTTCTCCGGGTACATGGCGCTGACCTGGCCGCCCGGCTGGGCGAGCGAGTCGACGACGGCCGTGCGCAGGCCGCGGACCCCGGCGTAGTAGGCCCCGAAGAGACCGACCGGTCCCGCTCCGACGATCAGCACGTCGGTGTCGATGGGTGTCATGTCGTTGCTCCCTGTGTGGGCGGTCGGGCCGGGTCCCGCCCGCGCTCGGCAGGCCCGGGGTGGACGCGGGGTCAGACGCGGGTGTGGTCGTAGTCGCCCTTGCGGCCGGTGCCGTAGCGGCGCAGGGCACCGTCCGGGCCGGAGGCGTTGGGACGGATGAAGATCCAGTTCTGCCAGGCGGTGAGCCGGCCGAAGATCTTGGTCTCGATCGTCTCGGGCCCGACGAAGCGGTGGTTGGCCTCCATGCCCGTCAGGGCGTCGGGTGACAGCGAGGCGCGCTCCTCGACGGTGATCCGCAACTCGTCCTCGAAGTCGATGTCGTCGAGCGCCATGGTGACCAGGCCCAGCTCCTGGGCCGCCGCGGCGTCCAGGGGCTCGCCGATGCGGGCGCGTGCCGCCTCCAGGGCGTCGCCGTCGCCCCAGAAGCGGGACTGCAGGCGGGACAGCCCGTTGCCCATGGGGTAGTCGCCGAAGTTCGCGGCGGTCAGCCGCAGCCGGGCCGGCCGCTGGTCGTCGCCGCGGTCCTCGTACACGCCGTCGAGCATGTACTGGCGGTCGGCGGCCAGGGCGAGTTCGAGGAGCAGGCCGGTGAAGGCGGTGCCGGGCTCGATGACGGCGATCAGGCTGCGGCTGGTGACGTCCAGCCGCTTGAGGGTGCGCTTCCAGTAGTGGCGGACCTCGTTGACGAACCAGTCGTCGGCCAGGTCGCGGAGCTGGGCGTCGTAGGCGGCGACCGTGTCGGAGTCGCCGACGGCGCGCAGGATCCAGATGCCCACGCCGCCCTCGTTGGTGCGCAGGTGCAGGATCAGGTCGTCCAGTTCACGGGTGACGGCGAGCGGCCAGTAGCCGGCCCCCTGGGCGCGCACGGCGTCGGCGTCCGCGGGCGGTGCGGTGCGCGGGGCGGACACGGTGATGCGCACCTGGCCGGTGGCGCGGTCGATGCGGGCGCTGACGTGCGGGTAGACGACGGTGTCGCCGTCCAGGCGCCGGTCCAGCGGGGTCAGGGCGACGCCGTCGGCCGTGTCGGGGCGGGTGGAGGAGTCCGCGGCCTGCCGTGCGCGGCGGGCGATCTCTTCGGCGAAGGCGTTGCGGGGCACGGCGGCATCCACCAGGCGCCATTCGACGGCGGTGGCGCCCCGCACGCCTTCGGCCTTGGTGGCGAACAGGTCGGCGCGGTCCTTGCGTACCCGGCGCTTGTCCACGACGCGGGTGAGGCCGCCGGTTCCGGGCAGCACGCCCAGGAGGGGGACTTCGGGGAGTGAGACGGCCGAGGAGTTGTCGTCGACCAGCACGATCTGGTCGCAGGCCAGGGCCAGTTCGTAGCCGCCGCCGGCGGCGGTGCCGTTGACGGCGGCGATGTAGGTCTGCCCGGAGTGGGCGGTGGCGTCCTCGATGCCGTTGCGGGTCTCGTTGGTGAACTTGCAGAAGTTCACCTTCCAGGCGTGGGAGGACTGGGCGAGCATGCGGATGTTGGCGCCCGCGCAGAACATGCGGTCCAGGCCGCCGGTCATCACCACGGCCTTCACGCCGGGGTGCTCGAAGCGCAGGCGCTGTACCGCGTCGTAGAGCTCGATGTCGACGCCGAGGTCGTAGGAGTTCATCTTGAGCTCGTAGCCGGGCACGAGGCCGCCGTGCTCGTCGACGCGGAGGGTCAGCGTGGCGATGTCGCCGTCGACGGCGACGCTCCAGTGCCGGTAGCGGTCCGGCGAGGTGGCGAAGTCCACGACCGGCGGGTTTCCCGGCTCCGTCGGCGCCACGTCCGCGGCGGTCTGCGTGCTCTCGGCGCTTTCGGCGACAGTCAAGGCGTGCTCCGGGGCTAGAGGGTTGACCTTCACCCGCAATACTCGACGCGTACACTGTGCATCGTCAAGAGTTTGTAGTACATCATGGTGGGTGGCAGTGGCGCTGCGTGGCCTTGTCTCCCTTGGGTCGGGGCGTCGGCCTGGCACAATCCTCTGCAGCCAGGTGCCGGAGAAGCGGAGCGTGATGGTCGGTTCGGGAGAAGCCCAGGAGCCGTCCCCTCGGACCGGGGGGACCGCGGAGCCGCGGGAACGGGCTGCCGCCAGCGCGCGGTCGCTGCTGCTGACCGTCCTGGGCGAGTTCGTGCTTCCGCGCGGCGGCACGGTGTGGACGGCGACGCTCGTGCAGGCGCTGGCGGCGCTGGGGGTGGAGGAGAAGTCCGCCCGGCAGGCGCTCTCGCGTACCGCCGCGGAAGGCCTGCTGGAGTCCACCCGCCACGGACGCCGGGTGCGGTGGCGGCTGACGGACGCGGGCAGCCGGCTGCTCACCGAAGGCACCGAGCGCATCTACGGCTTCATGCGCGCCCCGAGGTCGTGGGACGGGCGCTGGCTCGTGCTGCACGCCGGCATCCCCGAGGCACAGCGGCAGCTGCGGCACCGGCTGCGCACGAAGCTGACGTGGCTGGGCCTGGGATCGCCGGCGCCGGGCCTGTGGGTGGTTCCCGACGCGTCCAAGGAGGCCGCGGTCCTCGCCGTCATCGACGAGCTCTCGCTGCGGGGCAGGGTGTTCGCCTGGACCGGCCCGGCGGTCGAGATCGGGGACACCGGGCAGCTGATCGGCGCGGCCTGGGACCTGGACGCGGTGGAGAAGCGGTACCTGGAGTTCATCGAGCGCTTCACCGCGGCGAAACGCTCGGTGAACT
Source organism: Actinomycetota bacterium (assembly GCA_048498775.1). Classification (GTDB taxonomy): domain Bacteria; phylum Actinomycetota; class Actinomycetes; order Streptomycetales; family Streptomycetaceae; genus JBEHXI01. The sequence continues at coordinate 2,419 of JBEHXI010000102.1, read as the reverse complement.
CCGACCGGGAGGTCTTCGCGGCCCAGGTACTGCTGATCCAGGAATGGCGGCACTTCCCCTTCCTCGACCCGGATCTCCCCCCTGAACTGCTGGAACACCACTGGCCCGGCACCCGGGCCGCCGCCGTCTTCCACGACCTGCACGATCGCTGGCACCGGCGGGCGCAGGCGGAGTGGGACCGCATGGACGAGGAGGCCGCCGCCCGCTCGTAGCGGGCCGCGGCCTCCTCGCGGCGCCCACCCGCGGCCCGCGCGGGAGGTCAGGCGAGGCCCTCCTCGGCCAGGTGGACGTAGTCGAACTCCACCGGCTGGTCGTTGATGCCGCTGGAGGGCGGAGCGATCCAGCCGGCGAACTTCCCGTACTCGTACTCGGGCACCATGAGCGAGGCCACCGCGGCCCGGTCCTCGGGCGTGGGCAGCCACTCGTCCACGTGTCGCGACCAGGCCGCCTCGTCAAGGACGTCGCCGTGGGGGCCGACGCGATGACCGGAGAACACCCCCACCTTCCGGTTGAAGCCCTCGTGCGGCAGGTAGAGGCGCTCCTCCAGCCCGGCGTCCTCCAGCGCCTGGTTCCAGCGGCGCACGCCGTTGGCGCAGTCGGCCACGTACTCGTCGCGCAGGTCGAGGTTGAGGGCGCTCAGCGCCGGCACGGTGCGGGTGGCGATGCGGTCCCCGTCGACGTGGTTCATCTCGCGGGTGGCATCGAGGAGCACGTGGTCGTCCTTGCGGCGGGTCTCCATCCAGCGGCCCTTCAGGCCGGAGGTGAAGTAGTTGCCGGCGTTGGTGGACTGCTCGGAGCCGAACAGGTCCAGGGAGACCGAGAACTGGAAGTTGAGGTACTTCTGGATGACGGGCAGCGGGATGCCGCCGAACGGCAGCACGTCGGCCGTCCCATGACGCCTCATCAGTTCCGCCGTGCGCTCCAGGACGCGCTGTACGCCGGTGGTGCCCACGAACATGTGGTGGGCCTCCTCCTTGAGCATGAACTCGCAGGTGCGGGCCAGCGGGTCGAACGCGGACTCCTTCAGCGTGCCGAGCTGGTACTTGCCGTCCCGGTCGGTGAAGTAGGTGAACATGAAGAACTGCAGCCAGTCGGTGGTCTCCTCGTTGAACGCACCCAGGATCCGCGGGGCGTCCGGGTCGCCGGAGTTGCGGCGCAGCAGCTGCTCGGCCTCCTCCCGCCCCTCACGCCCGAAGTAGGCGTGCAGCAGGTAGACCATCGCCCACAGGTGCCGTCCCTCCTCGACGTTGACCTGGAAGAGGTTGCGCAGGTCGTAGATGCTCGGCGCGGTGCGCCCCAGGATGCGCTGCTGCTCGACCGAGGCGGGCTCGGTGTCCCCCTGGACCACGATCAGGCGCATCAGGTCGGCGCGGTGCTCGCCGGGAACCTCCTGCCAGGCGGGCTGCCCCTTGTGCTTGCCGAAGTTGACCTTCCGCTCGGGGTCGCGTTCGGCGAGGAAGATGCCCCAGCGGTACTCCTCCATGGGGACGTGGTCGAAGTGCGCCCACCCGTCGCGCCCCACCGCGACGGCGGTGCGCAGGTACACGTCCCTGGTGGGCAGCGCCGGGCCGAGCTGCTTCCACCAGTCCAGGAACTTGGGCTGCCAGCCCTCCAGGGCGCGCTGGAGGCGCCGGTCCCCTGCGAGGTTGACGTTGTTGGGGATGCGCTCGCTGTAGTCCACCCGGCTCAGCGGTCCGGTGGGGGCGGGGGCGGTGCCGGTGCGGGCATCGGTGCTCATCGTGCACTCCTCGGAAGGGTTGCGGAGGGACGTCGGCCGTGGGGGCGGGCCGGCCGGCGGCGGGCGGGGGCGGAGGGGTGGCGCCTCACCGGGCGGCGGCTCACCGCGGTTCGCAGCACCCACTTCGCCGCTCCTCCCGTCGGCGCCCCTCCCTAACTAACAACACGTGCGTTGCGATGCGCAATAGTTTTGTAGAGGATTGTTGGGCGCCCAACGCCCCGCCTCCTGGAACAGCCGGCCAGGGGCCGGCACCCGCCGCGGTCACTCCGGCAGGTGCCGTACCCGCGCATCGCGTCCCGGCGATCAGGAACAGGCCGGATCCACCGAGGCTTCCGCCGCCTGAGCCCTGAGCAGGCTGGGCGCGCAGAGCAGGGTGCAGACGCCGAGCAGCCCGGCGGTGACGGCGAAGGCCGCCGGCGGACCGGACCGGTCGACCAGGACACCGCCGCCTGCCGCGCCCATGGCCGCCCCCAGGTTGTAGGCGGTGTTGATCCACGCGCCGGCTTCGGTATGGGCGCCTTCGGGAACGAGAGTGGCCACACGTTGGTAGGCCATGATCAGGAGGACGTCGGTGCACGCTCCGGCCAGCAGCAGGGCGACGCCCGCCGCTGGAGGCGCGTACACGAAGGCGGGAAGCGCGTAACACAGGCCGGAGCAGGCGGCAGGCACGAGTGGCCGGCG
>JBEHXI010000101.1:0-23544 GCA_048498775.1 Actinomycetota bacterium | reverse complement strand
TCCCCGACATCGTCGTCCCCGACGTGGTTCCCCACGCCATCCCCGACATCGTCGTCCCCGACGTGGTTCCCGACGCCGTCCCCGACGCACACGGCGGCCCCCACCCCGACGCAGAGCGCCACGCCGACACCTACGCCCACCCACACCGCGTCCCCCAGCCCCTCGGCCACGCCCACTCCCAGCGGCACGCCGACGCCCCAGCCGGTCGCCGCCTCGGACGCGGTCGGGCAGGTGCTCGCCCTGATCAACAAGGCGCGCGCCGCGCAGGGACTGCCCGCCTACACCCTCTCGGACGGGCTGAACCGCAGCGCGGCCGCCCACAACCAGGTCATGGCGAGCGGGTGCGGCCTGTCCCACCAGTGCCCGGGTGAGGCCTCCGTCGGGCAGCGGGAGAGCGCCCAGGGCGTGCAGTGGACCTCGGCGGGCGAGAACATCGGCGAGGGCGGCCCGGTCGGCACCGCCGGATCCGACATCGCCTCGATGGCGGTGAGCCTCACCCAGGACATGCTCGACGAGAAGCCGCCGAACGACGGCCACCGGCAGAACCTGCTCAGCAGCGGCTTCGCCCACATCGGCATCGCCGTGTACCGGGACGCCAACGGCACGGTCTGGATGACGCAGGACTTCTCCAACTGACCGGCGTGACGCGCCTGGTCGGCGTCTCCCTGCGATGAGCCCGGCATGAGCGCGGACCCCGGCGGCGGCCGGGGCCCGCGCTCATCCGTGTGCCCTCGTCAGCGGCCGCCGCGGCCCGGCAGCCGGAGGCGCTGACCCGGGTGGATCAGGTTCGGGTCCGGGCCGACGACGGCGCGGTTGGCGTCGTACAGCGGCCGCCAGCCGCCGCGCACCGGCGCCCGCTCGGCGATGCCCGAGAGGGTGTCGCCGCGCCGCACCGTGTACGACCTGCCCGCGATGCCATGGGCACCGGCCTGCCGGGCGTTGGCGCGGCTCCGCACCGGGTGCGCGGTGCCGGCGTGGTGGATCCGCCGGGAGGCCGTCAGCCCGCCGCGCGTCAGGTGGGCCCGCAGCGAGCAGACCGGCCACGCCCCCGGGCCCTGGCCGCGCAACACCGCCTCGGCCACGGTGATCTGCTCGGCCCTGCTGGCCAGGTCGGCGCGCGGCGCGTAGGCGGTGCCGCCGTAGGCGGCCCAGGTGTGCTGCGTGAACTGCAGCCCGCCGTAGTAGCCGTTGCCGGTGTTGATGCTCCAGTTGCCGCCGCTCTCGCACGCGGCGACGGTGTCCCACGAGGTGTCCGGGGCCGCCTCACTGACGCCGGCACCGAGCAACGGCAGGACGACTCCGACGCTGCCCACGGTCAGGACGGCGTACAGCGGGAGCATCCGGCCGGACGGTGCGGTGCGGCGGTGATGCGCTGGTGCGGACATGGGGGTGGTCTCCTCTCCACTGCGGCACTCGCCCGGCGGAGGTCCCGGCGGGCTGTAGGCAGTACGGCAGCCCGGCCGGACCGGTCACAAGGCGCAGGCGGATCACGGGCCGCCGCGCGCCGCCCCGCACCACCGGCGTGCGGACTGACGCCCCCTCACCTTTGCTGTTCCCCGGGCACGCAAGCGGGCGCGGAAGCACGGCCGGGACAGCCGGGCGCACGGGCGGAGCAGGCGCCGGGGCGGTGCTCCGGCATCCGGCGGGGACACTCCCCGGCGCGCGGCGGTCCGTACGGACGTTCCGGGTGACGTCATGGTGAATGCCCATCGGCGATTTACCGGTCAACGATTGTGCTGTGCACCGGATTTCGATCACCACGGCACCGGCCCATGGGTCCGGCGCCCCGGAACGGAAACGGAATGGGCGCCGCGGCCGGGCCCGCGCGAGCCGCCGGACAGGGGCCGCACCGTGCGGTGACGCCAGGACGGGGAGGATGCCGGGGCGCCGCCTCCGGCCGGGCACCGCACCGCCATAAGGACGGTGTCCCGGACAACGCGCGAATAGCGGCGGAGAATCGCGGTGACCGCCTATGGCGCCGCAGCCGGGAAACGGCCTACGCTTTGAAGCACATCTCTCCGCCCCGGCCCGCGCGGCGCGCCCCGGACGCGCCGGCGGCGTTCGGCAGTTCGAGCACTCACCGCCGCCGCGCCCGCGGCCCGAGGCCCGCCTACGCCAACTGCCCCCATCGCGTTGGCCGTTGGTCCGAGCACTTCTCGTACGCCGGCCGTCCCCGCCGCCGCGACGCCCGGCCGGGGGCGCATGCCCGCCGCACCCCGTGCGGTGATCCGCCCGGCGGGCCACCGACCCACGCCGCCTGTCCGCGCTGATTCCCGCGCACGGCGGGCGGTCGGGGCGGTCCGTGGCCGGGGCCCGCCCCGGCCGGCGGGTCAGCCCGGCGCGCCGGCGGCGGCCACCTCGGGGCGCAGCCGCCGGAAGTCGGCCGGCCGGTTGCGGCAGACCACCGCGGTGAGCCGGCCCTGCCGGTGCAGCCGCGCGGTGAACTCCGGCCCGCCCAGGTCGCCCTCGACCTCCATGCCGTCCGCCGCCGGCGGGTGGCCGCAGACCTGCAGGGTGGTGCCGTACTGGTGGGTCCAGTACCAGGGGACGGGGCCGAAGGGCTCGCGGACGCCGAGCATGGCGCGTGCCGCGGCGGCGCCGTGGTCCTGGGCGTTGGCCCAGTGCTCCACCCGGGTCCGCCCGCCCAGGACGGGGTCGGGGCGTCGCGCGACGTCGCCCGCGGCGAAGACCCCGGGCGCCGAGGTGGCACCGTACTCGTCCACCAGGATCCCGTCGTCCACGGCGATGCCCGCCGCTTCGGCGAGGCCGGTGGCGGGTGCGATGCCGACCGCCACCAGCACCAGGTCCGCGGTGAGTTCGGCGCCGGTGTGGTCGGTGGCCACCATCGCCGCGCCGCGTCGCTCCAGCCGTTCGAGCCGGATCCCGGTGCGCAGCGTCACCCCGTTCTCGCGGTGCAGCGTGACCAGCGGATCCGTCAGGGACGGCGGCAGCGCGCGGGCCACCGGCGTGGCGGCCGTCTCCACGACGGTCACCTCCAGGCCCAGGGTGCGGGCCGCGGCGGCGGCCTCGAGACCGATGAAACCGGCGCCGACCACCAGCAGGGACCTCGCGCCGAGCAGCGCGGTCCGCAGCGTCCGCGCGTCGGCGAGGGTGCGCAGCCGGTGGACGCCGTCCAGTTCCCGGGCCTGCGGCAGGTTCCGCGGCCGTCCACCGGTCGCCAGCAGCAGCCGGTGGTACGGGATCCGGCTGCCGTCGGCGAGGGTGATCTTCGCTGCCGCCGGGTCGAGTTCGGTCACCTCGGTGCCGGTGCGCAGTTCGATGCCCTGGTCCGCCCAGGCGCCGACCGGGCGCAGCAGCGTCCGGGCGGGCGCCTGGGCGCCGGTGAGCACCTCCTTCGACAGCGGCGGGCGCCGGTAGGGCGCTTCCGGGTCGTCGCCGATGAGCACCACCGGGCCGTCGTATCCCTCGGCGCGGAGGGTCAGCGCGGCGGTGGCACCGGCGATCCCGGTGCCGACGACGACGATGGGATCAGGCATGGGCGATCTCGGCCATCTCGAAGTCGGACTTGGCGGCTCCGCAGTCGGGGCAGCTCCAGTCGTCGGGGATGTCCTCCCAGCGGGTGCCGGGGGCGATTCCCTCCTCGGGCCAGCCCTCGGCCTCGTCGTAGACGAAGCCGCACACCAGGCACTGCCACTTCCTCATACCGCGGTCTCCTCGAAGTCGATCTTCTCCCGGACCCCGCAGTCCGGGCAGCACCAGTCGTCGGGCACCTGGCTCCAGGCGGTGCCGGCCGGGAAGCCCTCCCGGGGGTCTCCGGTGCGCTCGTCGAAGACGTAGCCGCACACCGGGCACTGGTAGCGGCTCACGCGGCGGCTCCGTAGCGGGCGAGGACGGCCGGGCGCTTGGAGGGCTGGATGTTGGCCCGGGTGATGTCGCGGTAGTGGGCGAACACCCGCCGGTCCATGACGCGGCGCCACAGCGGCGGCACATAGGCCAGCATGATCATTCCGGCGTAGCCGGTGGGCATCTCGGGGGCGTCCTCGAAGTGCCGCAGGGCCTGGTAGCGGCGGGTGGGGTTGGCGTGGTGGTCGCTGTGCCGCTGCAGGTGGTAGAGGAAGACGTTGGAGGTGGTGTTGTCGCTGTTCCAGCTGTGCCGGGGCGCGCAGCGCTCGTAGCGTCCGCCGGCGGTGCGCTGCCGCAGCAGGCCGTAGTGCTCGATGTAGTTGACCACCTCCAGCAGGCAGAAGCCGAAGACGGCCTGGACCAGCAGGTAGGGCAGGATGCGGATGCCGAAGGCGGCCGTCAGGGCGCCGAAGAGCACCGCGGTCATCGCCCAGGCGTTGAGCACGTCGTTGCGGAGCGTCCACACCCGGTGGCCGCCGCGCCGCAGCCGGGTGCGCTCCAGCTCCCACCCGGAGCGCAGGCTGCCGACGACGGTGCGGGGCAGGAAGCGGTAGAAGCTCTCGCCGAGACGGGCGCTGGCCGGGTCCTCGGGGGTGGCGACCCGCACGTGGTGGCCGCGGTTGTGCTCGATGAAGAAGTGCCCGTAGCCGGTCTGCGCCAGCGCGATCCTGGACAGCCAGCGCTCCACCGACTCCTTCTTGTGGCCGAGTTCGTGGGCGGTGTTGATGGCGATCCCGCCGACGATGCCCAGCGTGATCGTCAGGCCGATCCGGCCGACCATCGACAGCCCGCCGTCCGCCAGCAGCCAGCATCCGACGGCCAGGCCGGCGTACTGCAGCGGCAGGTACAGGAAGATGCACCAGCGGTAGTAGCGGTCCTGCTCCAACCAGGCCAGGGCGCTCTGCGGCGGGTTGACGGTGTCCTTGCCGACGGCCAGGTCGACGAGCGGGATCACCCCGTACAGCACGAGGGAGCCGGTCCACCAGAAGACGCCAAGACCGGTGGCCTCGACCAGGCCCCAGGAGATGAAGGGAAAGAGGGGAACCAGCAGACCGAGCAGCCACAGATAGCGCTTCGGGTCCCGCCAGGTGGGTCCGGACACGTCGGTCCTGCTCACCGTCGCCATGGGGCGTCCTCCTTGAGTTCACTTGACGTACTGCCGGTAACGCGTCCATTAGTTAGACAGTTCAGGGTCAAAGTGTCAACGGTTTGGGCAGGCCAGGTGTGACGGTAGGGTGGAGATGTCATGACGCGATTTCGAGAAGCGGTGCGCTCCCTCCTCCGTGAACAGGTCCTCGACGCGGCGTACGAGCAGGTCACGGCCGTGGGATGGGGCAAGGTGCGGCTTGCCGTGGTGGCCCGCGCCGCGGGCGTCAGCCGCCAGGCCGTCTACAACGAGTTCGGCTCCAAGGACGCCATCGGCGCCGCCCTCGTGGAGCGCGAGACCGAGCGCTTCCTCCTCGGCATCCAGGAGCAGTTGGACGCCCACCGCGACGACCTGGGCAGCGCCATCGCCGCGGGAGTGGGCTTCACCCTCCGGCAGGCCGCCGACAACCCGCTGATCAAGGCGATCCTGACCGCCGCCCGCGGGGGCGAGGACGACCTGCTCGCGTACCTGACCACCCGCCCCGAGCCCGTCTTCGACACCGCCACCGGCATGCTGGAGGCGTACGTCGCCCACATCTGGCCCGACATCGATGCCACGTCACGCAGCCTGGCCGTGGAGACGATGGTGCGGCTCACCGTCAGTCACATCGTCCAGCCGGTGAGCTTCCCCGAGAAGTCCGCCCGGCGCATCGCGGAGATCGGCGTCCGCATCGTCGCCGCGGGCCGCGCCGACGCGGGGACCTCCTAACCGATCCCGCGCCGGAGCGCAACGGGGCCGGGCCGCCCCGCCGCCGTGGACCGCTCGGTCCCCACCCTCCGGGCCCACCCGCCCCTGCCCGTCCGGCCGCGCCACCGGCATCGTTGACGAGCGGGCGGGCGCGCAGGGCACCCGTGACGACCCTTGGGGGTGCAGCGGGAATGGGCATGGGACTGCTGGGAGTCGGGGCCTTCACGTCGATCGGGCTCGGTGCGATCCTGACGTTCGCGGTGGACTGGCAGTGGCACGGTGCCAACCGGCAGCTGGTCGGCCTGATCATGATGGCGGTCGGCGTGCTCGCCCTCACCGCCTTCGTCAGTGTCGCCCGCGGCCGCTCCGAGCCGCCGGGATCCGAGGACCACTGGGGCGACCACCACGTGTGACCGGCCCCCGGTGCCGGGCCTGTGTCACAGCACCGGCGGGCGGCCGGTGCGCAGCATGCGGACCACGGCCGCCTCCACCGCCCCCTGGGTGGCCGGCACGCCGAAGGCGCCCTCGTCGCCGAGGGCGTCGAGGGCGCCGGCGACGGTCACGCCCTCCTCGTACAGCTCGATGACGCGCGGGTTGATGTAGGAGGCGCGGCACACCGCGGGGGTGTTGCCCAGGTAGTCGGCGACCTCCCGGACGGCCCGGGTCACGGCGCGCCGCCGGGCGCGCACCGTGCCGCCGGCCCGGGTGGAGACGGCCAGGGCGACGGCGGCGAGCACGGTGGCGTGCCAGGTGCGGAAGTCCTTCGCGGTCACCTCCAGGCCGCCGAGCTCCTTCAGGTAGGTGTTGACCTCGTCGCCGGTCACCTCGTGCCAGGCGCCGTGCTCCCGGTGGCAGAGCAGGCGGTCCCCTCCCCCGCGGCGGCGCATCAGCGCGGAGACGGTCCGGCAGGTCACCGGGTCGGCCACCGCCTGCACCTGCTGCCGGCCGTGCTTGGCCGGATAGGTGAACGTCACCCGGCCGCCCCGGCAACCGGTGTGCTCGCGCAGCAGGGTGGTCAGCCCATACGTCTGGTTCCGGTCCGCGTAGCGGTCGCTGCCGATCCGGAAGAAGCCGAGGTCCAACAGGCGGGCCGCGAGGGCCAGTACGCGGTCGCGGACCAGACCGCACTCCCCCAGGTGGCTTTCGACGGCCTCACGGATGCGGGGCAGCGACTCGGCGACCTCCAGCACGTGCTCGTGCTTGGCCTGCTCCTGCTCGGCCCGGAACCGCGGGTGGTACAGGTACTGCCGCCGCCCGGCCGAGTCGGTGCCGACGGCCTGCAGATGGCCGTTGGGGAACGGGCAGATCCACACGTCGTTCCAGGCCGGCGGGATGACCAGGTCCCTGATCCGCCGCAGCTCCGCCGGATCGCGCAACGGGCGGCCCTGGGCGTCGAGATAGCGGAAGCCGCGGCCGTGCCGTTTGCGGAGATGGCCGGCATCGCTCGGCCGGGTGTGACGCAGACGCAACCGGACCTCCTCCCCTGGCACGCACGCTTGTCCCGCCTGCCTTCTTCTCCGCAACGGGCCGGGTGTGCCTGGGCGGTGCCGGTGCCCCGAGATGAGGAGCCGGGTCGGCGCTACCGGGTGCAGGGCGGCGCCGGGCGCCCGTGGTGGGCGGCGAGGAACGCCAGCACGTCGCAGACCGAGGCGCCGAGCACCTGTTCATGGCCGAACCCCGGATAGGTGCGTTCGCCGACCGCGGGCGAACCCGCCGCCCGCAGGCCGCGCACCACCTCGTCGCTCCACACCGGAGGCACGTCACGGTCCGCGCCGCCCTGGACGACGAGGACCGGTCCGTCGACGCGGGCGCGGTCCGGGTCGCCGTACGCGCCCATCTCGGCGCCCACCCCGCGCAGCCTCTCGCCGCGCAGCGGAAGGGCCCGTTCGGTGCTGAGGTTCCGCAGCACCGGACCGGCGTCCTTCAGGCAGACCGCCAGCACCCGTGCCGCGCCGGCGGCGGCCGACGGCCCCAGCAGCGAAGGGAGGTCCACCGAGCGGTCGGTGGCACTCAGCCCGGCCAACGCGTAGAGCGCGAAGGACAGTTCGGAGGACTCGTGGGAGGCGATCACGCCGGGCAGCATGACCTCCAGGTGGCTGGCCGGTGCGAACGCGACCGTGCCGCCCAGCCGCAGCCCGCCCGCGCGGCGCGCCGCGCGGGCGGCGAAGAGCGCGGCCTGCCCGCCCTGCGAGTGGCCGACGGCGAACCACGTCGCGGCCAGGCCCGGCACCAGGTGGTGCGCCGCGGTCACGATGTCCGCCATGGCGTTGCCCTCGTCGGCACCGACGAGGTAGGTGTGCGTCCCCGGGGTGCCCAGGCCCGGGTAGTCGGACGCGGCGACCGCGTATCCGGCCCGCAGGTAGGCGGCCAGGTGGCGGGCGTAGGCCGCCATGCCGAGGTCCGGGGCGTGGGAGGGCGCGCAGCGGTCCGCGACTCCGGTGGTGCCGTGCCCCCAGGAGACCACCGGCCGGCCGCCGGGCGGCGGCGGGCCGGGCGGGACGAGCACCGTGCCGCTGACCGCGGTGGCCCGGCCGTGGGCGTCGGCCGACCGGTAGAGCACCGTCCAGCGGCGCGCTCCCGCCAGCCGCGGGTCGGCCCCGAGGTCGGTGGCGGCGATGAGGGTGCCGGGGACGCCCGGCAGCGCCGCAGGCGGCACCTGATAGGTGCCGCCTGCGTCCCGCACCCGCGGCAGGGCGGCCGCGGAGGCCAGGTCCGCCGCGGAGTGTCCGGCCGGGCCCGGGGCGCATCCGGCGGCCGCCACGGCCACCGCGACGGCCGCGGCGCGGACGCCGCCCGGGCGGGCGGGGCGGCGGGCGCACTGGGCGGCGCTCGGTGTCCTCACGGCACGGGTCCCTTCCTGCGGAACGTCCTCCCGGTCCCACCGTGCCATCGGCCCCGGCGCCCGGCAGCCGGGCGGCTGGGCCGTCCGGGCGACCGGGCGCCGCCGGTCACAGCCGGGCGCGCAGGAAGCGCAGGGCCGCCTCGTCGTCGTAGGGGCCGCCGCCCTCGTGGCCGTTGTACCGCCACACGGAGATCTCCTTGGGACCGGCGTAGGCGTTGTGCGCCGCGAACACCGTGGAGGGCGGCACGACGTCGTCCATCAGCGCCGCCGAGAAACGGGCCGGAACGCGGGCGCGGCGGGCGAAGTTGACGCCGTCGAAGTACGACAGCGTGCGGTGCACCGTCTCCGCCCGGTCGCGGTGGGTCGCCAGGTAGTCGGTGATCTCGCGGAACGGGTGGGCGTCGGTGACCACCACCGCGCGCGGGAAGTCGCACAGGAACGGCACATGGGCGACGGCCGCGGCCAGGTCGGGCACCAGGGCGGCCACCGCCAGCGCGGTGCCGCCGCCCTGGCTGCCGCCGAGCACGGCGACGCGGGCGGGATCGACGGACGGCAGGGCGCGCACCGCGTCGACGGCCCGGACGGCGTCGGTGAACAGGCGGCGGTAGTAGTAGCCGGCGGGGTCCGTGATGCCCCGGGTCATCACGCCCGGGACCTGCGGGCCGGCGGCGCCGGAGTCCGGGGTGTCCCCGCGGCTCCAGCCCGAGCCCTGCCCCCGGGTGTCCATCTGCAGGTGGGCGTACCCGGCGCAGGCCCACAGCAGGTTCTGCAGGGCGTGGCCGCGCCCGCCGCCGTAGCCGACGTACTCGACGACGGCGGGCAGCGGGCCGTGCGCGCCCCGCGGCAGGCGCAGCCAGCCCTTGATGTCCTCGCCGCCGAATCCGGGGAAGGTGACGTCGTAGGTGTCGACGGTCTCCAGGCCGGTGACCACCGGGGTGGCCGTCACCCCGTCGGCGGCGGCCCGGGCCTCGGCCAGGGTGGTCCGCCAGAAGTCGTCGAAGTCGGCGGGGTCGTGCTGTGCGCTGCGGTAGGCGCGCAGTTCGTCCTCGGGCAGGTCGGTGTACATCGGGGCGGCTCCTCCGGACGGGGAAGCGCCCGCCCCGGGGGCCGGCCGGCGGCTCCCGGGGCGGGCGGAGGGGTGGTCAGGCGACGTGGAACTCCGCGTGCAGGCGGCGGGTGTGGTCCAGCCGCCGCACGGGCCCGGTGAGGGTGACGTCGGCGGTGAGCCGGACATCGGTGCTGGAGGCGGCCAGCCGCAGTTCCAGCGCTCCGGGTTCGACGACGCGCCGGCCGTCGCGGCCGGTGAACGAGGCCAGGTCGGCCGGCACGGTGACGTGGACGCGGGCGGCCTGGCCGGGTTCGAGCGGCAGCCGCCGGTAGCCGATGAGCCGCTGCACGGGCTGCACCACCGAGGCCACCGGATCGTGCAGGTACAGCTGCACCACCTCGGTGCCCGCCCGGTCGCCGGTGTTGCGGACCGTGAAGGCGAGCCGCAGCTGCCCTTCGGTGCCGGTCTCGGCGTCCTCGACGCTCAGGCCGGACCAGTCGAAGGCGGTGTACGACAGGCCGTGCCCGAAGCCGTAGGCCGGGGTCGGGTCGCTGCTGGAGACCTCGCCGGCCTGCGCGAGGCGGGCCGCGAGATAGCCGGACGGCTGGACGCCGGGCCGGCGCGGCACGCTGACCGGCAGCCGGCCCGAGGGGTTGACCCGGCCGCTGAGCACCCCGGCGATGGCGCCGGTCCCCTCCTCGCCGGGGAAGAACGCCTGGACGATCGCGGCGGCCTCGTCCACGGCGCGCCCGAGCGCGTACGGGCGCCCGGCGAGCAGCGTGACGACCAGCGGGGTGCCGGTCTCCAGCAGCGCCTCCATCAACTGCCGCTGGACGCCGGGCAGTTCCAGGGACTCCGCGTCGCAGCCCTCGCCGCTGGTGCCGCGGCCGAACAGCCCGGCCCGGTCGCCCAGGGCGAGGACGACGACGTCGGCGCCGCGGGCCGCCTCGACGGCCGCCGCGAAGCCGCCGGTGTCCGTGCCGTCCACGGTGGCGCCGGGCACGGTGGTGATCTCGGCGCCGGGGAACTCGGCGGTCAGCGCCTCGCGCAGGGTGGGCAGTCCGACGCCCACCGGCACCCGCGGATGCTGGGAGCCGACGTGCACGGGGAAGGCGTAGCAGCCCAGGACGGCGGTGGGTTCGTCGGCGGTGGGGCCGATGAGCGCGATACGGGCCGGGCCGGCGAGCGGCAGGGTGCCGTCGTTGCGGAGCAGGACGACGGCCTGTTCGGCGAGTTCGCGGGCCAGGGCCCGGTTGGCGGGCGGGTCGAGGTCCACGGTGCCGCGCAGCGCCTCGGGGTCGTCGAGGTCGGCGCCGGCCAGCACGGCGGGCACGGCGTCCCAGTCCGGGTCGAGCAGGCCGAGTTCGGCCTTCTGCGTCAGCACCCGGCGCAGCGCGCGGTCGACCAGATCCTCCGGCACCCGCCCGGCGGTGACCGCCTCCAGCAGGGGCTCCCCGAAGGTCTTGACGGTGGGCAGTTCGACGTCGACTCCGGCGGCGAGCGCCAGACCGGCCGCCTCGGCCCAGGTGCCGGCCACCCCGTGCAGCGTCTTGAGGAAGGCGATGCCGAAGTAGTCGGCGACCACCGTGCCGGTGAAGCCCCAGGTGTCCCGGAGCAGTCCGGTCAGCAGCCCCTCGTCGGCGGCCGACGGCATCCCGTCGGTGTCGGTGTAGGCCTGCATCACCGAGCGGGCGCCGCCCTCGCGGACCGCCATCTCGAAGGGCGGCAGGATGACGTCGGCGCGCTCGCGCGGTCCCATGCCGACGGGTGCGAGGTTGCGGCCCGCGCGGGAGGCGGAGTAGCCGGCGAAGTGCTTGAGGGTGGCGACGACGCCGGCGGACTGCAGCCCCTGGACGTAGGCGGTGCCGACGGTGCCGACCAGGTAGGGGTCCTCGCCGATGGTCTCCTCCACCCGGCCCCAGCGGGCGTCGCGCACCACGTCGAGCACCGGGGCGAGGCCCTGGTGGACGCCGACCGCGCGCATGTCCCGGCCGATGGCGGCGGCCATCGTCCGCACCAGGCCGGGGTTGAAACTCGCGCCCCACGACAGCGGCACGGGGTAGGCGGTGGCGCCCCAGGCGGCGAATCCGGCCAGGCACTCCTCGTGGGCGAGCGCCGGGATGCCGAACCGGTTCGCCCCGGCGATGCGCCGCTGGGTGCGCAGCAGGGACAGCGCGCCCAGCGCGGGGTCGACCGGGGCCGTGCCGAACGGGCGGGTCAACTGGCCCAGTCCGTTGGGGAGCAGCGCGTCGAGGTCGGCCGGTTCCTCCATTTCGTGCTGGTGGGGGGCGACTTCACCGCCCTCGTCGGAGGCGCCGACCCAGACGCCGAACAGCTGCGCGATCTTCTCGGGCAGTGTCATGGCGGCGATCAGGGCGTCGGCGCGCGCTCCGGCGTCCAGGGAGGTGTCGTTCCAGGTGGGGATGGCGGAATCGGTCTGTGCGGACACGGTGTCGGTCACTTTCCTCCGACGCCCATCAGGCCCTGCACCAGGGCGCGGCGGGCGAACAGGTAGATGAGCAGGATCGGCATCATCGACAGCACCACCGCGGCCAGCAGGCCGGGGATGTCGACGCCGTACTGCGTCTGGAAGTTGTACAGGCCCAAGGTGACGACCTTGGTGGAGTCGGACTGGGTGAGCACCAGCGGGAAGAGGAAGCCGTTCCAGGCCTGCAGGGCGGAGAAGACCACGATGGTCGACAGCCCGCCCCTGGACAGCGGAAGCACCAGTTGCCGGAAGACCCGCCAGGTGGAGGCGCCGTCCATGGCCATGGCCTCGTACAGGTCCGGGGTGATGTCGCGCATCGCGCCGGTGAGGACGAGCGCGCACACCGGCAGCGAGAACGCCGCGGTGGGCAGGATGACGCCGAGCAGGTTGTCGTAGAGGCCGGCCTGGCTGATGACGTAGAACATCGGCACGATCACGGCCTGCGCCGGGATGGCCAGGCCGAGCAGGAACAGCCGGAAGACTCCGGTGGTGACCCGGTTGCGGCTGCGCACGATGGCGTAGCTCAGCGGTGGCACCAGCACCAGCACGATGGCCACCACGCTGACCGTGACGATCACCGTGTTGAGGAAGTACCGGCCGAAGCCGCCGGTGAAGTCCGCCGCGTAGTTGGCGAACGTCAGGTGCCGGGGCAGGGACAGCGGGCCGCCCGCCGCGTAGTCGGTGCGGCTCTGCAGGCTGGCCGAGAGCATCACGTACAGCGGCAGCCCGACGAGGGCCAGCCACAGCAGCGAGCCGAGTCCGGCGAGGTAGTTGGGACGGCGCCTCATCACACGCCTTCCGCGGTGCTGCGCATCCGGTCGTAGCCGGACAGGCGCACCACCACCAGGGAGATGACGGTGGCGACCAGGACCAGGACCAGGGCGATGGCCGCGCCGGCGCCGAAGTCGAAGCCCTTGAACGCCTTCTGGTACATGTAGTAGGCGCTGATGGTGGTGTCGGTGCCGGGTCCGCCCTGGGTGAGGATCAGCACCGTGTCGAAGGTGGTGAGCCCGCCGACCACCATCAGGATCATCGAGGTGATGATGCTGTTGCGCAGTTGCGGCAGCGTGATGTGGAAGAACTGCCGCACGGTGCCGGCCCCGTCGATCTGCGCGGCCTGGTAGAGCACCTGCGGGATCGACCGTGCCGCGCCCTGGTAGATCAGGGTGTGGAACGGGGTGAACTGCCAGGCGCCGACGAAGACCAGCACCCCGATGGCGCCGCTCTGCGTGCCGAACAGGTTGCCGTTGCCGAACAGCCACTTCGCCTGCGCGGGCACGCCGAAGTTGGGGTCGAGCAGCGCGCGCCACAGCACGGACACGGCGGTCGCCGACAGCAGCAGCGGAACGAAGTAGACGGCCGACAGCACGGCCCGGTTGCGCTGGTGGCCGGCCGCCCAGACGCCGAGCAGGATGCTGAGCGGGGTCTGGACCGCCACGCCCAGCACCGTGAGCAGGACGCTCAGCCAGAGGCTCTTGATCATCACCGGGTCGTGGACGAGCCGGACCCAGTTGGACAGTCCGGCGAAGGTGGGCGAGCCCAGCCCGTTCCAGCTGACGAAGGAGAGCACGGCGACCAGCACCAGCGGGACGATGGCGAACAGGCCGAAGAAGACGGTGGCGGGCACCGCCCAGGCCAGGCCCGGGCGGCCCACGGCGGGGCCGGTCCGGGTGGCCGGGCGGTGCTCGTCCACGGCGGTTGCGGCGATGGAGGTCATCTCGGGGAGGTGTCCGTCTCAGGCGGTGGGCAGGGCCTGCATGGCCTTGGCGAAGCCGTCCGCGTCGATCTGCCCGTCGAAGAACTGCTGGACGGCCTGGTGGATCGGGGTGATGGCCGACGGCGGGTAGGCCTGGTCCCAGGACAACTGGAACGACGGCGCCTGCTTGACGAGGTCGTACTGGTACTTCGAGTACGCCGGGTCGGTGGCGGTGTCGAGGAAGTTCGGGGTGTTGGTGGTGGTCGGCAGGTTGCCGATGGCCAGCTGCGCCTTGACGAACTCGTCGGAGTACTGGAGCTTGAGGAACTGCGCGACGGCGTCGGGGTACTTGGTCTTCTTCAGCACCGAGTAGAAGTTGTTGGGGTTGCCGACGATGTCGCCGGGGTTGCCCTTGCCGCCGGGGATGGCGGGGAAGGTGCTGTACCCGAGGCCGCTGGCGGCGAACTTCGCGTTGAGGCTCTGGAGCGTGGAGTACTCCCAGGAACCCATCAGCTCGAAGCCCGCCTTGCCGGTGGCCAGCAGGGACGGCGATCCCTGGTCGGTGAACTTCACCGAGTCGAAGTTGCTGCCGAACGCGCCGGCGTCGACCAGCTGCTTGAGCATGCCCAGCGCCTTCTTGCTGTCGGCGCTGTCCCAGACGCTCTTGTCACCGCCGAGGGCCTTCTGGAAGAGGCCGGGGCCGGCGATCCGGTCGTAGGCGTACTCGAACCACATCAGGGTCGGCCACTGGTCGCCGCCGCCCAGCGCGATCGGGGTGATGCCCTTCGCCTTGAGGACCTTGACGTCCGCGACCAGGTCGTCCCAGGTCTTCGGCGCGGATATGCCGGCGTCGGAGAGGACCTTCTTGTTGTTGAACAGCATCACCGGCTGGGTGCCGCGCATCGGGACGCCATAGGACTTGCCGTCGATCACCGCGGTGTTGAAGACCGAGGGCAGGAAGTCGGACTTCAGGGCCGGGTCCTTGGCGATGAAGCCGTCCAGCGGCATCAGCAGACCCGCCTGCACGAAGGGCTGGATGCTGCCGCCGCCCCAGTTGAAGAACACGTCCGGGGCCTGCGGGGTGTTGATGATGGTCTGCAGCTTCTGCTGGTAGTCGGCGCCGGGGATGGTGTCCAGCACCGCCTTGACCTTCGAGGTCTTGTTGAAGGTGGCGACGATCTGCTTCTCGACCTTGTTGGTCGCGTCCCCGTAGACCAGGACGTGGATCTTGCCGTCCCCTCCGGCGGACGCGCTGCCGCCGCCGCAGGCGGACAGGGTCAGTCCCAGGACGAGTGCCGCGCTGCCGGCGACGGCGCGAGGGAGCCATGCGCGTGTTGTCATCGTCTAGCCTCTCGAAATTTTCGGCACCCTTGCCGAAACTTACTGCGGGCTGTGACGCTAGACCGCACCCCAGGAGAGGTCAACCCTCCGTAATCGCTTGTCCAAAGCGTTATCTGAAGGCGTGCCCTATGCTGCACAACATGCGCGAAGACGAGGAGACGGGGCGCGTCACCCTGGCCCAGGTGGCCGAAAAGGCCGGCGTCTCTGTTTCGACAGTTTCGAAAGTCCTCAACGGCAGACACGACGTGTCCGCCCCCACCCGGATGCGGGTGGAACGGCTGCTGGAGGCCCATGGCTACCGCCGGACGCTGAAGTCGGCGTGCGAGGCGCCACTGATCGAGATCGTCTTCCACGAGCTGGACAGCATCTGGGCGATGGAGCTGATCCGCGGGGTCGAGAACGTCGCCAAGGAGCACGGCGCGAGCGTGGTGCTCACCGAGAGCGGCACCCGGCACGCGCCCGATCCCGGCTGGATCGAGGGGGTGCTGCGGCGCCGCCCGCTCGGCGTGGTCCTGGTCTTCTCGACGCTGCCGGCGGAGTTCAAGAAGCAACTGCGGTCCCGCGGCATCCCGTTCGTCATCATCGACCCGGCCGGGGACCCCGAGCCGGACGTGCCCTCGGTCGGCTCGGCCAACTGGTCCGGGGGGCTCGCGGCGACCCGGCACCTGATCGAGTGCGGGCACCGGCGCATCGCCATCATCACCGGCCCGGAGGACATGCTCTGCTCACTGGCCCGGCTGGACGGCTTCCGCTCCGCGATGAGCGTGGCGGGGCTGGAGGTCGATCCGGCCCTGGTGACCTTCGGTGACTTCCACGTCGAGGGCGGCTACGCCCGGGCCATGGAGCTGCTGGGCCGCCCGGACCGGCCCACCGCGGTCTTCGCCGGCAGCGACCTGCAGGCCCTCGGGGTGCTGGAGGCGGCGCGGGTCCACGGCCTGCGGGTGCCGCACGACCTGTCGGTCGTCGGGTACGACGACGTGCCGATCGCCCAGTGGGCCAGCCCGGCGCTGACCACCGTGCACCAGCCGCTGCGGCAGATGGCCGAGGAGGCCGCGCAGATGCTGCTGCGGCTGCGCGCCGAGGAGTCCACCGCCACCCGGCTGGAACTGGCCACCAGCCTGGTCGTCCGCAAGAGCACCGGCCCGCCGCGGGACGGGGCCTGATCCGGCGGCGGGCGGTGTCCGGGAGCCCGGCGGGCCGCTCAGCCGCCGAGCGCGTGCTGGGTGGCGGTGTAGGCGGGCTTGGGCTGGTAGTTCTGGTCGTACATGGTGGCCGCGCCGTAGCCGGGGAAGGCGCTCGGGATCCACGAGTCGGCGTCACCCACGCCCCACTGGCTGACCCCGACGCACCGGGAGACCGCCAGGCAGGCGTTGACCACCGCCGCGTAGTCGCCCGCCTGGGTGGTCAGGTTCGCGCTGGTGGCCGGGAGTTGGATGCGGTCGTCCAACTCGGTGATGGCGACGTCGACGCCGAGGGCGGCGAACCGCTGGAGGTTGCTCTGGAGGCTGGAGGGCACCTGGCCGAGGATGAAGTGGCTCTCGAAGCCCACGCCGTCGATGGGCACGCCCTGCGACTTCAGCGACTGGACCAGGGCGTACATGGCGTTGCTCTTCGCCCCGGTGCCCTCGATGTTGTAGTCGTTGAGGTAGAGCTTGGCCGAGGGGTCGGCGGCGTGCGCCGCCCGCAGCGCCGCGGCGATGTACCCGGAGCCGCCGTACGCCTGCGAGAAGACGTCCTGCCGGAGGCTTCCGTCCTCGTTGAACGGCTCGTTGACCACGTCCCAGGAGTAGACCTTGCCCTTGTAGTGGGTCACCTCGGTGGTGATGTGGTTGACCATCGCGGACGGGACCTGGGCCGAGGGCAGGCCGCTGACCCAGGAGGGCAGCTGGCTGTGCCACACCAGGTTGTGCCCGCGCACCCGGGCGCCGTGGGACTGGGCGAAGGAGACGATCTGGTCGCCGGGGCCGAAGTTGAAGGAGCCCTGGGACGGTTCGGTGGTGTCCCACTTCATCTCGTTGCCGGGGGTGACCATGTCGAACTGGGTGCCGGCGATGGCGGTCAGGGTGGAGTTGCCCAGGTTGGAGTCGGTCAGGGCGGTGCCGAAGTAGCGGCCCTTCGCCTCGGCGAGCGTGCGCAACGGGGTCCCCGCCGCGTGGGCCGGTGCCGCCTGGCCGAGGATCCCGAGCAGGACGGCGGCCGCCGCACCGGCGGCGAGGGCGGCCGTCCGGCGCCGTCCCGGCACCGCCGCCCGCAGCCCGGGGTTGCTTAACAGGTGCATGACATCTCTCCTTCCGGTATGTTTCTGAAACATTGCGGAGTATGCTCCGGGAGATTTCGCGGCCACAAGGGTCACAACAGGACGCTTTTCACCCCTGCGGTTCCCCGCGGCCCCCGGCGCCGCCCACGTGCGTCCCGGAGAAGGACTCGCCCGCGAGCGGCGGCCGGGGGCCGAAAACTTTCAGGGCGGAAAGTCCTTCAGGGCCGAAGGACTTTCCAGGGGGCGTCGGCTTTCAGTAGCCCCCGAGGCTCCGGGGGTCAGATCCCCGACACGTGGGCGAGCTGCCCGACCGCGGCGGTGACCAGCATCGCCAGCCCACCGCCGAGCAGCACCCGCAGCGCCGGGCGCAGCACCGCGCCGCCCGCCACCCGCGCCCCCAGCACCCCGGCGACGACCAGCCCCACCAGGGTCACCCCGACGATCAGCCACAGCCGCGCGGCCGCGCCGGCGGCCAGCAGGCCGAGGAACGGCACCAGCCCGCCGCCGAGGAAGCTTCCCGCCGAGGCAAGCGCCGCCTGCAGCGGGCGCGCGGCCGTCGTCTCGCTGTGTCCCAGCTCGTCGCGCAGGTGCGCGGCCAACGGATCCTTCTCGTGCAGCGCCACCGCCACCTGCCGGGCCAGGTCGGCCGGCACCCCGCGGGCCTGGTAGATGCCGGTGAGCTCGGCCAGTTCGCCCTCGGGATCCTCGGCCAGCTCCCGCTCCTCCTTCGCCCGGTCGGCCCGCTCGACGTCGACCTGGGAGCTGACCGACACGTACTCCCCGGCCGCCATCGCCATCGACCCGGCCGCCAGCCCGGCGATCCCGGCGGTCACCACCGCACCGGTCGACGCCCCGCTCGCGGCGACACCGACCATCAGGCTCGCCGTCGACACCAGCCCGTCGTTGGCACCCAGCACCGCCGCCCGCAGCCAGCCGGCGTGCTCTGCGCGGTGCGACTCCGCGTGCGGGTTCATCATCGCGAAAAGGGCCACGTCCATCACTTCCCGTCCGAGCGGACCGTCCTCGGACATCCGCGCCACTCCCCCGCCGATGTGCACGCTAGGGACGCGGGAGGGCGCCGGGCTACGGCCGAAGGTCCCTGATCGGGCCGGCCGCCCTCACGATCCGCCATCCGTGAGCTGCTCGTACAGCCGGATGAGCAGCTCCATGGCCTCGTCGGCGCCCGCCCGGTCGCCGGTGGCCAGCAGGTCGAGCAGCAGTCCCCGGGTCGCCGCCAGTCCGAGGCGGGCGGCCGCCCTGGCCTGCCCCGGCGGCAGTCCGCGGGCGGCGTGCAGTTCCGTCAGCGGCCCGAGCCAGGCGTCGACGATGCCGTCGAGCAGGGCCGCGGTGTGCGGCCTGCCCTGGAGCGCCTGGCCGTAGATCTCGAAGAACAGCCGCTCGTGCGCCCACAGCGCCGGATCGGCCAGGCGCCGCCACATCCGGCGGGCCTGCTCCGCGAGCGGCAGGTGGGCGTCGGCGGCCAACTCGGCCAGCGCCTCGCGCTGCCGGGCCTCCACCGCCCGCACCACCTCCACCAGCAGCCCCTCCTTGGACCCGAAGTGGTAGACGAGCATGCGGTGGCTGGTGCCCAGCGCGGCCGCCAGTTGGCGGAGGCTGAGTTCGCCGAGGCCGTGTTCGGCGGCGTGGGCGACAGCGGCGTCGAGCAGCCGCTCCCGCGGACCGGAGGGTTGACCTGTCATGTACCGCATGGTACATGTACCACATGGTACAGAGCAGAACGCTCACGATCGACGTCACCGCGCACTCGCCCGCGGACGCCGCGACCCTGTACGAGCGGATCGCCGACGGCTCCCGCTGGCCCACCTGGTCCCCCATCGGCTCCTTCGCCCTGGAGAAGCCCGGCACGACCGCCACCGAGGGCGTCGGCGCCATCCGGGTCTTCCGCACCGGCCTGGTCACCAGCCGCGAGCAGATCGTCGAACTCGTCCCCGGCCGGCGGCTCGGGTACGTCCTGCTGTCCGGCCTGCCGCTGCGCGACTACCGCGCCGACATCGACCTCGTCCCCACCGCCACCGGCACCGACATCCGCTGGCGGGCCCGCTTCTCGGCGGCCGTCCCGGGCACCGGAGCGCTCTACCGCGGCTTCCTGGCCCGCTTCATCCAGCGCTGCGCGAACGGCCTGGCGGCCCACGCCGCGTGACGACGGCCGGCCCTCAGGACCGCCGGCCGGCCCGGCACCGGCTGTAGACCAGCAGGGCGAGCAGGACGATCCCGGAGGAGATCAGCGCCGACCCGGCCGGCCAGCCGCCGAAGGGAAGGTCCGGCGTCCGGCCCCACACCACGCCCGCTCCGATGAGCACGCCGCCGACCAGCGCGGATCCCGCGATGCGCAGCGGTGAGGAGACACTGCTGTCGGCCGCCCGCATCGCCTGATCCCGCACCGGCGCCAGGCGGCGTTCCAGCCGGGGGAAGGCGGCCGACAGCGCGATCAGGCCGGCGAGCACCAGCAGCATCCCCGGGCCGGGCAGCGCCAGCAGCACCAGGCCGACCACGAGCAGCACCGCGCCGCCCACGGCCAGCAGCACGCGCCTCACCGCGCCACCCGCACCGTTCATCACGCTCCGCAACGTCCGGCCTCATTGTGCCAGTCCGGCACCTCCCGCCCCACCGGCCGCCTTCGCCACGCCACCCGTCCGCGCCGTTCCCGTGGCCGGCCGGCGGCCGCCGGGCCAGGATTCCGGGTGGGCCGGGACACCGGACCCGGCGGATCGCGGAACCGGCCCGGGGGCCGCGCCGTCCCATGGCCACCACCGGCCGCGCCGGCCCGGCCCGTCCGGACGGCGCGGAAGCCGCACCCGCCGACACCCAGCAGAGGAAGCCTCCATGCCGCACCTTCCCCGCCGCTCCGCTCCCGGCACGACCGCGTCCACCGCCGCCGCCCTCGTCTGCCTGCTCGCCGCCGGGCTGGCCGGCTGCTCCGGCGCCCCCGCCGCCACCCCGGCACCGGCCCACTCCACCGGCGGGTCCACCGGCGCCTCGGCCCCGGGCAGCCCGGCCGGCGCCCCGTCGCCGGGGTCGCCCGTCGTCCTGGACGAGCACGCGGCGGGCCGGACGGTCACGGTCGGGGTGGGGCGCGTCGTCGAACTCGATCTGCACAGCACCTACTGGTCCGCGCCGCACGACAGCGCGGAGCGGGTGCTGGTCCCGCTCGGGACCCCGGCCGGCGTCCCGGGGACGAACTGCCACCCGGGCTCCGGCTGCGGCGTCATGCGGGCCCGGTACACCGCCGAGCGGGCCGGGACGGCCACGCTGACCGCGCAACGCAGCAGCTGCGGCGAGGCGATGGCCTGCCCGCCCGGCAGCCGTACCTTCACCGTCTCCGTCCATGTCGTGATGGCCGGTTGAGCGCCGCCCCCGACCGCCGCCGGCACGGCCGGCCGAGCGTCGTCTCCTGAGCGCCGCCGGAACCGGTTGGGCGCCGCCCCCTGATCGGCGCGCCGCGCCCACATTAGGGTGAGCGTGTGGCGAACCCATCCGGCAAGTTCGGGCCGTACGAGCAGGCGGTGGCGGAGCGCGCCCGGCCGGCCGTTGTGTCGTTCGGCCCCCGGACGCCCGGGGGCCAGACCAGGGCCGACCTGGTGCGGTCCAGAATCGCGCTGCGCGTGCACCTGTCGGAGCTGGCCCCCGGCGACCGGCTGCCGGACGTCGGCATCATCGCCGACTCCCTCGGGATCAGTGAGATCACCGTCCGCCGGGCCCTGGAGACGATGTGCCAGGACGGGCTGCTGGACCGGCGCCGGGGCCGTGGGGGCGGGACGTTCGTCGCCCAGGACTGGGCGGCGGTGGCCGCGGTGCACCACGATCCGGACGAGGCGGAGCCGCTGGAGGACTTCCACCTGCTGCTGGAGTGCGGCATGGTCGCGCTGCGCGCCGGGGAGGTCGGCGCCGCCCCGCTGGCGCCGCTGCGCGCGCTGGCCGAGGCGATGGACGCCCCGGCCGAGCCGGGTGAGCTGCTGCGCCTGGAGACGCGGTTCCATCTGCAGCTCGCGGAGGTCCTCGGTGACGCGGCGCTGCGCGAGCGGGTCGCGGACCTGCTGGGCCGGCTCAGCCTGCTGGCGCCCGCCCCGTCCCTGGCCGGCCTGCGGGCCCGCAACGCCTCCCACCGCGATCTGCTGGCCGCCCTGGAGCGGGGCGAGATGGCCGCGGCGGTCGCCGCGCTGAAGTCCCACCGCGGCCGGTGCGCCCACTGAGTCCGGCGGACCGGCGGCGCCACGCGTAAGGGGCCGGCGGCCCGGGGACATAACGCGTACCGCGGCTTCCGGGACGCCTCCCGGGGGTGCGCGGCATCTACCCCCTTGTCTAACCCGATCACCATGAACTATTTTCGCCGCGTCATCCCACGGGACAGCTCCGTGGGCACCGGTCCGGCCCGTCAGCCCTGAGTACGGCGCCGGGCACGCCACACAGCCCGCAACGGCGCCCCGGCTGCGAAGGAGATCCCATGTCCGAACTCGGCACAGGTCCGACGTCCACCGAAACCACGTCCCCGGCCCCCGCACGGGAGCACCAGCGGCTGCGCGGCGGCGCCCTGGGCATGGTCGACATCGCCGCCGCCACCATGGCCAACATCGGCCCGGCCATGAGCTTCTTCTTCGGCTTCGCCTTCCTGGCCACCACCGCGGGCGTCGCCTCACCGCTGACGATCGTGGCGGCCGGTGTGGCGGTCGCGCTGCTCGGCAACACCCTCGCGCAGTTCTCCAAGGCGCACCCCTCGGCGGGCGGCTTCATCACCTTCGTCGGCAAGGCGTTCGGCCCCACCAGCGCGGTGGCCACCGCGATCCTCGCGGGCCTCGGCTACATCATCGCCATGGCCTCCGTCATCGCGATGTCCGGCGGCTTCCTGCAGATCACCATCGCCCACTACCTGGGCGTGGACATCCCCTGGATCGTCTGGACGCTGGTGCTGACCGGCCTGTCGGTGGCCCTGATGATCCGCGGCATCGCGGTGTCCACCAAGCTCGCCGGCTTCTTCTTCGGCGTGGAGATGCTGGTGCTGGTGGTGGTCTCGATCGCCGCCATCGTCACGCACGCCGGGCACCTGTCGCTGGACCCGTTCCGGCCCGGCCACATCACCGGAGGTTTCCAGGGGCTCGCCGAGGGCTTCCCGCTGGCGGTGTACCTGTTCATCGGCTGGGAGAACTCGGCGGCGCTCGCCGAGGAGACGGAGAACCCGCGCCGCAACGTGGGCCGGGCGGTCTTCTCCTCCGTGGCGATCATGTCGGTGGGCTATGTGCTGTTCTCGTACGCCACCGTCACCGGCTTCGGCTACGACGTGCAGAAGCTGGGTGCCTCGCAGATCCCGTTCATCGACGTCGCCCAGGGCACGCTCGGCGTCTTCGCCTTCCTCGCCTACATCGCCGGGCTCACCTCCACCATCGGCGCGCTGATCGCGGGCACCAACTCCCAGGCGCGACTGGTGTTCAACGCCGGGCGTGAGGGCCTGCTGCCGTCCTTCATCGGCGCGGTGCACCCCACCCGGCGCACCCCGAGCAAGGCGATCTTCACCTTCGTGGCGATCTCCCTGCTGATCATCGGCGGCTGGGGGCTGGGCCACCTGGTCGGGGGGCACGGGTCGATGGATCCGGTGACCTTCTTCGCCGAGTCGTCCACCATGGGCACCATCCTGGTGCTGCTGGTCTACCTGGCGTCCAACATCGCCCTGCCGGTGTACTACCGGCGCTACCGCCCGCAGGAGTTCCACCTCGTCAAGCACCTGCTGCTGCCGGTGCTCGGTGCGGCGGCGATCCTGGTGCCGCTGTACTACCTGGTCAAGCCGGGGCAGCCGGCACCGTACGACTGGTTCCCGTACGCTGCCCTGACGGCACTGGTCCTGTCGGTGCTGTACGCGCTGGTGCTGACCCGGCGCGACCCCTCGCTCGGTGAGCGGGTGGGCTCCATCGTGGCCGACGGGCACTGATCCCGCCGGAACACCTCAACGGCACACGCCTGCCGCCGCCGCCTCCGGGCGGCGGCGGCAGGCGTGTGCCGTGACGTGCGGGGGAGCCGTCCGGGCCGGCCGGGGACGGGCCGGGCGGCGGGGCTCCGGAGGCCGAAGGGCCCCGGGGAGTGCGCAAACGCTACGGATCGAGCATTCAGAGGCAGATCAAACAACGGAATCCGTCGAATCCCACGGTTTAACCAATCGGAAACATC
>JBEHXI010000100.1:0-23577 GCA_048498775.1 Actinomycetota bacterium | reverse complement strand
CCATCAGCGCCGACCCTGCCTCGGACATCACGGACTTGACGTCGGCGAAGTCCAGGTTGATCAGGCCCGGTGTGGTGATCAGATCGGTGATGCCCTGGACACCGGAGAGCAGGACCTGGTCGGCCGACTTGAAGGCGTCGAGCACGCTGACCTGGCGGTCGGAGATCGACAGCAGCCGGTCGTTGGGGATGACGATGAGGGTGTCGACCTCGTCGCGCAGCTGGGCGATGCCGTCCTCGGCCTGGTTGGCGCGGCGGCGGCCCTCGAAGGTGAACGGGCGGGTCACCACGCCGATGGTCAGCGCGCCCAGCGAGCGGGCGATGTTGGCCACCACCGGGGCGCCGCCGGTGCCGGTGCCGCCGCCCTCGCCCGCCGTGACGAAGACCATGTCGGCGCCCTTGAGCACCTCCTCGATCTCCTCGCGGTGGTCCTCGGCGGCCTTGCGGCCGACGTCCGGGTTGGCACCGGCGCCGAGGCCGCGGGTGAGCTCGCGGCCGACGTCGAGCTTGACGTCGGCGTCGCTCATCAGCAGGGCCTGTGCATCGGTGTTGATCGCGATGAACTCGACGCCTTTGAGACCGACCTCGATCATCCGGTTGATGGCGTTCACGCCACCGCCGCCGATACCGACGACCTTGATGACTGCGAGGTAGTTCTGCGGTGCTGCCACGTCGAAGGCCTCTCGCCTCGATTACCTGTCGCCGCCGCGCGGAGTGCGCTGCGCCGACGTATGCCGATGGGACGGTCCGGACGCCGACCCGAACCCTAAACCTGAGGTTTAGGGTTACCAGTATGTCTGTTCCACGTGCCCGTTGGGACAGGACACTAAGTCGACAAGCGGTTCCCGTTCAACGAACACGCCGAACCTCCCGCTTTTCTTTTGACCCTATGTGATCATCCCTGATCCGAGCGAACCAGGGTGTCGCGAATCCGGCGCTACGTCAACTCCCCGACACGGCGGGCGCAACGGGCGAACTGACGTCGTAGTGGGCGGCCGCCGGAGCCGCTTTCATCAGGGCGAGCAGCGCCGCCGCCTTCTGGGGGCCCTGCTCGCAGCTGCCCCACATCACCGTGCGGCCGCCGGGCAGTTGGAGCGAGATGGAATCCCAGGAGCGCACGGTGATGGTCCGCGCCTGCTTCTGCACCGGCGCGGGCAGATCCGCGGCGACCTGGACGGCGGCGTGCACCAGCCGGTCCGTTCCGAAATAGCGGTTGCTGGACGCCTGCGGGCCGTCCCCGGCAGCCGCCGCCATTTCGACAAGCGGGACACCCGGCGGGGCCGTCCCGTCCGTCGCATAACGGATGCCGTTCGCGTCCACTTCGATGAAGTTTCCGCCGCTTTTCAGAACGACTTTCGCAGTTCGCTCGACGACTTTCAGACTCAGCGCGTTCGGCCAGGAACGTTCCACGTCCACCGAGGCGATTCTCGGCAGCGCGGCCGTCAGTCGGGCGGCGAGCACCGCGGTGTCCACCGAGGCCAGCGGGGTGCCGTACCCCACCCCGGCGGCCGCCTGGACCTGCCGCGGCGTCAGTATCCGGGTACCGGAGACCCGCACCTGCCGAACCCGCAGCCACGGCGATCCGTAGAGCAGGTACATGGCGGCTCCGGCAAGCAGGGAGACCGCGATGAGAGCCGCCAGCGCCCTGCGGCGGGAGATCCTCCGGCGGCGGGCCGCACCGGGCGCAGGCGGCCGTGGCCGGGCCGACGGCAGACCGCGATCCCCTCGCCGTGCTGTCGTCGGTCCGGCCACACCGTGCTCCTCGTTCTCGTCGGCCCCGTCGGCCCCGTCGGTCCAGGCGGTCCAGGCGGCCCTGTCGGTCCAGTCGGTCCAGTCGGTCCCGTCAGCCCCGTCAGCCCTGTCGGCCGTCCGTCCGTCGCGGGCGCCTGGACGTCCTATCCTGCCCGGCCGGCGGCCACGGCCTGGTGCACCATGCCGACGAGCAGTTCGTCCGCGTCGCGGCGGCCGAAGTCGGCGGCGGCACGCGACATCTCGTACAGGCGGTTGGGGTTGGTGAGCACCGGCACGACGTTGCCGAGCACCCAGTCGGCGGTCAGCTCGGCGTCGTCGACCAGCAGACCGCCGCCCGCCTTGACCAGCGGCTGGGCGTTCAGGCGCTGCTCGCCGTTGCCGATCGGCAGGGGCACGTACGCGGCCGGCAGGCCCACCGCGGACAGCTCGGCCACCGTCATGGCGCCGGCCCGGCACAGCATCATGTCGGCGGCGGCGTAGGCGAGGTCCATCCGGTCGATGTACGGCACCGGGTTGTACGGCGGCATGCCCGGCATGCTGTCGGCGGGCGGCAGTTCGTTCTTCGGGCCGACCGCGTGCAGGATCTGGATGCCGGACCGCTGGAGCCGGGGCGCGACGGCCTGGACGACCTCGTTCAGCCGCCGGGCGCCCTGGGAGCCGCCGGAGACCAGCAGGGTGGGCAGGTTGGGGTCGAGACCGAAGTAGGCGCGGGCCTCGGGGCGGGCGGCGGCGCGGTCCAGGGTGGCGATGGAGCGGCGCAGCGGGATGCCGATGTAGCGGGCGTGCCGCAGCTTGCTGTCGGGGGTGCTGACCGCGACGAAGTCGGTGTAGCGCGAGCCGATCTTGTTGGCGAGCCCGGGGCGGGCGTTGGCCTCGTGGACCACGATCGGCACCCCGAGGCGCTTGGCGGCCAGGTAGCCGGGCAGCGCCACATAGCCGCCGAAGCCGATCACGCAGTCGGCCTTGGTGCGCTCCAGGACCTGCTCGGCGGCCTTGATGGTGCCGCGCAGCCGGCCGGGGACGGTGATCAGCTCGGGGGTGGGCCTCCGGGGCAGGGGGACCGCGGGGATCAGGGCCAGTTCGTAGCCGCGTTCCGGTACGAGACGGGTCTCCAGGCCGCGCTCCGTGCCCAGCGCGGTGACCCCCACCGTCGGGTCCTGCCTGCGCAGGGCGTCCGCGAGCGCGAGCGCGGGCTCGATGTGGCCGGCGGTGCCTCCGCCGGCGAGAACGACATGCACCGAAATTCACCGCTTCCTGGACGGTCGCCTTCTGACGAGCCGTCGCATGCTCCGTGTCATTGCCCCTGGGAAAGGCCCAGCCCCCCGCGCGGCCAGGGCCGCCCTCGCGCCGGGCTCGCTCCTGGCGAAGGAGATCATCAGCCCGATCGCGAACATGGTCGGCAGCAGGGCCGACCCCCCGTAGGAGAACAGCGGGAGCGGGACGCCGGCGATCGGCAGCAGGCCGAGCACCGACCCGATGTTGATCACGGCCTGGGCCATGATCCAGGTGGTCACGCTTCCCGCGGCGAACCTGACGAAGGGGTCCTCCGTGCGTCCGGCCACGCGGATACCCGCATAGCCTAGAGCCGCGAAAAGACCGAGCACCGACAGCGTCCCCGCCAGTCCGAGTTCCTCCCCGGTCACGGCGAAGATGAAGTCGGTGTGCGGTTCGGGTAGTTGGCCCCATTTCTCCACACTCGCACCCAGGCCGGAACCGAACCATCCGCCGGAGGCGAGGGCATAGATCCCGTGCACCGCCTGCCAGCACTGGTCGTTCGGTCCGGGGTCGGTGGCGCCGATGCAGGCCAGCCGGGACATCCGGTGCGGGCTGGTCTTGATCAGCAGCAGCGCCAGCGCGCCGGCGACCGCGAGCACCGAGGTGAACAGCTTGGTGGGGGCCCCGGCCAGCCACAGCAGGCCGAAGAGCATGGCGGTGAGGACGATCGCGGTGCCCATGTCGCCGCCGAGCAGGATCAGCCCGAGGATCAGCATGGTGACGGGCACCAGGGGGACCAGCAGGTGCTTCCACTGGGTCAGCAGCCGCCGGTCGTACTTGCGGGCCAGCAGGTCGGCGCCCCACAGCACCAGGGCGAGCTTGCCGAACTCGCTGGGCTGGATCTGGAACGGCCCGCCGACCGACAGCCAGTTGCGGTTGCCGTTGACGACCTTCCCTATCCCCGGCACCTGGACCAGCGCCATGAGGAAAACCGATCCGGCAAGCAGCGGATAGGCCAGCGCCCGGTGCATCCGGATCGGCATGCGCGCCGCGAGCACCAGCAGCACCGCCCCGATCGCCGCGGCGAGCAGCTGCTTGCGGAAGAAGTACGTGGACGGCAGGCCGTTCTGCAGCGCCTTGATCTGCGAGGCGGAGAAGACCATCACCAGGCCCAGCACGATGATCAGCAGACTGCCGCCGATGATCAGATAGTAGGCGGTCAGCGGGCGGTCCCAGGCCCGGCGGACCTGCTCCACGAGGGCGCCCAGGCCGCCGGGGCGGGGCCCGGGACGGGCACCGGGGAGGACCGGCCGGCCCTCGGGTGGCTTCGGCGCCGGCAGGGCCGGCCGGGGTGGGCGGGATGGCCGGGTCACGGCCGGTTCACCGGGCAGCGTGCGGGCCGCCCCCGCGGCCGACGGCGGGCGGGGGCGGCTGTGCTGGCTGCGGGCGGCAGGACGGTCGGCCGTCATGCGCGTCCCCTCCATCGGAAGCGTCGCGCCGGGGCCCCTCGGCGGCGCGGGGAGTCCGGCTACTGGTTGTCGTCGTCTGCGGTGCCCGCGCCACCGGGCCGCAGCTCGCGCACCGCGGCGGCGAAGGCGTCGCCGCGTGCCTTGTAGTCGGCGAACATGTCCATCGAGGCGCAGGCCGGGGCCAGCAGGACGGTGTCGCCGGGCCGGGCGAGTTCCCTGGCGGCCCGCACCGCGGCCGCCATCGCCCCAGTGTCGGTCCGGTCCAGGTCCACCACCGGGACCTGCGGGGCGTGTCGCGCGAGTGCTTCGCCGATCAGGGCGCGATCCGCCCCGATCAGCACCACCCCGCGCAGCCGCGACGCGGCGGACGCCACCAGGTCGTCGAAGGTCGCGCCCTTGGCCAGGCCGCCGGCGATCCACACGCTGTGCTCGTAGGCGGCGAGCGACGCCTGGGCGGCGTGGGTGTTGGTGGCCTTGGAGTCGTCGACGTACGCCACGCCGTCCACCGTGCCGACGTCCGCGATGCGGTGGGCGTCCGGGCGGAAGGACCGCAGGCCGTCGCGCACCGCGGCGGGCGGCACGCCGAACGCCCTGGCCAGCGCCGCGGCCGCCAGCGCGTTGGCGATGTTGTGGGGGGCCGGCGGGGTGATGTCGGCGACCTCGGCGAGTTCCTGGGCGTGGGTCTGCCGGTTCTCGGTGAAGGCGCGGTCCACCAGGACGCCGTCCACCACGCCCAGCTCGGACAGGCCGGGCGCGCCGAGGGTGAAGCCGACCGCCCGGCAGCCCTCCTCGACGTCGGCCTCCCGCACCAGGGCCTCGGTGGCCGGGTCGGCGCGGTTGTAGACGCAGGCGACCTGGTTGCCCTCGTAGATGCGGCCCTTGTCGGCGGCGTAGGCGGCCATGGAGCCGTGCCAGTCGAGGTGGTCCGGCGCGAGGTTGAGCACCGCGGCGGAGTGGGCGCGCGGCGAGGGCGCCCAGTGCAGCTGGTAGCTCGACAGCTCCACGGCCAGGACGTCGTAGGGCTCGCCGGAGAGCACCACGTCCACGATGGGCGTGCCGATGTTGCCGACCGCGGCCGTGCGCAGGCCCGCGGCGCGCAGCATGGCGGCCAGCATCTGGACGGTGGTGGTCTTGCCGTTGGTGCCGGTGACCGCCAGCCAGGGGGCCGCGTCGGGGCCGCGGAGCCGCCAGGCGAGCTCCACATCGCCCCACACCTCCACCCCGGCCTCGGCGGCGGCCGCGAACAGCGGGCTGCCGGGCTTCCAGCCCGGCGAGGTGACGACCAGGTCGGTGCCCTTGGGCAGGGTGTCCCCGTCGCCGAGGCGGACGGTGATCCCGGCCGCCTCCAGCTCGGCGGCGCCGCGGCGCTGCCGTTCCCCGTCGCCGCCGTCGACGACGGTGACGGCGGCCCCGAGCCGGGCCAGGGCGCGGGCGGCGCTGCTGCCGCTCACCCCCAGCCCGGCGACGGTGACGTGCCGGCCGGTGAAGGCGCTCACTGGGCGGCCTTGAAGCCCGCGTAGAACAGGCCGAGCCCGATGGCCATGCACATGCCCTGGATGATCCAGAACCGGACCACCACCAGCACTTCGCTCCAGCCCTTGAGTTCGAAGTGGTGCTGGAGTGGCGCCATGCGGAACACCCGGCGGCCGGTGAGCCGGAAGGAACCGACCTGGATCACCACGGACAGGGTGATCAGGACGAACAGGCCGCCGAGGATGGCCAGCAGCAGCTCGGTGCGGGACAGGATCGCCAGGCCCGCGAGGGCGCCGCCGAGGGCCAGGGAGCCGGTGTCGCCCATGAAGATCTTGGCGGGCGAGGTGTTCCACCACAGGAAGCCGAAGCAGGCACCCATCAGGGCCGCCGCCACCACCGCGAGGTCGAGGGGATCGCGTACCTCGTAGCAGCCCGGGCCCGCGGTGAGCGGGTTGGCGCAGGACTGGCCGTACTGCCACACGCCGATGACGGTGTAGGAGGCGAAGACCATCACCGAGGCGCCGGTGGCCAGGCCGTCCAGACCGTCGGTGAGGTTCACGCCGTTGGACATCGCCAGGATCATGAACAGCGCCCAGATCACGAAGATCACCGGGCCCAGGGACCAGCCGAAGTCCTGGGTGAAGGAGAGCTTGGTGGACGCCGGGGTGGCGCCGCGGGCGTCGGGGAAGTTCAGCGCCAGCACGGCGAAGGCGATGCCGACGATGAACTGGCCGGCCATCTTCGCCTTGGCCCGCAGACCCAGGCTGCGCTGCTTGACGATCTTGATGTAGTCGTCCAGGAAGCCCACCAGGCCCATGCCGGCGAACAGGAAGAGCACCAGCAGGCCGGACATGGTCGGCTTGTCCGCGGTGATGATCTTCGTCAGCGCGTAGGCGAGCAGCGTGGCGATGATGAAGGCGATGCCGCCCATCGTCGGGGTGCCGCGCTTGCTGTGGTGGGCCTTCGGGCCGTCGTCACGGATGAACTGGCCGTATCCCCTGCTGGCCAGCAGCTTGATCAGCAGCGGGGTGCCGATCAGCGACAGGAACAGGCCGAGCACACCGGAGACGAGGATCTGCTTCATCGGGCGGCGACCTCGCCCTCGGCGCCGTCCAGGAGCGCGGCTGCGACGCGCTCCAGACCGATGGCCCTCGATGCCTTCACCAGCACGACGTCCCCCGGGCGCACTTCGCTGCGCAACAGGTCGATCGCCGCCTCCGCGTCGGACACGTGCACCGACTCCTCACCCCACGAACCCTCGTTCTTGGCGCCCGCGTCCAGCCAGGCGGCCGCCTGGCCGCCTACGGCCACGAGCTTGCTGACGTTGAGCCGGACGGCGAGCCGCCCGATCGCGTCGTGCTCGGCGAAGGACTCCCCGCCGAGTTCGGCCATCTCGCCGAGCACCGCCCACGTGCGGCGTCCCTTGCCCATGGCGGCCAGCGCGCGCAGCGCGGCCCTCATGGATTCCGGGTTGGCGTTGTAGGCGTCGTTGACGACCGTCACACCGTCCGGCCGCTCGACGACCTCCATCCGCCAGCGCGACAGTGTCCCTGCCGCGGACAGCGCTGAGGCGATCTCCGCGACGGGCATGCCGAGTTCACCGGCGACCGCGGCTGCGGCGAGCGCGTTCGACACGTGGTGCTCACCGTACAGGCGCAAGGTCACCTGGGCGCACCCGGAGGGTGTTCTGAGCGTGAAGACCGGGCGTCCGCTGTCGTCGAGGCGGACATCCTCGGCCCGCACCTCGGCGTCGTCGGCCTCGCCGAACAGCACGACACGAGCCTTGGTGCGGGCCGCCATGGCCTTCACCAGCGGGTCGTCGGCGTTGAGCACGGCGACACCGCCCGCGGCGGCCTCCGGCAGCGCCTCCACCAGCTCGCCCTTGGCCTGGGCGATCTGCTCGCGGCCGCCGAACTCGCCGATGTGCGCGGTGCCGACGTTGAGGACGGCACCGATCCGGGGCGGGGTCAGCCCGGTGAGGTAGGCGATGTGGCCGATGCCGCGGGCGCCCATCTCCAGCACCAGGTGCCGGGTGTCCCCGGTGGCGCGCAGCGCGGTCAGCGGCAGCCCGATCTCGTTGTTGAGGGAGCCGGGCGTCCACACCGTCGGGCCGAGGCGCTGCAGCAGCTGCGCGATCAGGTCCTTGGTGCTGGTCTTGCCCGCCGAGCCGGTCAGGGCCACCACGGCGGTGCCGAGCCGCTCGATGACGTGCTTGGCGAGGGCGCCGAGCGCGTCCCGCACGTCGTCGACGACGATGGCGGGCACGCCGACGGGACGGGCGGCCAGCACCGCGACGGCGCCGTCCGCCACCGCCTGCCGTGCGTAGTCGTGCCCGTCCACGCGCTCCCCGGGCAGCGCGGCGAACAGGGCGCCGGGCTCCACCTGGCGGGAGTCGATGACCACCGGGCCGGTGACCGGCCGACTCGGGTCGGGTATGTCGTACATGCTCCCGCCGACAGCCTGCGCGACCTCGGCGAGGGTGAGTGCGATCACTGCTGGTCCTGGTCCTTCGCTTGGTGTTGCGGCTGCGGGCCGACCGTCTTGCGGATCGCCTCGCGCAGCACCTCCCGGTCGTCGAAGGGGCGTACCACTCCGGCGATGTCCTGACCCTGCTCATGGCCCTTGCCCGCGACCAGCACCGTGTCACCGGGCTCGGCGCGGGCGACGGCGGCCGCGATGGCCGCGGCGCGGTCCGGCTCGACCGTCACCTGGCCGCGTTCGTGCGCCGGCACCTCGGCGGCGCCGGCCAGCATCGCGGCGAGGATGGCGAGGGGGTCCTCCGACCGCGGGTTGTCCGAGGTGAGGACGGCGGTGTCGGCGAGCCGGGCGCAGGCGGCGCCCATCGGGCCGCGCTTGTGGCGGTCGCGGTCGCCGCCGCAGCCCAGCACGATGTGCAGCCGGCCCTTGGTGACCTTGCGCAGCGCGCGCAGCACGGACTCCACCGCGTCGGTCTTGTGGGCGTAGTCGACGACCGCCAGGTACGGCTGGCCGGCGTCGACGCGCTCCAGGCGGCCGGGCACGCCGGGGACCGCGGCGACGCCGTCGGCGGCGGTCTGCGGGTCGATCCCGGCGGCGGTCAGGGCGGCGATCGCGGCCAGCGCGTTGGCGACGTTGAACGGGCCGGGCAGCGGCGCGGTGGCGGGAATCCGCTCGCCGTGCGGGCCGGCCGCGGTGAAGGTGCTGCCCAGCGGGCCGACGGTGACGTTCTCGGCGCGCCAGTCGGCGTCCGGGTCGCCCTCGGCGGAGTAGGTGACGACGGGCACCGACGCCTCGCGGGCCAGCCGGCGGCCGTAGGCGTCGTCGATGTTGACCACGCCCAGGCGGCTGCGGCGCGGGGTGAACAGCTGCGCCTTGGCCTGGAAGTAGTCCTCCATGTCCCGGTGGAACTCCATGTGTTCCGGGCTGAGGTTGGTGAAGACGGCGACGTCGAAGACCGCGCCGTCCACCCGGCCGAGCACCAGGGCGTGGCTGGAGACCTCCATGGCGACCGCCCGCACCGCGCGTTCGCGCATCACCGCGAAGAGGGCCTGCAGGTCGGTGGCCTCGGGGGTGGTGCGCTCGCTCTTGAGCCGCTCGTCGCCGATCCGCGACTCGACGGTGCCGATCAGCCCGGTGTGCTGCCCGTACCGGGCGCGCAGGCCGCCTTCGACGAGATAGGCGGTGGTGGTCTTGCCCGAGGTGCCGGTGATGCCGATCAGCAGCAGGTCGCGGCCCGGCTCGTCGTAGACGGCGGCGGCGAGGGCGCCCATCCGGGAGCGCGGGTCGTCCACCACCAGGACCGGCAGCCCGGCGGCGGCGGCGCGCTCGCGTCCGTCCGCGTCGGTCAGGACGGCCACCGCGCCGCGCTCGGCGGCCTGGGCGGTGAAGTCGGCGCCGTGGAAGCGGGCGCCGGGCAGGGCCGCGTAGAGGTCGCCGGGGCGCACGGCCCGCGAGTCGTGGGTGATGCCGGTGACGGGTTCTCCCCCGCCGGGGGCCGCCAGGCCGAGCTGCTCGGCCAGTTCCGCGGGCGGTTTGGGGCGGACCTCGGTCGGGCGGGGCGGGCCCGGGCTGTTCCCGGGGGCGTCCTGCCGTGCAGGGGACTGATCAGCGTGTGGCACGGCGGTGAGGTTACCGGTCGGGCCGGGGTCGGGGCGAAAAGGGGCCGGGCGGCCCGGCGCCGGCCCGGTGTCCGGTGTGATCCCGGTCACCGCTTGCCCGTCCCGAACTCGACGGGGATGCTCGCCGGCGCCGCCCCGGTGGGCGGGACCTGGAGGGTCTTCAGGGCGAACTCCATGACCTGCTTGAAGACCGGGCCGCAGATGCTGCCGCCGAAGTAGCTGCCCACGGTCGGGTTCTGGATCACGCAGGAGACCGTGACGCGCGGGTTGTCGGCCGGGGCGAAGCCCATGAACGAGGCGGTGTAGCCGCGGTAGCGTCCGGTGGCCGGATCCACCCGGTTGGCGGTGCCGGTCTTGCCCGCGACCAGGTAGCCGGGGATGCGGGCCTTGACGCCGGTGCCCTGCTCGCTGCCGACCACCGACTCCAGCATCTGCGCCAGTGTCCGCGCCGTCCTGTCGCTGACCACCCGGGTGGTGGCGGGCGCCGGGGCGGGCGTGTAGCGGCCGTCGGGGCCGGTGGTGCCCCGCACCAGGGTCGGCTGCACCCGCACCCCGCCGTTGGCGATGGTGGAGTAGATGGATGTCGCCTGCATGGCGTTGACCGACAGGCCCTGACCGAACGGGATCGTGTACTGCTGCGAGGTGCTCCAGTCCTGGGGCCGGGCGAGGATGCCGCGGGTCTCGCCGGGGAAGCCGAGCCCCGTCGGATCTCCTATCCCGAACTTCTTCAGATAGGAGTACAGCACCTGGTCGGCCTGCTGCTGGTCGCGCCCGAGCTGGCCGGTGGCCAGGATGGTCCCGATGTTGCTGGACTTGGCCAGGACGCCGTTGAGGGTGAGGTCCCAGGTGCCGTGGTCGACGTCGTCGTGGAAGACCCGGTCGCCGCGCTGGAGGGTGCCGGGGACCACGACGTGGGTCTCGGGGGTGGCCACGCCCTCGTTGAGGATGGCGGCCATGGACATCAGCTTGCTGACCGATCCGGGCTCGTAGGCGTCCTGGAGGGCCGCGTTGCCGAGCGCTGCGGGGTCGGCGTGGGCGACGTCGTTGGGGTCGAAGCCCGGAGCGTCGGCCATGGCCAGGATCTGGCCGTTGCGCGCGTCCTGGACGATCACATAGCCGCGGTCCGCGCGGGAGGCCGCGACCTGCTGGCTGATGGCGCTCTGGGCGGCCCACTGGATGTCCCGGTCCAGGGTGAGCTCCACGGTGGTGCCGGGGACGGCGGGCTGTTCCTGGATCCCGGCGGACGGGATGAGCTCGCCGCCGGACTGGGCGTAGGTCATCCGGCCCGGGGTGCCGCTGAGCTCCTTGTTCAGCTCGGCCTCCAGGCCGCCGGAGCCCTGCTGCTGGGAGTTGACGAAGCCCAGCACCCCGGCGGCGAGGTCGCCGGCCGGGTAGATCCGCTTGCTGGTGGACTGGGCGAGGACGCCGGCCAGCACGCCGGGGGCGCCGTGCGGGGCGGCCTGCGCGGCCAGGGAGTTCCTCAGCTGCTTGATGTGGTTCCACACCTGCGGGGACTGGCCGCGGGCCAGCACCACATAGCGGGAGTGCGGGGTGGACAGCTGCCGGGCGATGGTGTCCTCGTCGCCGTCCAGCAGCGGGGCGAGCAGCTTGGCGGCCTGCTCGGGGGCGTCGTCGACCTTGGCCTGCTCGGGGGTGAACAGATACGGGTCGGCGGTGATGTCGTAGGCGTCCACGCTCGTCGCCAGCAGCACGCCGTCGCGGTCGGTGATGGCGCCGCGCTCGGCGGGCAGCTCGACGGGCTGGTAGCGGTTGATGTCGGCCTTGGCCGCGTAGGCGGCGGAGTCGATGACCTGCACCTGGAGCAGCCGGATGGTGAAGGCCACCAGGACCAGCGTGAACAGCAGGCTGACCAGGCGCAGCCGGGGGCGGGGGCGCCCCAGGCGCAGCGGGGGCGGCTGGCCCGGCGCGGCGGGCCGGCGCGCGGCGCGCGGGTCCGGGCGGGCCGGCGACCCGCGGTGCGGCGGCTGACCGGTCATTGCGTCACCTTCCGGCTCGTCACGTCATCTTCCGGTGGTCCTGGCCGGCTGCGGCACGGCCGGCCGCCCGGGCTGCCGCCTGGGCGGCGCGGCGGCCGAGGGGGCGGGAGCGACCGAGGCGTCGGCGGGGCTGGGCAGGTCGGCGGCGGGCGGGGTGGCCGCGTCCGGCGCGGCCCCGGTGTCTCCTGGCACCCCCACGACGCGGCCGTCCGGGCCGAGGAAGGCCGGGGTGCCGCCGGGCACCATGCCCAGCTCGCGCGCCCGGCGCTCCAGCGCGTCGGGCGCCGACTCCTGGTCGACCTCCTGCTGGAGGGCCTGCTCCTGGTCGGTCAGGTCGGTGGTCTCCCGCTTGAGCTTGGCCAGCTGGAACGCGCCCTGGTTGACGGCGGCGTTCAGCAGCAGCAGCGAGATCAGGCCGCCGGCCAGCAGGACGACCACCAGCAGGACGAAGGGGGTGCGGGCCGCGGTGTTGCGCCCGGACGGCCAGAGCCGCCCGAACACCCGGCGCCGCCGCGCGGGGCTCACGAGACGTCCTCCCGGATGCGCATCGCGGCGCGCAGCCGGGCCGGGGCGGCGCGGCGGTTGACGGCCACCTCCTCGGCGGACGGCAGTTCGGCGCCGCGGGTGAGCAGTTGCAGGCGGGGCTGGTAGCGCTCCGGGACGACGGGCAGGCCGGGGGGCGCGGTGCTGGTGGCGCCGGCCGCGAAGACCTGCTTGACCAGCCGGTCCTCCAGTGAGTGGTAGGACAGCACGGCGATCCGCCCGCCGACGGCGAGGGCGGCCACGGCCGCCGGGATGGCCCGTTCCAGGACGGCGAGCTCTCCGTTGACCTCGATGCGCAGGGCCTGGAAGGTCCGTTTGGCGGGGTTGCCGCCGGTGCGCTTGGCGGCCTGCGGGAGCGCCTCCCGGATCAGTTCGACCAGCCGGGCGCTGGTGGTGAACGGTTCCTTCGCGCGTTCCTTGACGATCGCGTCGACGATCTTCCGGGCGAAGCGCTCCTCGCCGTAGGTGCGCAGGATCCGGACCAGTTCGCCGGGCGGGTAGGTGTTGAGGACCTCGGCGGCGCTGATCCCGCTGCCGGGGTCCATCCGCATGTCCAGCGGGGCGTCCTGCGCGTAGGCGAAACCGCGTCCGGCCTCGTCGAGCTGCATGGACGACACGCCGAGGTCGAACAGGACGCCCTGGACGGAGGCGATGCCGAGCCGGCGGAGGACGTCCGGCAGCTCGTCGTAGACCGCGTGGACCAGGGTGGCCCGCTCACCGTAGGAGGCGAGGCGGCGGCCGGCGAGTTCCAGCGCGGCCGGGTCCCGGTCGATGGCGACCAGGCGGGCGCCGGGGAAGGACTCCAGCAGGGCCTCGCTGTGGCCGCCGAGGCCCAGGGTGGCGTCGACGACGACGGCGCCGGGCTCGGCGAGGGCGGGCGCGAGCAGCTCCAGGCAGCGGTGGAGCATGACGGGGACATGACGCGGCTCCATCGTCACCCCTCCTTCCGTGCGTCGCCGGGACGCGGCCGCGGCTGCGGACGGGACGGGTGGATGGTGCTCATCTGGGCTCTCTGATCGGTTGTGCCGGGGATACCGCGCGCGGCGTGCTGGAGGACCTGGCGGACGCACCGCCGGGTCCCCGCCCGCTCGGAAGGGGAAGCGGCCGGCTGGCACCGGGGAAGGAGCACCAGCAGACCGGGGAGCGGGAGGAGGCCCGGCGTCACGTACAGGCGGGCGCGGTGCGGGGCGGCGGCCGGGCCGCGCGGTCACAGTATTCCTGGCAGCACCTCCTGGGACAGGGCCGAGAAACTCTCCTCCTGATCGGCGAGGTACTGCTCCCACGCCGTGGCGTCCCACACCTCGACCCGGGTGTTGGCGCCGATGACCGCGCAGTCGCGGACCAGTCCGGCGTAGTCCCGCAGCGGCTGCGGGACGGTGATGCGGCCCTGCTTGTCCAGCGTCTCGTCGCTGGCCCCGGCGAACAGGACGCGCATGTAGTCGCGGGCCGCCTTCGAGGTCACCGGGGCCTGGCGCAGCTGCTCGGTGACGGAGCGGAACTCCGCCAGCGGCCAGATGCACAGGCAGCGTTCCTGGCCCTTGGTGAGCACCAGGCCGTCGGCCAGCTGCTCGCGGAACTTGGCCGGCAGGACCAGCCGGCTCTTGTCGTCGAGCCGGGGCGCGTACGTCCCGAGGAACATCCGCACCTCCCGCCGTCGGACAATCGTGGGGGGTTCCCCACTTCGCGCCACTTTACTCCACCGGCCCCCACGGTCAACCGGGCGCGAGCCCGCCACGCGGGCCGACCGGGTGAGAAAACCGCAGGCCAGAAGGGTTGCACTGGGTCGCCGTCCGAGTATGCCGGGGCGCGCCGGAGCACTCGGGCGGACACCGCGCACGCCAGGCGCCTCGTTCGCCCGCCCGGTGGGGCGCGCGTGCGTCCTGTGGGTTACGTCACAGGACGCACGATTGACCGGCTATGCGCGTTTTCACCCCCGTGCCCCCAGGGGCGCGACGGGCTCCGGCCATCTAACGTCAATGTCATGTCGACTTCCGCATCCCGGCCGGCGCCCGAGTCCCTCGCGGCGCCCGAGCCCCACGGCTCCGTCATCGACCGGCTCGTCGCGGCGAACCAGCGCTACGCCGCGGCCTTCCAGGACCCGGGCATGGACGCCCGCCCCGTGCTCAAGGTCGCCGTCGTCGCCTGTATGGACGCGCGCATCGACCTGCACGCGGCCCTCGGCCTGGAACTCGGCGACTGCCACACCATCCGCAACGCGGGGGGCATCGTCACCGACGACACGATCCGCTCGCTGACCATCAGTCAGCGCGCCCTCGGCACCCGCTCGGTGATCCTGATCCACCACACCAACTGCGGCATGCAGACCATCACCGAGGACTTCCGCACCGAACTGGAGCACGAGGTCGGCCAGCGCCCCACCTGGGCGGTGGAGGCGTTCACCGACGTCGACCAGGACGTGCGGCAGTCGATCGCCCGGGTCCGCACCTCCCCCTTCCTGGCCCACACCGACGACGTCCGCGGTTTCGTCTTCGACGTGCACACCGGCCTGCTGCGGGAGATCACGGCCGACTAGGCCCCAGTGCCCCGCGGCGGCGCCCGATTCGCGAAGGACCCCCCGGTTCGGGGGGTCCTCTTGCCGTAGGACCGTGACGTGCGGGCACACGGAAGGGAAGAATGCATCGAGCGCGTCCCTGCCCCGGCCGGTACGCGTATCGGGGAGGGCCGGTGCCGCGGACGCGGCGGCCCGCTGGGAAGGGCCATCAGCCCGCAATGGCCTAGGAGGGCCGGGTGACGACCTATGACTCACGCGCACGCCTCGACGATCTGACCACCACCGCGGACCGGGTACGGCGCTCGGTGGAGGACGTGATCGAGGGCAAGCCCGAGGTCGTCCGGCTCTCCCTGACCGTGCTGCTCGCCGAGGGCCATCTGCTGATCGAGGACGTGCCGGGCGTGGGCAAGACCATGCTCGCCAAGGCCCTGGCCCGGTCGCTGGACTGCTCGATGCGGCGCATCCAGTTCACCCCGGACCTGCTGCCCTCCGACATCACCGGGGTCAGCGTCTTCGACCAGCAGCGCAAGGACTTCGAGTTCCGGCCGGGCGCGATCTTCGCGCAGATCGTGGTCGGCGACGAGATCAACCGCGCGTCCCCCAAGACCCAGTCGGCGCTGCTGGAGTCGATGGAGGAGCGGCAGGTCACCATCGACGGCGAGACGTATCCGCTGCCCAGCCCCTTCATGGTGATCGCCACCCAGAACCCGGTGGAGATGGAGGGAACGTATCCGCTGCCCGAGGCGCAGCGCGACCGTTTCATGGCCCGGGTCTCGATCGGCTACCCCAGCCCGGACGCCGAGCTGCGCATGCTCGACCTGCACGGCGGGACCTCACCGCTGGAGGAGGTGCAGCCGGTCGCGCACGCCCATGACATCGCCAAGCTCATCGAGGCGGTGCGCGAGGTGCACGTCGCGCCCGCGGTGCGGCGGTACGCGGTCGACCTGGTCGCCGCCACCCGGCACCACCCCGAGCTGCGGCTCGGCGCCTCCCCCCGGGCCACCCTGCACCTGGTGCGGGCGGCGCGGGCCGCGGCGGCGCTGGACGGGCGGGAGTTCGTGCTCCCGGACGACGTGCAGGCGCTGGCCCGCCCGGTGCTGGCGCACCGGCTGCTGCCCACCACGCAGGCGCAGTTGAGCCGCCGCACCCCCGAGCAGGTGGTCGCCGAGATCGTGGCGCGCACCCCGGTGCCCGATCCGTATCCGCCCACGCGGCCGGGCCCGCGGGGCGCGTGATGCCGGACGGCGAGGTGCCCGACGCGTCCGTGGGCGAACCGGCCGGCGGGGGCGGGCTGCGGCACGCCTTCGGCGGGCTGACCACCCGGGGCCGCTCCTTCCTGGCCGCCGGGGTGGCCGCCGCGGTGTGCGCGTACGTCCTCGGGCAGCCGGACCTGCTGCGGGTGGGGGTGCTGCTCGCGGTGCTGCCGCTGGTGTGCGTGGTCGTGGTGCACCG
Organism: Actinomycetota bacterium; assembly: GCA_048498775.1. Lineage (GTDB taxonomy): Bacteria > Actinomycetota > Actinomycetes > Streptomycetales > Streptomycetaceae > JBEHXI01. The sequence continues at coordinate 7,068 of JBEHXI010000100.1, read as the reverse complement.
CACCCGCCACCGGGTGGCCGGCAGCCGCCGCCTGACGCCGACCCGGGTCCCGGCGATGGCGGAGGCCCGGGTGCGGCTGCGGGTGGAGAACGTCTCCCGGCTGCCGACCGGCCTGCTGATGCTCCAGGACCGGGTGCCGTACGTGCTCGGGCCCCGGCCGCGGTTCGTGCTGGACCGGGTGGAGCCGGGCGGGCACCGGGAGGTCTCCTACCGGGTCCGCTCCGACCTGCGCGGACGCTACCCGCTGGGGCCGCTGACCCTGCGGCTGGCCGACCCGTTCGGGATGTGCGAGGTGACCCGGTCCTTCCCCGGGCAGGACACGCTCACCGTGGTGCCGCGGGTGGAGCCGCTGCCGCCGGTGCGGCTGGCCGGCCGCGGCGCGGGCGACGGCGACACCCGGGCCGGTGAGACGGCGCTCGCCGGTGAGGACGACGTGATCCCGCGCGGCTACCGGCACGGCGACGACCTGCGCCGGGTGCACTGGCGCTCCACCGCGCGCTACGGGCAGCTGATGGTGCGCCGCGAGGAGCGGCCGCACCGGGCGCGCTGCACGGTGCTGCTCGACACCCGGCGCGGCGCGTTCCACGGGACGGGCCCGGACTGCGCGTTCGAATGGGCGGTCAACGGGGCCGCCTCGGTCGCCGCCCACCTGCTGGAACGCGGCTACGCGGCCCGGCTGCTGACCGACGAGGGCACCTCGGTGCCGGGGCCGCACGGCCTGGACGCGCAGGCCGCCGACACGGCGGGCCTGCTGCTCGACACCCTGGCCGTGATCGAGCCGTCGGACGGTGCCGGGTTCACCGCCGCGCACGGCGCGCTGCGGGACGGCGCCGAGGGGCTGCTGGTGGCGTTCCTCGGCGAACTGGACGAGGAACAGGCGGCACTGGTGGGGCGGATGCGGCAGCGCGCGGACGGCGCGGTCGCCTTCGTGCTGGACGGCCGGGACCAGGAGGCCGGGCCGCACGGTGCGGAGGTGCGGGACCGGGCGCTGCGGACGCTGCGGGAGGCGGGCTGGACGGCGCTGCCGGTGCGGCCCGGTGACCTGCTGGGCGACCTGTGGCGGCTGGCCGACGGGCACGGCGGCCGGCCGCGGGAGACGGAGGGGGCGCGGTGAGCGGACAGGCCCGGCTGACCGCCTGCGCGGCACTGGCCACCCTGCTGACGGCGTGCGCGCTGCTGCCGCTGGTCACCCCGGTGACCTGGCTGGTGGAGGCGGCGCTGCTGGTGGGCGTCCAGGCGGTGGCCGGCGCGCTGGCGCGGCGGGTGCCGCTGCCCGGGGCGCTGACCGTGGCGATCCAGGCGGCCGTGACACTGCTGCTGCTCACCGTCGTCTTCGTCCGCGACCAGGCGCTGCTGGGGCTGCTGCCCGGGCCGGGGGCGCTGCGGGCGCTCGGGGAGCTGGTCGGGCAGGGGGTCCGGGACGTCGGCGAGTACGCCACCCCGGCACCGGTGACGGAGGGGATCCGTCTGCTGCTGGTGGGCGGTGTCCTGGTGGTCGCCCTGTTCGTCGACGCGCTGGCGGTCACCTTCCGGGCCGCGGCCCCGGCCGGGCTGCCGCTGCTGGCGCTGTACTCGGTGGCGTCCGGGCTGGCCCGGGGCGGCGGGCGGTGGCTGTGGTTCCTGCTGGCGTCCGGCGGCTATCTGCTGATGCTGCTCGCCGAGGAGCGGGAACGGCTCTCGCGCTGGGGCCGGGTCTTCGGCGCGGGAACGCCGGGGCCGGGGCGGGCGCGGCCGCCGGGGACGGCGGTGGCGCCGCTGCGCACCGGCCGCCGCATCGGGGCGCTGGTGCTCGGCATCGCGCTGGCCGTCCCCGCGGTGCTGCCCGCGATGGGTGCCGGGCTGCTGCCCGCGCCGGGCGGCGCCGGGTTCGGGCCGGGCGCCGGGACGATCACCGCCGTCAACCCGCTGGTCTCGCTCCAGGACAGCCTCAACCAGCCCGACGACCGCGAGGTGCTGCGCTACCGCACCACCGCCACCGACGTGCCCGGCATGTACCTGCGGATCATCACCCTCGACGAGTTCGACGGCACCTCCTGGCGGGCCTCGGAACGCCGGGTCGACGACGTCCCCGACCCGCTGCCCGCACCGGTGGGCCTGGGCGCCGCGGTGCGCGCCGACCAGGTCAGCACCGCCATCGCGGCCGCCCGGGGCTACGCGCAGAACTACCTGCCGATGCCGTACCCGGCCACCCGGGTGCGGATCGCGGGCGACTGGCGCTACGAGCCGGAGGGCCGGACCCTGGTCGGCGACCGCGGGCAGACCACCTCGGGCCTGCAGTACCAGGTCGCCAGCCTCCAGGTGGAGCCCACGGCGCAGCAGCTGGCGGACGCCCCGCCGCCGCCGGAGGCGCTGGTGCGGGAGTACACCCAGGTGCCGCCCTCGCTTCCGGACGTCGTCCGCAGGACGGCCCAGCAGGTCACCCTCGGCGCGGTCAACGCCTACCAGAAGGCGGTGCGGCTCCAGGACTGGTTCACCACCACCGGCGGGTTCACCTACGACACCCGGGTCCAGGAGGGCAGCGGCACCGACGCGATCGCCCGCTTCCTGCACGACAAGCGCGGGTTCTGCGTCCACTTCGCCTTCACCATGGCGGCGATGGCCCGCACCCTGGGCATCCCGGCGCGGGTGGACGTCGGGTTCGTCCCCGGCACGCTGCAGCCGGACAACAGCTGGTCGGTCGGGATCAAGGAGGCGCACGCCTGGCCCGAGCTGTACTTCGAGGGCGTCGGCTGGACGCGGTTCGAGCCGACTCCGAGCCGCGGCACCACCCCCGGCTACACCCGTCCGGACACGCCCGCGGCCGGTGGCGAGGACCCCGGCAGGCCGCGGCCTGACACCACCGCCGTCCCGGCGCCGAGCGACTCGGCCGCCCCGTCCTGCGGCCCGGGGCAGTCCGGGGCGCAGGGCTGCGGCGGCGCCGCGCAGGCGGCGGGCGGCGGTCCGGTGGCGGGGGGCGGACCCGGCGGCGGGACGCTGACGGGGGTCGCCGCGGCCGTGGTGCTGCTGCTGGCCCTGGCGGCGGTACCGGCGCTCTGGCGCGGCAGAGTGCGGACCGCCCGGCTCTCGGCCGGCGGTGCGCTCGCGGCCTGGCGGGAGCTGCTGGACACCGCGTGGGACTACGGCGTGTACCCGGACGACGCGGAGACGCCGCGCCGGGCCGCCGACCGGGTCATCCGTTCCGGGGCGCTGCCACGGGACGCGGCGGCGGCGGTCCACCGGATCGGGGCGGTGGTGGAGCAGACGCTGTACGCGCCGGGACCGGGGCCGGCGGCGGACCCGGCTCTCGCGGCGGACGTGCGCCTGGTCGGCGAGGCATTCCACGCCCGGGCGGGGCGGCTGGGCCGGCTGCGGGCACGGTGGGCGCCGCGGTCGGCGACGCGCCTGGCCTGGCGGTGGTCGGAGTGGTGGACCCGGGCGGCCGCCGTGCGGCGGGCTGCGGTGCGGCGGGTGACCGAGGCGGTGCGGCTCCCCAGGGCGTAGGGGTCGTGGGCCGCGCGGGGTGGCGCGGGCACGACGAGGGGAGCCGGTTCACCGGGAACCGGCTCCCCTCGGCCGATGTCAGGGCGCCCGGTACCGGGGCGCGGGGCGGGCGGTGGTCAGAAGCCCTGCTGCTCGTCGCGGCGGCGCTGCCAGCGCTCCTCGATGCGGTCCATCATGCGGCTCCTGCGACGAGGCTGCCGCCCGCCGTGACCCATGGGTCCGGCCTCACCGGGCCGGACCGAGCGCCGCCAGCCCGCGACGGCGAGCGCGGCGCAGCCGAGCATGACGAGGAACCCGGCCACGCTGATGATCACCGTCTGCGTCACCATCCCGGCCATCAGCAGCGCGATGCCCACCGCGAAGCCTGCGACCGCCTGGTAGAAGCGCCGCCGGGTGAACGTGCGCAGCCCGCCTCCCTCAAGCGCCGACGCGAACTTCGGATCTTCGGCGTACAGCGCTCGCTCCATCTGCTCGAGCATGCGCTGCTCGTGCTCCGAGAGCGGCACGGAGTCCTCCTACTCGTCGGCCGCAGGGGGAATGCGACCGCTACGACTCTTCTCAGGATAGGCAGGGATTCGCCCCCGTGAAACCCGCCCCTCTACGCCAATCCGCCTGCTGACGCGTACAGCGCACATCCGCGTCGTGACGAGAACTGCATTCCCCGCCCGGCCGCTCGTCATGCTGCTGTTGCTTTGCCTCGATCATACGGTCACAGTCCCCGGAAACGGATGGGCTGTGACGGACTCCTCTGATCGCCCCGCCGGCCGCCCGGGCCGCGCGTGACCGGTCGTCGTCAGCCGCGCTGGGCCAGGATGTGCAGCTGGGTGGAGATCGAGTGGAAGGCGGGCAGTTCGGCGGCGGCGAGCTCCAGCTTCAGCAGGGCCTCCAGCGCGCCGGGCTCGGTGTCCACCAGGACGCCGGGAACCAGGTCGGCGAAGACCCGCACCCCGTGCACCGCCGCGACCTCCAGTCCCGCGTCGCGGACCAGCGCGGTCAGGTCCTCGGCGGTGAAGCGGCGCGGCAGCGGGTCGCCCTCGCCCCAGCGGCCGGCCGGGTCGGTCAGCCCGCGCTGGGCGTCGGCGAAGTGCCCGGCGAGCGCGCGGGCGAGCACCGCTCCGTTGCGGCTGGCGGCGAGCAGGCTCAGCGTGCCGGAGTCGCGCAGCGCCCCGACCACGTTGCGCACACTCTCGGCCGGGTCGTCCACGTACTCCAGGACGCCGTGGCAGAGCACCACGTCGTAGGCGCCGCGGTCCACCACCTCCAGCAGGCCCTGGGTGTCCCCCTGGACGCCGCGCACCCGGTCGGTGACCCCCGCCTCGGCGGCCCGGCGCTCCAGGCCGAACAGCGCGTCGGGGCTGGGGTCGACGACGGTGACCCGGTGCCCCAGCCGGGCCACGGGCACGGCGAAGTTCCCGGTGCCGCCGCCGGTGTCGAGGACGTCGAGCGGCTCGCCGGCGTCCTGGCCCGCGGCCTTGGCCTGCCGGTCCAGGGCGTCCTTGAGTACCTCCCAGACCACGGCGGTACGCAGGGAGGCGCGGGGGCGCAGGGGATCTGACACGGCGGGGCGGCTCCTCGGCGCGGCATCGCCGGCCGGGACGGGCGATGCAAGGGGAACGTCGGTGACCTCCACCTTAGAGCCTCCGCCCGGGAACGCGTCGTCTGCCGCCGCCGGTGCCGCCGCCGCGGTGCCGGGCCGCGCGGACGTGCGCCCGCCCGCTCCGGGCGCTCAGGCCCCCTCCGCCTCCTGGGCCGCCCGCAGCGGCAGCACCGGCTGAAGGGCGAGCAGCCGCTCGACCAGGCGCAGGAACATGGCGGCGGCCCGGACCAGGTCGTCCGCCTGCCGCCAGGTGGCGGCGCCCGGTATGCCCGCCTCGGCCCGGGCCCGGCGTGGCGCCCCGGCCGCGAAGTAGGCGCTCCACTCGGCGAGTTCGGGAGCGATCTCGGGCAGCACCTCCCAGGCGCTGCGGATCCGCTGGCGGCGCCGGGCGGTGGTCTCCGGGCGCCCGCGCACGGCGAGCACCGCGGCCGCGGTGCGCAGGGCGGCGAGGTGGGCCGTCGCGTACCGCTCGTTCGGCGTTTCGAGGACGGCGGCCTCCTCCAGGCCGGCCTGTGCCTGGCCGAGCAGGTCGAGGGCGGCGGGCGGGGCGGCCATCCGGCGCAGGACCGGGTGGACGTCCTCCGGCGGGCCGGACACCCGGCTCGCCGCGGCATGGCTGTTGCGCGCGGTGGCATTGGCGACCATGGCAACCTCCCTGTATTCGGATGACGGTTCGAGTCCGTCTGCGCCCATAGTGGGGCACACCACTGACAATCCGCCCTGACCTGCGGAAACGGCAGGTCAGGGCGGATTGTCAGCGCGTTCCGGGGGCTGTCCGTCGACGATTCGGCCGCTATCCTGCGGGGCGTTGGGCGAAGGACCTGCGGTAGTCCTTGGGCGCCACCCCGACGATGCGGCGGAAGTGGTGGCGCAGCAGCGCGCCGGTGCCCAGACCGCAGGCGCGGGCGATCTCCTCGACGTCGAGCCGGGTCTCCTCCAGCAGCCGGCGGGCGTGCAGGACGCGCTGGGTGGTCAGCCAGCGGTGCGGGGTGGTGCCCGTCTCGGAGCCGAACCGCCGGGCGAAGGTCCGCTCGGACATCCGCGCGCGGCGGGCGAGTTCGGCGATGGTCTGGTCGGCGGCGAGGTTCTCCAGCATCCAGGTCAGCACCGGTTGCAGGCTGTCGCCGGTGCACTCGGGGACCGGCGGCTCGACGAACTGGCGCTGGCCGCCGTCGCGTTGCGGGGGCACGACCATCCGCCGGGCGATGGCGGCGGCGGGGGCCGAGCCCAGTTCCCTGCGGACCAGGTGCAGGCAGGCGTCGATGCCGGCGGCGGTGCCCGCGCTGGTGATGACCTGCCCTTCGTCGACGAAGAGGACGTCGGGGTCCACGACGGCGGCGGGGAACCGCCGCGCCAGTTCCCCGGCGTGCCTCCAGTGGGTGGTGCAGCGGCGGCCGTCGAGCAGTCCCGCGGCGCCGAGCAGGAACGCCCCGGTGCACACCGACAGCAGCGTGGCCCCGCGGGCGGCGGCGGCACGCACCGCCTCGACCGCCGCGGGCGGGTAGCCGTCGCGGGTGTTGGTGGCGGGCAGCGCCACCAGGTCGGCGCCGTCCAGCGCGTCCAGGCCGTATTCCGGGACGAGGTGCACGCCCAGGCCGGTGCGGACGGGCCGGCCGGCGCGCTCGCCGCATACCCGGAACTCGACGGGCGGCACGCCGTCCTCGGTCCGGTCGATGCCGAACACCTCGCAGAGCACGCCGAATTCGAAGGGGGCGGTGCCCTCGATCAGCAGGGTGGCGACGGTCCTGAGCACTCCCCCAGCGTAGTTGGCAGGATTTTGCCGGACAACGTCATAACTGCCAATGGTGGGCGGCGTTCCCGCGTCGAATACTCCCTGACATGACCCCCTTCACTCCCTTCCTCCCGACACCCGAAGGCCCGACGACCGAAAGCCCGGTGCCCGCGGTCCCGGTGCCCGCGGTCCCGTCGACACCGGAGGCACGGTCGTGAACGGCGGACGCGTGGTGGTCGGTGTCAGCGGTTCGCCGGCC
>JBEHXI010000099.1:0-23663 GCA_048498775.1 Actinomycetota bacterium | reverse complement strand
GCCAAGCTCGACCGCGAGCTGCTGCTGAAGATCATCAAGAACACGCCGCGCCGGCGTCGGCGCCGGCCGCCTCGGCCGCCCGCGCCTCCAGACCGGAGAACTGCCGCAGCGGCACCTCCTTGATGAACAGGATCACCAGGAAGGCCGCGGCCACCACGGCCGCGCCGATCAGGAAGACCAGCTGCATGGAGTCGGCGAAGCCCTGCTTGAAGGGCTCGGCCAGCCGCGGGTCCAGCTTCTGGATGAACGAGGAGTCGCTCAGGACACTGGAGGAGCCGCCGCCGTGCGGGTTCTTCAGCATGCTCAGCACCGGCTGGTTGGCCGGGTTGGAGAGCACCGCCGGGTCGTGCAGCGCCGACTGGAATTCCGGGGTGGCGTAGTCCGCCTTGAAGGCGTCCGCGATCTTGCCGCTGACGGTGCTGAACAGCACGGACAGGAAGATCGCGGTACCGGCGGTGCCGCCCATCTGCCGGAAGAAGGTGGACGAGGCGGTCGCCACGCCCATGTCGCGCGGCGGGACGGCGTTCTGCACCGCGAGCACCAGGGTCTGCATGCAGCCACCGAGGCCCAGGCCGAGGAGCAGCATGTAGATCATGGTCTGCCACAGCGGGGTGTCCCACTGCACCTTGTAGTGGAACAGCAGCATCGCCACGATCATCAGGGCGCTGCCGATGATCGGGAAGATCTTGTACTTGCCGGTCCTGGAGGTGATCTGGCCGGACAGGATCGAGGAGAGCATCATGCCCAGCACCAGCGGGAGCATCTCCAGGCCGGACTTGGTGGGGCTGGAGCCCCGCACGATCTGGAGGTACTGCGGGATCAGCAGCAGGCCGCCGAACATGCCCATGCCGATGAGGATGTTGGCCAGGCTGGTGAGGCTGAAGACGCCGCCGCGGAACAGCCGCATCGGGATCAGGGCGTCGTCGCCGATCAGGCGCTCGGCGATGATCCAGGCGAGGATGCCCACCACGCCGATCGCGTAGCAGGTGAGGGACTTCGTCGAGGTCCAGCCCCAGTCCCGGCCCTGCTCGGCCACCAGCAGCAGCGGGACGACGCCGATGGCGATGGTGAGCGCGCCCCACCAGTCGATGCGGTGCTCGTGCCGGGTGTGCGGCACGTTGAGCACCCGGGCGACCACGAACAGCGCGATGATGCCGATCGGCACGTTGACCAGGAAGACCCAGCGCCAGCCGGAGATGCCGAGCAGGGTGCTCTGGCCGGCCAGGAAGCCGCCGATCAGCGGGCCGAGGACGCTGGAGGTGCCGAAGACGGCCAGGATGTAGCCCTGGTAGCGGGCCCGCTCCCGGGGCGGCACGATGTCGCCGATGATCGCCAGGGCCAGCGACATCAGACCGCCGGCCCCCAGGCCCTGGAAGGCCCGGAACCACGCCAGCTCGGTCATCGACGTGGCGAAGCTGCACGCCGCCGAACCGAGCACGAACACACTGATCGCGATGAGGAAGTACGGCTTGCGGCCGTGCAGGTCGGACAGCTTGCCGTACAGCGGCGTGGCGATCGTCGAGGTGATCAGGTACGCCGTGGTGGCCCACGCCTGCTGGCTCAGGCCGTGCAGGTCGTCGGCGATGGTGCGGATCGCGGTGCTGACGATGGTCTGGTCCAGGGCGGCCAGGAACATGCCCATCATCAGGCCGGACAGGATGGTCAGGATCTGCCGGTGGGTGAGGCCCACCGGCGAGGATATCTGTGCTGGTCCCGCGCTGGGCGGGGACGCGGCTTTGCTCATGGTGCTGTGTCTCCCTGCTCGGCCGACATCCCTGAGCGTCCCCCCGGGCACTGCCGCGCGTTGTGTTGTTCCATCAGGTCGTCGTTGAGGCGCCTCATCAGCCGGACGAGCTGCCAGCGGTCCTCGGGCGGCCATCCGTGCAGGAGTGCCGCGATTTCGGTATCGCGTTGACGCCGGTACTCGTCGAACGCCTCGCGCCCGGCGTCGGTGGCGCTCAGCAGTGCGCCGCGCCGGTCCTCTGGGTCCGGCTGGCGCTCGGCCAGTCCGCGGTCCACCAGGGACCGCACCTGCCGGCTGACCGTGGAGAGGTCGAGAAGAGTGTCGGCCGCCAGGTCGGTGGCCCGGCGGGGCCCGTCGAGTACCAGGCGGGCCAGGAGGACCCGGTCCGCGGCACCCGGCTCGTTCTTGAGCCGGTGTTTCATGAGCGTGATCAGCCTGATCAGCCGTACGAGTTCGGTTCCGAGGCCGGAAGCCGCCTCCAGTTCGCCCAGTTCCCCGGCACCGGTGGTCGCGGTGCCGGTCGGGCCGCTGATCGTACCGGACCCGGCGCCGCGGCCATGGACCGTCGTCGTCCCGTCCATCGCCTCTGCCCCTTTGCCTGTGCAAGTTGCTTGCTTCCAGCAAGCGTAAAGGGGCTTGCTTGCCTCCAGCAACTTTATAGGGTGCGGGCGCAGCGCGCAGATCGAGCGGGCCCGGCGCTCGGAGCAGAGCACGGCCCCCGGCGGGCCCCTGTGCGCCGCCGGATGCCCCGGAACGCCCCGCGCGGCACAGCTCACGGGCCCGGAACACCCCACCCGGCACAGGCCGACGGCCCTCCCTGGCCGCGCTGTCGGCACCCGTCCTAGACTCGTCGCGCCATGCCCCCGACGGGGCGGCCGGACGGGAGTGAAGTCCATGAACGGGGATGACGGCACGCCCGCGGGCGGGCCCTGGACGGGGGCGGGACTGCCCCCGGTGGCCGCCGCGCGCACGGCCGAGGCGCGCAGCAGCGGCACCTGGTCATCGGCCCTGTCGACCGGTGAGTTCGCCGCGATCCGCTCGGTGGGCTTCGAGCCGGTCGGGCAGGTGATGGGTTCGGCGGTGTACCGGGTGGCGCGCACCGCCACCTACTGGGGCTACTACGACTGCGGCTACCCGCGCGGGGTGTTCCGCTCCACCGGGCCCGCCCGGGTGGCCGTCTCCGGGCAGGGCGCCGCCTCCGCCGAGCTGGTGCGGGTGCTGATGGACGCCCGGCACCGCGCGCTCGGCCGGATGGCCGCGGAGTGCACGGCGCTGGGCGGCGACGGGGTGGTGGCCGCCGACCTGACCATGGCCGCCTTTCCCGCGGCGCCGCACTGCCTGGAGTTCAAGGTGATCGGCACGGCGGTCCGCGCGCGCGGCACCGTGCGGCCGGCCCGCCCGTTCACCACGCACCTGGACGGGCAGGGCTTCGCCAAGCTGCTGACGGCGGGCTGGGTGCCGGTGGAGCTGCTGGTGGGCACCTCCATCGGGGTGCGGCACGACGACTGGACCACGCGCCGCCAGAACTGGTTCGCCGCCGGCAACCAGGAGGTCACCGGCTGGACGGACCTGGTGGCCACCACCCGCCACGACGCCCGCATGGCGCTGTCCGACCAGGCCTGGCGCTCCGGCGCGGACGGCGTCGTCCTCGGCCGCAGCTCGCTGCGGGTGTGGGAGGAGACCTGCGTGCGCAACCGGAACACCAACAACGACAGCGACAAGCGGGACCATGTCGCGGAGGCCACGATGATCGGCAGCTCGGTGGCCGCCTTCGCCACCCGCGCGGCACCCCGCGCGGCGACGCTCACCGTGCTGCCGCTGGACAACCGGCGGCGATGACCTCCAGCGCCACCGGACGAACACGACGAGGGGACCTTCGACCATGACCGACTCCCACACCGCCGACGGGATACCCGCCGACGCGATGCGGCGGCTCGCCGAGCTGCAGCCCGGCCGGCCCGGGTCCATCTTCACCAGCGATCTGTCGGTCAACGAGTTCCTGCTGGTGCGGGAGGCGGGCTTCCGCCCGATCGGACTGGTGCTGGGCAGCTCGATCTACCACGTGGGCATCCAGTTCGGCCGCTGGGGCAAGAACCAGGAGCTCACCACGCTCAGCCAGGCGATGTACCACGCCCGCGAGCTGGCGATGACCCGCATGGAGGCGGAGGCGGCGCAGCTGGGCGCGGACGGCATCGTCGGCGTGCGGCTGAGCGTCGAGGCCCGTGAGTTCGGCAACGACATCGCCGAGTTCATCGCGATCGGCACCGCGGTGAAGGCGGACGCGCCGCCGCCCGGGGACAGCGGCGGCTGGCGCAACAACAAGGGCCAGCCGTTCACCTCCGACCTCAACGGCCAGGACTTCTGGACGCTGATCCGCGCCGGGTACGCGCCGCTGGGCATGGTGATGGGCACCTGCGTCTACCACATCGCCCACCAGAAGATGGGCTCGGTGTTCTCCAACATCGGCCGCAACGTGGAGATCGAGCCGTTCACCCAGGCCCTGTACGACGCCCGCGAGCTGGCCATGGCGCGGATGCAGCACGAGGCCGAGGAACTGCACGCGGAGGGCATCGTCGGCGTGCAGCTGGACTCCCACAACCACCGCTGGGGCGGACACACCACGGAGTTCTTCGCGATCGGCACCGCGGTGCGCCCGCTGCGCGAGGACCACGTCATCGAGCGCCCCACCATGGTGCTCAGCCTGGACAACTGAGCCTCCCGACACCACGAAAGGCCGGCCGATGAGCCCGCACGACCCGCTGCCGTCCGCCTCCGGCGGCGCACCGGAACCGTTCGACCTGCTGACCGCCGCACTGCGCCGGGACGCCGCTGACCTGGAGGTCTACGCCCGGGTGCTGACCGGCACCCTCGCGGAGGCGCTGCCGCCCGGCTCGGTCACCGTCCGGCGCAGGCGGGGCGTGGCCGACCGGCTGGCGGGCCGTGAGGGCCGGGTGGAGCACCTGGAGGTGGGGCTCGGCGAGCAGCGGCTGGTGCTCGACCTGGCGGGCGGCCGTCCCTCCGGCTCGGTGTGCAAGGAGGTCCGGGGGGTGGTGCTCTCCCGGCGTCCGGTCGAACTGGACGAGTGGGTACGGGAGTTGGCGGCCGCGGTGGCGGCCAGGGCGCAGTCCGACGCCCGGGCGCGGGCCGCGCTGGAACGTCTGGTGCTCGGGGAGGGCTGACCGTCCTCCCCGCGCCGGCGGGCGGCCGGGTCGCCCCCTTCCGCCGTTCACCCGCAGGCCCGATCATGTCCCTCGACTCGCGCCCTGTCCATGACAAGCATGTCCGGGACGGTGGCGCTCCTGACGAGGAGAAATGAGACGGCATGCCCCACCCGCTGCGCACCTCGCGAAGACTGTTCCCGGCCTTAGCGTCGATCCTCGCCCTTGCGGCGGCCGTCCTGGCCCCGGCCGGGCCGGCCGCCGCCGACGGCACCGGCAGCCTGTCGCTCGCCGGTGCCACCACCGTCGGCATCCACAACACCTACGACAAGTCCGCGTACACCTACCTCGCCCAGGGCCTCGACGCGGGCGCCTCGTTGATCGAGCTGGACACCTGGGTGAACGTGGTGACCCACAAGTGGAACGTCAGCCACGCCAACCCGCTCGGCAGCGACAACAACTGCGTGCAGGCGTCCACCGCGGCCGACCTGTACACCGGGAACCGCGACCAGAACCTCGACAGCTGCCTGGACGACATCCGCATCTGGCTGGCGGCCCACCCCGGGCACGGCCCGGTCATGGTCAAGCTGGAGATGAAGGACGGCTTCGACGCCACCATCGGGATGAGCCCCACCGCGCTGGACAGCCTGGTCAAGGCGCACCTGGGCGACGCGGTGTTCCGCCCGGCCGACCTGCTGGCCAAGCCGGGCGGCGGCAGCTACCCCGACCTGGACACCGCGGCGAAGGCCGGCAACTGGCCGACCCGCTCGGCGCTCGCCGGCAAGGTCATCCTGGAGGCCATCCCCGGCACGTTCGAGGAGAACAACCCCTTCGACCACCTGTGGACGGACGTCGAGTACGCCGACCACCTGCGGGACCTGGCCGCGGCCGGCACGGTCGGCGACGCCGAGATCTTCCCCAGCGTGCTCGGCGCGGCGAGCGGCGACCCTCGCACCCGCTACTCCGACACCACCATCCGCCCGTGGTTCGTGGTCTTCGACGGGGACGCGTCGACCTATGTCACCGGTGTCGACACCTCCTGGTACGACACCAACCACTACCTGCTGGTGATGACGGACGCCCAGAGCGTCTCCCCCACCCTGGACGACACCAACCCGCCCGTCGCCGACGCGCAGGCGCGGGTGGCGCAACTGGCCGCCGCGCACGCCAGCGTGGTGTCCTGCGACTGGCGCACGCTCACCACGGTGCTGCCCGAGGTCCTGCCCCGCGGCTGAGGCCTCGGTAGGGCCGCGCCGCGCCCCCGGGCCGTCCCGGGGGCGCGCGCGGTCAGGCGTCCACCGGCTCCAGGAACTCCAGCCGGTTGCCGACCGGGTCGGCGCTGTAGAAACGGCGGTGGCCGGGCAGGTCGCCGTCCCAGACCACCGGCGCCCCGCGGGCGACGAGGCGCTCGGCGAAGGCGGCGATGTCCGTCACCCGCAGGCCCGGATGGGCCTTCCTGGCCGGGTGGAACGGCTCCTCGACGCCCACGTGGATCTGGAGCGTCCCGCCCGCGGCGGCGAACCAGCAGCCGCCGCGGGCCGCCAGCACCGGCGGCTTGGGGATCTCCGTCATGCCCAGCACCCCGACGTAGAAGGCGCGCAGGGCCTCCTCGCTGCCCGGCGGGGCGGCGAGCTGGACGTGGTCGAGCGCGGCGAGCATCCGCTCCTCCTCACCGGCCGGGCGACCGGCCTTCCGCGTGGCCTTGGGGGCGCGGCCCTCAGTGGCCGAGCGCCATCTGCACCAGCTTGACGACCACCAGCACCATGGCGGCCAGCAGATAGCCCCGCAGCGCCGCCATGCCGGCCTTGTGGCCGGTGGAGAAGGCCGGCTTGGGAAGTGTTTCCAGCGGCGGCATCCGCCACTCCTCCCGGCCGCTGCGGTCCACCGGCGCCGCGGCCCCACGGCGGCGCCGGAGGAGCACATACCCGGCGACGAGCGCTCCGCAGCCCGCGCAGGCCGCCATGATGTCCGTGATGGTGCCCGCGGTCAGGTCCGGGAAGAGCACCGACGTGGTGAGGATGACCGACAGCGTCACCAGCACCCCGACCACCGCCGCGGTGAAGGCGTTGGTGCGCGGGCCGTTGACCCACGGGCCCAGCACCGCGCGGTCGTTGCACAGCAGCAGCAGGAACACCGACGCGGACGGCAGCAGCACACCGGCGAGGGTCTGCACGCCCTCGGTGAGCAGGCCCAGCGGCGAGCCGGGGATCAGCACGATCGCGGCGGCGGCCACCACCAGACCGGCGTAGACCGCGTAGAAGCCCTTGGCCCCGGAGATGCCGCGGTGCAGCGAGTGCTTCAGGCCCAGGACGTCGCCGATGGCGTAGGCGGTGGACAGCGAGACCGCGAACGCGCCGATGATGGAGGCGTCCAGCAGCGCCACGGCGAACAGCACCCCGGCGAGCTTTCCGGCGTGCGCGGAGATCCCGGCTGCCAGGCCGGCGGTGTCGGTGAAGCCGCCGAAGCCGCGGGTCCCGGCGAAGGCGCTCGCCGCCACTCCCGTCACGGCCGCGGCGCCGACGACGACGATGACGATGCCCAGCCACAGGTCGGCCTTCTCGTACTTCATGAAGCGCGGGGTGATGCGCTTGTCGATGACGTACGACTGCTGGAAGAACAGCTGCCAGGGCGCGACGGTGGTGCCGACGATGCCGATGATCAGCAGCATCGCGGCGCCCAGGTGCCCGGAGCCGCCCGGCAGCGAGGGGACGACGAAGTCGTGTGCCATCTGCGAGGTGGCCGGGTGCAGCAGGAAGTACAGCGGGACCAGCAGCAGCGATCCGGCGCACAGCGTCACCGCGATCCGCTCGAAGCGCTGGAAGGAGCCGGTGAACGCGGCGGACACCACCACGGCGGCGGCCAGCAGCACGGCGGCCGCCTTCGGCAGCCCGAGGTAGCCGGACGCCAGCGTGATGCCGATGAACTCGGTGACCAGCGTCAGGGCGTTGAGCAGGAACAGGTCGATGACGGAGAACGCGCCCCAGAACTTCCCGTAGCGCTCCAGGATCAGGCGGGCGTGCCCGACGCCGGTGACGGCGCCGAGCCGCAGCACCATCTCCTGGTTGACGTACAGGATCGGGACGAGCAGCAGCAGCGTCCACAGCAGTTTGGTGCCGTAGTCCTGGCCGGCCTGGCCGTAGGTGGCGAACGCGCCGGCGTCGTTGTCGCCGACCATGGCGATCAGGCCCGGGCCGATGATGGCCAGCAGCGTCTTGAGCTTGGCGGACATCCCGCGGCGGGCGGCGGTGTCGCCGACGCGGATGGTGCCCAGCGCGCCGCGGATGTCGCCGATGTGCGCGTCGTCCAGGACGGCGGTGCGCGGCGCCTCGGTGGTGGTGGTGGCGGTGTCGGTGAAGGTGGTCATGGCGTGCCTCCCGTGCCCCCGGTCGGGGGAGGTCGGAGGGCACGCGGCAGTCATTCCCCCTGCGCAGAGGCGACGGCGGCGTTCAGGCGCAGGACGGCGGCCCGTGGCGGCGGCGTGCCGCACGGGTGACGCGTACGCGGCCTACTGCCGCGCAGGGGAGGTGGTTACCGCGTGCCGGAAGAATGCGAGGACAAGCGGAAATGGGGCCGATGATGGCCCGGACTACTACTGCAATCCATGTCTCTCGCCTCCTTCCGGCCGGGGACGCGGACGATGCGCGTCGTCGTCGACTCGGCAGGGAGCTGACCGGCCCGGTGAATCGGCCGGCTCACCCCAACTCGTCAGAGCTTTGGCACCTCACGGCGTAATCCCCCTGCGGGGCAGCCACTTGGGGTCACCCCTTGGGCCGGGGAGACCTGTCCTGATCCGGAGCGTCTCTCGACGGTTGGGATCAGTGGCCTGTGTCCGTGAGGCCGCCTCACCGAACGAGGTGCCTCCTGCAAACCATCGAACAGTCTAGACCGATGCGGCGGGCGGGGCACAACTTCACGGCCTGGCGGCCGGCGCGGCGCCCCTCCCGGGCCGGACGGGGTGTGCCGGTGCCGCTACCCACCGTCGCGCCACCGCGCTCCCGGGCCGGAGTATCACGGGAACGCCGCACAAACGAGCGGCGGCGTGAGATATTTCGCATCAGGCGGCCCGAACACACGGGCGGGACCGCCACCGCGGCGGATCTCTACTCGGGGGCGGATCGGGTGGGTGGGCGTGGCCGGGCGGGTTCCCTCGGGGCCCCCTCCCCCTCAGGCTTCTCTCAGGTCGTGGGGTTACGGTCGCTACCGGGCGGTTCTGCGCGCCGCCCGGAGGTCACCGGAGGCTTGCTACATTGCGCAACCATGCAACCAGGGGTGGGGGGCGCGCGTCTTATCCGCCGAGGATGCCTGGGACGCACGCCGCTCCGCCGTGCCGTAGGGCGGCATCAGGACCAGCGCCGGAGGGCCCGGCTCGGACCGCGTAAGGGTGAGGCATGACCGATGCATCGGAGACGGGCGTACCGCGCGCACAGCGACGTACGGCGACGCGCGGCGGCTCGGGAAGGCGGGCCGCGGGATCCTCACGCGACGCCCATGACACGGTGGTCACCGGCGGCCGCGGCCGGCGCAGGAAACGCCGGGGACGCCGAATAGCCGCGATAACCGCCGGCTCCCTGATCCTGGTCACCGCCGGCTGCGGCCTGGCGATCTACGAACACCTCAACGGCAACATCAAGGGCCTGCCGCTGTTCAACGGCGCCAGCGGCGACGCGGGCAGCGAGAAGCCCGACGCCTTCGGCCGCACCCCCATCAACGTGCTGGTCATCGGCTCCGACAGCCGCAGCAACGCGGGCGACTGCTCCCTGGGCGGTGACTGCGGCTCGGGTCAGAACGCGGACGTGGAGATGGTGGTGCACATCTCGGCGGACCGCTCCAACGCCACCGTGATGAGCATTCCGCGCGACACCGTCGCCGACCTGCCGGCCTGCAAGGACCCGCAGAACAACACCTCGATGTCCGCGCACGCCGGGCAGATCAACAGCTCGCTGCAGTACGGGCCGGGCTGCACGGTCGCCGCCGTCCACCAGCTCACCGGCATCCCCATCGACCACTTCATGATGGTGACGTTCTCCGGTGTGGTGAAGATGTCCGACGCGGTGGGCGGTGTGCCCGTCTGCGTCACCTCCAACGTCTACGACCCGTACTCGCATCTGAAGCTCGCCAAGGGCCAGCACACCCTCAAGGGGCTGGCCGCGCTGGAGTTCGTCCGCTCCCGGCACGGCTTCGGCGACGGCAGCGACCTGGGCCGCACCTACGGCCAGCACATCTTCCTGGCGTCCATGATCCGCACGCTCAAGAGCGCGGGCACGCTGACCGATCCCACCGCCGTCTACGGGCTCGCCGACGCCGCCACCAAGGCGCTGACCGTCGACGACGGCCTGGACAGCATCCCCAAGCTGCTGAGCCTGGCGGACGACGTGAACAAGGTGCCGTCCAACCGCATCACGTTCACCACGATGCAGAACATGCCCGACCCCAACAACGCCTCCCGGGTGCTGGTCTCCCCGGCCGCGCAGAACCTCTTCGACGCCATCGCCAACGACCAGTCGCTGACCACCGGCACCGGCGGCAAGGCGGGCGCCGCGACGGCCACGTCCACCGGCACGGCGAGCCCCTCCCCCAGCGCCTCGTCGGTGCCCGACGCGCAGATCGCGGTGCGGGTGGAGAACGGCAGCGGCATCGTGGGGCGGGCCGGGGCGGTCGCCTCCGCGCTGGTCGAAAAGGGCTTCAGCCCGGCCACCACCTCGCTGAACGCCCCCTCGCCGGCCACCAGGAGCGTGCTGCGGTACCCGGCGGGCGACAAGGAGCAGGCGAACGCCGTGGCCCGGGTGCTGCGGCTGCCCAGCAGCCGTCTCGTCCAGGACGACACCGTCTCGACGGTGACCCTGGTCATCGGCACCGACTGGAGCACCGGCGCCGCCTATCCGGCGGGCACCGCCGCCCCGGCCCCGGCCGACACCGCCGCCGCGGTGGGCGGCGCGCACGCCGAGCGGGCCGACGACGCCAAGACCTGCGCCCAGGTCAGCACCTACCGCACGGTGACGCTGAACGGCATCCCCATGACGCCCTCGCAGGCGTTCGCGGACAGCCCCCAGGTGCCGGTGTCGGCGCCCTGACGCACCACGCCGTCCGGCCCGGTGCGGGAGGCTACCGGGCCGGACGGCGCTTTTCTGCGGCTTTCGACAGGCGGTGGGTTACGGCTTGCGCGCCACGCCCACGTACAGCGAGACCTCGGCGTCGGTGACGTCGCCGAACGGGTCGCCGGGCTCGGGCCGCCAGCGGTGCGGCACCTCGACGCCCGGCTCGACGAGTTCCAGGCCGTCGAAGAACCGGGTGAACTCCGCCCGGGAACGCACCTGCGCGGGGATCCCGCCCTCGCGGTAGATCCGGACGACGTTCTCCCAGGTCTCCGGGTCGAAGTCGGGGGTGCAGTGGGTGAGCACCAGGTGGCTGCCGGACGGCAGCGCGTCCACCAGGCGGGAGACGATGTCGTACGGCCCGGCCTCGTCCGGCACGAAGTGCAGCAGGGCGATCATCGACAGCGCGACCGGCTGGGTGAGGTCGAGCGTCTCGCGCAGCTCGGGGGTGGCCAGGATCTTCTCCGGGTCGCGCACGTCGGCCTGGATGTAGGCGGTGCGGCCTTCGGGGGTGCTGCGCAGCAGGGCCTGGGCGTGGGCCAGCACGATGGGGTCGTAGTCGGCGTAGACGATCCGCGCGTCCCGGCTGACACCCTGCGCCACCTGGTGCAGGTTGGGCTCGGTGGGGATCCCGGTGCCGACGTCCAGGAACTGCCGGATGCCCATCTCCTGGGCCAGCCAGCGCGTCGCCCGGTGCATGAACGCGCGGTTGACCCGGGCGCAGGTGCGGATGCCCGGGTAGATCTTCATGACGTGGGCCGCGGCCTGCTCGTCGGCCTCGTAGTGGTCCTTGCCGCCCAGGTAGTAGTCGTACATCCGGGCGGGGTGGGGACGGGTGGTGTCGATCTGGTCGGCCGCGGGACCGTTGTCGGTCATGCGCCTGCCTCCGAAGGGGGTCGTGGTCCGGTGCTGCGGACGGCTCGTGGGGGGAGGTGAGCTCTCGGCGCGAGAGGCTCAGGTGAGGAGGAAGTCCGCTTCGCCGGCCTTGGCTCCCTGGATGAAGGTCTTGATCTCGTGCAGCGTGTAGATCAGAGCGGGACCGTCGGGGTCGGTGGACTGCCGGAGGGCGATCCTGCCGTCGCCCAGCTTCATCGCCTCCACGCAACTGCCGCCGTTGGGGCCGCTCCACGGCTTGCGCCAGCCCTCGGTGCCGAGGTTTCTGGCGGGCATTCCGTTGTAGATCCGGTCCCCGTTGTGGTGCTTGTGGTCCATTGGTCAGATCTCCTTGCGCATGGCACCGAGGATGGCCTCGGTGTGTGACGCCGGAGCCGCCTGGGTGCACATCCGGTCCAGGGCCTCCAGGTAGGCGACCACGTCGACGCGCTCGTCGAGGTAGGCGGCACCGGTGAGGGCCTCGGTGTAGACGATGTCCGGCAGTTCCGGTATCTGGAAGCGGAAGAGTTGGAACGGCCCGAACATCCCCGGGTGCGGGCCGGCCGCGAACGGCACGATCTGCAACGTGACGTTCGGCAGCTGGATGAGCTCGACCAGCTTGTCGATCTGGGCGCGCATCACGGCCGATCCGCCGACCGGGCGGCGCAGGACGGTCTCGTCCACCACCGCCCAGAGATGGGGTGCGTCCGGTCGGAGCAGCAGATCCTGCCGTTCCATCCGCAGGGCGACCCGCCGGTCGAGTTCCGGCCGGGGAGCCTGCGGGAAGCCCACGTGCAGCACCGCGCGGGCGTAGTCCTCGGTCTGCAGCAGTCCGGGTACGAAGTGGGGTTCGTACGCACGGATGCGGCTGGCCGAGCCCTCCAGGCTCACATAGACGCTGAACCAGTCGGGGAGCACGTCACGGAAGCGGTGCCACCAGCCGGGCTTGTTGGCCTCCTCGGCGAGGGCGAGGAAGTCCTCGACCTCGCGTCCCTCCACGCCGTAGGTCTCCAGCAGCTTCTCGACATAGAGAAGCTTGAGGCCCACCTCGGCGCGCTCGATCCGGCGGACGGTGGTCGGGTTGACGCGCAGCGCCTTGGCTGCCTGGTCGAGCGTCAGTCCGGCCTTCTCGCGCAGATCCTGAAGCCGTTTGCCGAGGACAATCTGCCCAACGGTCGGCGCAGACCGCGGTTCACTCATGTCCTACCTCCTGCAACGGCCTCCATGGGAGCAGTGTGCCATGGGCGTGGAGCGGGCAACAGACTGCACCCTCAACTCTGCAATCTGCAAAGTGACCCTTGCCATCTGCCGCTCGCTTTCGCAATAGTGTGACTGGAGTTGGCGACTCCCCTTCGCCCGCTGTACCCGCCCGTGCGGCTCAACTCCCCCCACCCGGTAGACGGAAGGCGTACGCCGTGCCTGTTGAGATACTCCGCCCCGGACATCAGGACGCCTTAAACCCCTATGTGCCGCGGGAGTCCTTCCGCTTCCCGGCCGAGGGCGCCGCCGTCGGACAGGCGCGGCGCCGGGTCCGCAGCACGCTGGACCGCTGGGGCCTGGCCGGACTCTGCGACGACGCCGGAGTCGTCGTCACCGAACTGTTCACCAACGCCATCCGGCACACCGCCAGCGAACGCGTGGACGTCGTCCTGTGGACCGCGGCCCGCTCGCTGTACCTGGAGGTCGTCGACCAGGGCGGCGCCGCGACCAGCCCGGTGGCCCGCAGCGCCGAGGCGGACGACGAGAGCGGCCGCGGGCTGATGCTCGTCACCCAGCTGACCGAGCGCTGGGGCGTGCGACCGCCCGCCCCGGGCCGGGGACGCGCGGTCTGGGCGGCCCTGCCCTTCCCCGGACGGACCGTGTGACGGCACCCCGCCGCCCGCTGCCCCGCGCCGGGCGGACCCCGGCGGTGCGGCGGGACGGCCACCCAGGACCGGTTTCGGCCACTCAACGGCTGGTTAAGTCGCTTACCGCTGCATCTCCCCCGTTCCCGCTGGTGTGCTCGCTCGCCTCCGTGGCAATATGCGGGCACGCGGCATGCCGCCCACCCGACGGGCGGGTCGCCCACTTAACGGGCGGTGAGGGCCGCCGCGATCGCGGGACGAGGACGGGAGCGGGATGACACCCGGGAGCGAGAGGCCGCCGCAGGGCGCCGGCAGCGCGCTCGCCGACCGCCTCAACTACCTGTTCTCCACCATGCACCCGGCGGGCGCCCCCTACACCAACGCCCATGTCGCCGCCGAGATCAGCGGGAACGACGAGTACGGCGGGGTGAGCCTCACCGAGCAGTACCTGTCCATGCTGCGCAACGGCCGGCGCACCAACCCCTCCCCCGACGTGCTGCGCGCCCTGGCGAGGTTCTTCGGCGTGCCGGTCGGCTATCTGCTGGGCGATCTGAGTCCCGCTCAGGCCGAACGCGTCGAGGAGGAGGTGCGGTTCCTCGTCGCCATGCGCGACCAGCGGGTGCGCGCCATCGCCCTGCGCGCGGTGGGCCTGCCGCCCGAGGTCCAGGACAGTCTGACGACGATCATCTCCCAGTTCCGGCAGCAGATGAACCTTCCCGACGGGCCCCCGGACACGGGCCCGCGGAACGGGGCCCCCGATGGACGGCGTTGAGGTCGCGCGGGCCGTCCGGGAGGATGACACCCTCTTCTTTACCTGGCGGCGGACCGGAGACGAGGACGGTGCGGTCATGCAGGTGGGCCGGATTCGCCGGCGGTGCAGGCAGGTCGTCCGGGAGCTGGGCCTCCCCGCGCGTACCGACCTGCACACGGTGTGCGACGTCGTGGCGCGCCGGGTCGGCCGCCCCATCCACCTGGTGCCGATGAGCCTGGGCGGCGTGGTCTCCGGCATGACCGCGAGCACCGACGACGCCCTGTGGGTCTTCTACGAGGCGCGGACCTCGCCGTGGCACCAGGTCCACATCGTGCTGCACGAACTGGGCCATCTGCTGCTCGGGCACGAACAGGAGCCCTCGGTCACCGAGGACGCGCTGCGCCTGTGGACGCCCTCCGTGGACGTGGCGACCGCGATGCGCCGCCTCGGCCTCACCATGGACTTCGCCCGCCACCACGCCTACGACAGCCTCGCCGAGCGCGAGACCGAGGTGCTCGGCACCCTGCTGATGGAACGGGTGGTGCCCCCGCCCGCCGACGAGGGCCTGCCGCTGGAGGGCCCGGCGGCCGAGCTGGCCGCCTCGCTCGCGCCCGCGCTGGGCCATCTGCGGCCGCGCCGGGAGGACCGCGACACCGGAGGCGGCGGTGTTTGACGTCCTCTACCTGTGCTTCGGAGCCGCGGCCTGGGCCATCGTGGCCTACAAGGCCCGCGCCTGGCTGCGCGACCGCAGCAACGCCGACCTGGGGCTGACCTGCGTGATGACGGCGGGCGTCGCCACCGTCTTCCTGTTCTCCGCGCCCAGCCTGTACCGGGAGTTCGACCGCCTGGTGGGCGTGCCGAACCTGGCGATGGTCTTCCTGTACTCCTCGGTGGTGGTCTTCGCCGCCGGCGCCCTGGTGCTGCTGCTGCGCTGGACGGGGCGGGAGAGCGCGGCCGCCGGTGCCCGGGCCCGCAGCCGCACCCGCGTGGTGCTGGCGGCCGTCGCGGTGGCCTGGGCCGTGGCCGTCGTCTGCTTCGCCGTGGGCCGTCCGGACGCCGTCGAGCACCCCCGGGACTTCAGCACCGCCTACGCCTCATCCCCGGGTGTGGTGGCCTTCCTGATGCTGTATCTGGCCATCTTCGGCTCCAGCCTGGCGGGGCTCGGCACCCTGTGCCCCCGCTACGCCGCGCGGCTGCCGGGGTCGTGGCTGGCCCGGGGACTGCGGGTGCTGGCGGCGGGCTGCTGGCTGGGGCTCGTCTACTGCGTGTGCAAACTGATCGGTTTCGGCCTGTCCTGGTCGGGTTCCGATCCGCGCTGGCTGTCCGACGGCGTCGCCCCGCTGAGCGCGTCCGTCGCGGCGCTGCTGGTCCTGACCGGGTTCGCGCTGCCGGCCGTGGGGCCGCGGGTGTCGGCCTGGCGGCGGCTGCGGCGGCTGCACCCGCTGTGGCGGGCCGTCACCGCCCAGGCCCCCGAGGTGACCATGGGCCACTCCCCGTGGGCCCGCTGGTGGCCCTTCGCCGACCTGGAGTGGCGCGCCAACCGCCAGATGGCCGAGATCCGGGACGTCCAGCGGTCGATCCGCCGCCATGTCGAGCCCGCCGTCCTGGACATCGCGCGGGAGCGGGCCCGGGGGCTCGGGCTGCCGGAGGCACGGCAGGCCGCCGTGGTGGAGGCCGCCGCCCTGCGCCGGGGCCTGATCAACCAGGCGGCCGGGCAGCTGCCGGTGCCCGCCGCCGACAGTGTCGTCGTCACCGTCAGCGCCGAACTCGCCGAGGAGCACGAGCACCTGGCCCGGGTCGCCGACGCCTACCGCCTTCCCCTGATCGACGAGGTGCTCGCCGAGTTCGCCCACCGCGGCGCGGCGCAGGCACCCTGAACCACACCCGCCGGCCCATGGACGGGGCGGCCCTGGACGGGGGTCTGGGCCGCTCGCGATACGGGCGGCGCCGGGACACGGTTCCCGGCGCCGCCCGAGAACCCCCCGACCACAACGCGCCGGTGCCGGGCGGGTGTTGGACGGTCCCCCGCCGGACAGCCCGTAGGGTCGGATGCCATGCAGAACACCACCGACCCCGCCGCGGCCCGCACCGCCGCGCTGGCCGCCGACCCGTACGCCGCCTACGAGCAGCTGCGTGCCGAAGGCCCGGTGCACCGGATCACCGGGCCGGACGGGCGGCCCGCCTGGCTGGTCACCCGCTACGAGGACGTGCGCCGGGCGCTCGCCGACCCCCGGCTGTCCCTGGACAAGCGGCACGCGCTGCCCGGCTCCTACCGCGGCTTCGCGCTGCCGCCCGCCCTGGACGCCAACCTGCTCAACATGGACCCGCCGGACCACACCCGGGTGCGGCGCCTGGTGGCCAGGGCGTTCACCCCGGGCCGGGTGGAGAAGCTCCGCGCGCCGGTGCGGCGGGTCGCGGACACGCTGCTGGACGCCGTCGTGGCGGACGGCGAGACCGATCTGCTCCGGTCCTACGCCGGCCCGCTGCCCATCACGGTGATCTGCGACCTGCTGGGCATCCCGGAACAGGACCGCCACGACTTCCGGGCCTGGACCGACGCCATGCTGGTCCCGGACCCGGCCCGGCCCGAGGCGGCCCGCGAGGCGGTCGGCACCATGCTGCGGTTCTTCACCGGCCTGATCGCGGCCAAGCGCGCCGCCCCGGCCGACGACCTGCTCTCCGACCTGATCGCGGTCCGCGACGGCGACGGCGCCCGGGCCGGGGACGGCGCGGGCGACCGGCTCAGCGAGGACGAGCTGACCTCGCTGGCGTTCCTCATCCTGTTCGCCGGCTACGAGAACACCGTCCACCTGATCGCGAACTCCGTCCTCGCCCTGCTGGACCACCCCGGGGAGCTGCGGCGGCTGCGCGAGCACCCGGAGGAACTCGCCGCGGCCACCGAGGAGTTCATGCGCTACGAGGGTCCCGCGGCGCTGGCGATCCGCCGCTTCCCCGTCGAGGACCTCACCATCGGCGAGGTGACCGTCCCGGCCGGCGAGACGGTGCTGCTCTCCCTGGCCTCGGCCAACCGCGATCCGGGGCACTTCCCCGACCCCGGCCGCCTCGACCCGCGGCGCGCCCTCTCCGGCCACCTGGCACTCGGCCACGGCATCCACTACTGCCTGGGCGCCCCGCTGGCCCGGATGGAGGTCGAGGTCGCCCTCGCCGCGCTGCTGGAGCGGCTGCCCGGCCTGCGGCTCGCGGTACCGCGCGGGGAGCTGCGCTGGCGGCCGTCCATTCGCGCCCGTGGCCTGATTTCGCTACCGGTCGCGTGGTCGCGGGACAACAGGCCGGGTTTGTGATGCATAACCGCTTCTTTATGCGGTAGAAATATCTGCGTGCCCGCCCGGTGTGCATCCCCCGTCGCACCGGGCGGGCCGCCGCGCGTCCGGGGCCCCGCGGCTCAGCCCTCCCGCTCCTCCCCGGCCCGTCCCACCGCCTCGTAGGCCGAGGCCACCACCGCCTCCAGCCTCCGGTGGTGGGCACCCTTCCAGTACGGGCGGCCGCACACCGTGCACCGGGCGAAGGTGTCATAGGTGCGGCGGGTCCCCGGCCGGAGCAGGTCCTCGACCTCCGCCCGGTCCACCGGCGCCAGCAGGCCGTTGCAGGCCGTGCAGCGGGTCCACGGCGCCAGCGGGGGCGCGAACCGGCCGAGGACGTCGCGCAGTTGCTCGTCGGGGCGGTCTCCGCGGACGTACGCCCCCTGGCGCAGCGCCCGGCGCCGCAGCAGGCCGCGGTCCTTGGTGAGCAGCACCCGGCGCTCGGCGTTCGCCCGCTCCACCAACTCCGCATCGTCGAGGTCGCCGAGGTCGCCGAGGTCGTTGCAGTAGGCCGCGTCCAGGCCGACCAGCCGCAGCCGCCGGGCCAGCGCGCCGAGGTGCACGTCCAGCAGGAACCGCGCGCCGCCCGGCAGCGGCTGCGGCCGCCGCACCGGCTCGACCACGACCGTCTCCCCGCCGCGCGGCCGGTATGCCGCCGGCACCGGCCGCCCGTCGACGGCCAGGCCGCCGACCTCGGTCAGCGGCACCCCGGCGGCCTCCACCACATGCCCCAGCGACGAGGTCCCGTCGGCCTCGGCGAAGCAGCGCGCGGCCCGGTCCCGCGGCGCCAGGAACAGCCAGAGCCCCGGCGGGAAGCGCAGCTCCACCCGGGGCCGTGCCATACCGCTCACGCCCCCGCGGTGCGGCGGCTGACGGGCGGCAGGTACTCGCGCACCAGGCTCCGCTCCCACCAGGCGCCGGTCTCGCGCAGCCGCCGGAGGTCGGTGAACCGGTAGCGGTACAGCAGGGCGCGCACATGGGCCGGCGGCGCGTCGGGGAAGGGGTTGCGGCGCAGCAGCCGCAGCGTGGCCCGGTCGTTCTCCAGCAGCTTGACGACGAAGGGCAGGAACCAGGAGCGCGCGTAGGCGGGCGAGATGCCCGCGAACCACATCAGCCAGTCCAGCCGCAGGTGGTAGGGCGCGAACTGGCGTGGCATCCGCCTGGGGTCCCCCGGCTTGCCCTTGAACTCGTAGGCGTGCCACACCGTGTCGTCGGTGATCTCCTCCGCCACGGTCCCCTCGACCACCACCTCCAGGCGCACCCGGTTGATGCTGCCGAAGGCCCCGTAGGCGTTGACCAGGTGCCAGCGGTTGAACGAGTAGTTCATCAGCTGCCCGGGGGAGACCAGGTTGCGGGCCGGCAGCCAGCTCAGCGCCACGACGGCGGCGGTCAGCGCGATCACCAGGACCTCGTACCACAGGGGCGCGGGGCCGGTGTGCGGCGGCGGGGGCAGGGGCAGCGCGGTGCCGGCCAGGCCGTCGCCGACCGCGGGCACCGCGATGATGATCGTCAGCCAGTTCAGCCAGGAGAAGTTGCCCGACGCCACCAGCCACAGCTGGGTGACGATGATGAGCAGCGCGGCCACCCCCGCGACCGGCTGCGGGGTGAACAGCAGCACGGGCAGGGCGAGTTGGGCCACATGGTTGGCGGCGGTCTCCACCCGGTGCAGGGGCTTCGGCAGCCGGTGGAAGAACCAGCTCAGCGGTCCGGGCATCGGCTGCGTCTCGTGGTGGTAGTACAGGCAGGTCAGATCCCGCCAGCAGCGGTCGCCCCGCATCTTGATCAGCCCGGCGCCGAACTCGACGCGGAAGAGCAGCCAGCGCAGCAGCCACAGCACCAGCACCGGCGGCCCGACGCTCGCGTTGCCCAGGAAGACCGCGAGGAACCCGGTCTCCAGCAGCAGCGACTCCCAGCCGAACGCGTACCAGGTCTGCCCGACGTTCACGATCGACAGGTACAGCGCCCACAGCACCGCCCACAGCAGCATGGCCGCCCACAGCGGTACGGCGTCGCCCGCGCCCGCCAGCATCGCCGCCGACAGCGCCGCTCCGGACCAGGCGACCGCGGCGAAGAGCCCGTCGGAGTAGCGCAGGTGGAACAGGCTGGGCGACTGCCGGAACGACACCGCCCGCAGGAACCGCGGCACCGGGGTCAGCCCGTTCGCCCCGATCAGCGCGCGGAACTGATCGGCCGCCACCAGGAACGCGATCAGATAGACGGCGGCGAGGGCCCGTTCGAAGACCAGCCGGCCCAGCCAGTAGCCCGGCGCGGTGAACCACTCCATGCCCAACCTTCCGATCCCCGGCTCCCGGATCCCGACGTCCCTCTTGAGTGACCGCCCGGTGCTCCCTAGTGTCACCGGAGTGATCACAGTCAGCGCACCGCGGCCCGGCGGGCGCGCCGGGGGGCGTGGCGCGTCCCCGCGCGCCGTGGCCCGCGGTGTCATGGTTCCCGGCACCGTCCGCCGCGCCGGTCCGCGTCACCCGGAAGGGGGATCGCGTCCCGGCCGCGCCGCCCCGGCCGCCGGGCCGCCGTCCCACGGCACCCCGGGCGCCCCCGGTCACCGGGCGCTTGCCCGATCAGCCGCCGGGCACTCCTGCGGCCGCTCGGGACCTGCTCGGTTACGGCCTGCTCGGGTACGGCCTGCTGCTCGGATACGGGAGGAGACGGCATGACCATGGACACCAGGACCGGACTGGGTGATCCCGTCCAGCGGCTCGAGGCGCTGCCGCTGAGCGCCTGGCACCGCAGGCTGACCGTCCTGGTCGGCATCGGGTCGTTCTTCGACCTGTACGAGATGTTCCTCGGCGGGGTGCTCGCCTCGATCCTCACCGCCGAGTGGAAGCTGGACGCCACCGGGAAGTCCCTGGTGATCGCGAGCGCCTTCCTGGGCATGTTCGTCGGCGCCAACGTGCTGTCGGTGCTCGCCGACCGGATCGGCCGGCGCCGGGCCTTCATGATCAACCTGGTGGTCTACGCCGCGCTGTCCCTGGCCACCGGCTTCGCCCCGAACCTGCCGGTCTTCCTGGTGCTGCGCTTCGCCTCCGGCATCGGCATGGGGGCCGAGCTGGTGCTCGTCGACACCTATCTGGCCGAGTTCCTCCCGGCTCGCAGCCGCGGCCGGTACATCTCCTGGGCGTATGCGGTCGGCTTCCTCGGGGTGCCGCTGGCCGCCCTGTTCGGCGCCCGCGTGGTGGCGAAGGCCGACGTGCTGGGGCTGGCCGGCTGGCGCTGGCTGCTGATCGCCGGCGGCCTCGGCGCGCTGTTCGTGTGGGCGGTGCGCACCCGCCTGCCGGAGTCCCCGCGCTGGCTGGTGGTGCACGGCCGCCAGGCCGAGGCCGAGCGGGTCGTCGCGGCCATCGAGGAGCAGGTGGCGCGGTCGGCGGGCGCGGACCTCGCGAAAACGGAGCCCGCCGCGCCCGTCGTCCCCGAGCGGAAGGTCGCCTTCCGGGAGATGTTCCGCGGCGAGTACCGCAGGCGGACCGTCATGCTGTGGATCTTCCAGGTGCTGCAGACGGTCGGCTACTACGGCTTCGGCAGCATGGCCCCCATCGTGCTCACCGCGAAGGGCTACAGCGTCACCTCATCGCTCGGCTACGCGGCCCTGACCTATCTCGGCTACCCGATCGGCGCGCTCGCCGCGATCCCGCTGGTCGAACGGTACGAACGCAAGACGCTCATCGTCGTGTCGGCCCTCGGCATCGCCGGATTCGGCCTGGTGTTCGGAATGGCGGGCAACACCGCGGTGATCGTGGCCGCCGGCTTCCTGCTGACCGTGTGCAGCAACGTCTTCTCCAACGCGTTCCACATCTACCAGACCGAGATCTTCCCGACCGGGGTGCGCAGCACCGCCATCGGCGTCGCCTACTCGCTGTCCCGGCTGGCCTCCACCGTCCTGCCGTTCGTGTCGGTGGCCGCCCTCGACGCCTTCGGCGCGGGAGGCGTCTTCGCCGGCTCGGCCGCGCTGCTCGGGGTGCTCTGCCTGGACGTGGGCCTGCTGGGGCCGCGGACCACCGGCCGCAGCCTGGAGCAGGCGGCCCGGGCACAGGCCGGCGAACCGGCCTGAGAAGCCCCGCGGGCCGCTCCCGCGATACGCGCGTCGCGGGAGCGGCCGGTGCCCCTGCTCAGCGCGCGCCGGCGCGCCGCCTGCGGCCGATGACCAGCAGACCCGCACCGGCGGCCAGCACGGCCGCGGCGACGGCGGCGATGACCGGCGTGGCGCTCGACGCACCCGTCTCGGCGAGGTTCGACGAGGACGACGGGCTCGGCGTGGCCGCGGCGGCCGCCGATGAACTGGCGGTGAGCGTCGCCGTCACGCCGGTGCTCGGCACCGCGCTGGGCTTGGCCGGCGCGGACGGGCTGACGCTCGCGGTGGCGCTCGGCGAGGCCGGGACCCCGGCGCAGACCGGAGCGATCTTCGTCTGGTCGACGGAGTAGCGGTCCCCGTCGCCGGCCTTGACGACCAGTTCCACGGACTCCTCGCCCGAGTGCGCCGGAAGGTCCAGGACGGTGTGGAAGGAGTCGGGGAACGTCCGGGTCGGCAGCAGTTCCTTGCCGCCGGCCTTGGCGGTCACCGTGTTGGTCACCCGCGCGTTGTACAAGGTGAGGTCGATGGTGACCTTGTCACAGGTCACCGACCAGGTCGGCGTGTGGGCCGACGCGGGAACGGCGAAGACGCCGCTCCCGAGCAGGGCCACGGCACCGGCGGCGGTGATGACGCCGGACCGCTTCCAGCCCATGCTCGTCCCTCTCATGTGGTCTCCCCCTCGGAGATGGTCAACTCCGCCGCGCGGGGCCCCCATTGCGCCCGCGCATACCGGAGGAGCGGGACCTTACACGGCCCGCGGGAGAGCACTCCGGCCGGGGGCGCCCACGGTCACGGCCGGCCGATCCGGCTCGGCAGCTCCAGCGCCAGCACCCGGTCGGCGAGCAGGAAGGTCTCGAACTTCGACCCGTCCGGGACGTCCGGGTCACCCTCCAGGCCGTCGAGCACCGCGAGCACCGCCGCCGTGTCCAGGCCGTCGTCGAGCGCCTCCCGGATCCGGTGCAGCGACGGGGCGTGCGCCGGCCGGGAGGGCGAGTCCGCCCAGCGCGCCACCCGGTCCCGCCACCGCCCCAGCCGCGCGCGGGCGGCATCGAGCAGCTCCCCGGTCAGCCGCACCGGTTCCCCGTGCCCCACCCCGAGCAGCGCCAGCCGCACCGCCGCGGGCTCCGCACCGTCCAGCACCGCGCCGGACGCCGCCACCGGGCCCACGGCGAGCAGCGCTCCCCCCTCCCGCTCCGGCCCCTCGGCGCCCGCGGCGACGACATCCACGTCCGGCGAACGCCCCAGGTCGGCGAGGCTCCCCGGCGGGTGGACGCCGAGCAGCGTCACCTCGCCGGGCACCGCCCCGGCGCACCCGGCCAGCACCTGGGCACCCGTCGCCTCCACCGCCCGGAAGAGCACATCGGCCACCAGCAGCGCCCGCAGGTCACCGAGCCGCTCCGGCCCGCCCCCGCCCGCCGGGTACACCCCGATCCGCAGCATCCCGCGCCCCGCCGCCCCCACCTCGACGACCTGCCCACTGCGACTGTCCGCGATCCGCACGCCACCCAGTGTGCCGCGCCCCGCCGCCCGCCGCCCGCCCGAGTCGCGGATCCGCCCCCGGTCGGCCACGGTGGACCTGGGGGACTCCGCGCCCCGCGCAGCCACGGGAGGCCTCATGACCAACCGCACCTACCGGGTGACCGAGATCGTCGGCACCTCCCCGGACGGCGTGGACGCCGCGATCCGCAACGGCCTCCACCGCGCCGCCGAGACCCTGCGCCACCTCGACTGGTTCGAGGTCACCCAGATCCGCGGCCTGATCGACGGCGGCGACGTCGAGCACTTCCAGGTCGG
>JBEHXI010000098.1:0-23795 GCA_048498775.1 Actinomycetota bacterium | reverse complement strand
TGCACCCGCTTGAACGCCGCCTCGTTGGCCGTCATCGGCAGCAGCGGGAAGAAGCGCACCGGGTCCATCGGCGCGTCCAGCTCCAGATCCTCGACCAGCCCGCCCGGCTCCCCGACCAGCACCGAGCTGAACGGCGCCGCGGGCCACAGCGGCTCGCCCAGCTCCAGCGAGGCGCCCGCGGCCACCACCACGCCCTCGACCTGCGGCGCGGCGGCCAGCACGGCCAGCGGGCGCAGCACCTTGTCGGTGTCGGCGTGCCCGGCGCGCACGGTGAGCAGCAGCTCGGCGCGCGGGCCGCGCACCGGGTCGGCGAGCGCGGCGGCCGGATCGGTCATGGGCTGGGCGGACATCCCCAGGGTGGCGTAGCGGACGACGTCACCGTCGTGGAAGCGCAGCACCTCGATGCGCTCGGCGCCGAGGAAGGTGACCGCGGCCCGCGCGCCGGGCTCGCCCAGCGCGCTCCGCAGCCGCGCCTCGACCAGCTGCAGCACCTCGGACACCTCAGACATCGCCACGCTCTCCACTTCCGGTGCCGGTTCCGGTTCCGTTTCCGGTTTCGGTTCGGTTCGCCCGCTGGTCGGACAGGATGACCAGCGCCAGCCCCAGCAGGATCAGGGCGAGCGCCGGGTAGGCCGCCACCGGCGGCAGCTGGCCCAGCCAGAGCGCGGCGATCAGCGCGGCGCCCGGCGTCTCCAGCAGGATGGCCGTGGAGGTCACCGAGGCGCCCAGGGTCCGCACCACCCGGTTGATCAGCGAGTGCCCCAGCAGCTGGGCCGCCGCGGTCAGCGCCACCAGCTTCAGCCAGGTGGTGCCGGTGTAGCCGGCGCCCAGCGACGCCCCGGAGACCAGGCACGCCACCAGCAGCACCAGCGCCGTCGTCGAGTAGCAGACGTAGGTGTACGCGGTGGTGCTCACGGTGCGCCGCACCTCCGCCCCGAGCAGCACATACCCGGCCGCCGCCAGGCCGCCGCCGAGCGCCAGGGCGTCCCCGGCCAGGGCGCGGGCCGACAGCGACAGGTCCACCCCGGAGACCGTCACCACGCCCAGGAACGCCAGCGCGATCCCCGCCCACACCAGCCGCGACTGGCGCCGGCCGCGCAGCCACAGCACCAGCGTCGTCCAGATGGGGGTGGTGGTGACCAGCGCGGTGGAGGAGGCCACCGAGGTCATCCCCAGGCTGGGCAGCCACAGCCCGAAGTGCAGCGCCAGGACCGCCCCGGCGGCCACCGACAGCAGCACCGTGCGGCGGCCCATCCGGCCGAGCTCGGCGCGGTGGCGCAGCAGGGCGAACGGGGTCAGGACGCCGGCCGCCATCGCGTTGCGCCAGAAGGCGATGGCCAGGGCGGGCGCCGCGGTGGCCGCGATGAGCGGCGCGGACAGCGAGATCCCGCTGACGGCGAGGACGAGCAGCAGCAGGTCGAGCCGGGGCGCGCGGGCCACCCGTGCCGTGGTCGCCGCCACCGCGGAGGCGGCCTCGGCGGGCACCGGCAGGCCCGGTCCGGTACGCCGAGCGACGGACACGGCTCTCCCCCTCCCTACGCGCGGTGACGCCCCCAGGGTATGCGCCCGCCCGCGAGCGGGGCACCGGCGGGGCGGCCCGCCCCGAAGGCAATAGGCTGGCCCCATGACGCAGACGGCAGGCCTGGAGCGGGCGCTGGTGGAGGAGGCCGCGAAGAAGTCGGCGCTGGTGTGGGTCCGCGGCACCGAGGGGCCGGCGGTCGGGCTCTGGCACGTCTGGGACGACGGCGCGGTGTGCCTGGTCGGCGGCGGCCCCGGCGAGCAGCCGCTGCGCGGGCTGGCGGACGGCGCCACGGCCGAGGTGACGGTGCGCAGCAAGGACAAGGGCGGCCGCCTGGTCACCGTCCCGGCCCGGGTGGTGGAGCTCGCCCCGCACGGCGAGGCCTGGACGTCGGCCGTCGAGGAGCTGCGCGGCAAGCGGCTCAACGCCCCGGACGCCGAGACGATGCCCGAGCGGTGGGCCCGCGAGTGCCGGGTGCTGCGGCTGGAGCCGTGCGCGCCGGCGTCCGAGCGGCCCGGCGCGATGCCGGACGGCGGTGGCGCCGCCCCGCCCGTCCCGACCCCGGCCACCACCCGCCGGCCGGTGCCCGCCGCGCTGCCGCGGCTGCTGCTGCGCCGCCGCCGATCCGCGGAACGGTGACACCCCGGCACGGCCGTCCCCGCCGTGCCCGCCGGACGGACTCCCGCGAGCCGTCCCACCGGCTCTGAACAGCTAGTCTTGCCACTGGATCCCGCGTTACGGAGGCTCGGCATGGTCGCAGGCGCCCCGCGTGTGTTCATATCCCACCTGTCGGGCATGGCCGTCTTCGATCCCAACGGCGACCAGGTGGGCCGGGTGCGCGACGTGGTCGCCATGCTGCGGGTCGGCAACCGGCCGCCGCGGGTCCTCGGGCTGGTCGTCGAGGTCGTCAGCCGCCGCCGGATCTTCCTGCCGATGACCCGCGTGACCAGCCTGGAGTCGGGACAGGTGATCAGCACCGGGGTGGTCAACCTGCGCCGCTTCGAGCAGCGCCCCGCCGAGACGCTGGTCCTCGGCGAGCTGCTGGACCGGCGGGTGCAGCTGGTCGCGAGCGGAGAGGAGGTCACCGTGCTGGACGTGTCGATGGTCCAGCTCCCCGCGCGCCGCGACTGGGAGATCGACAAGGTCTTCGTCCGCAAGGGGAAGTCCGGCGCGCTGCGCCGCCGCGGGGAGGCCCTCACCGTCGAGTGGTCGGCCGTCACCGGCTTCTCCGCCGAGGAGCGCGCCCAGGGCGCCGAGCGCCTGCTGGCGACGTTCGAGCAGCTGCGGCCCGCGGACCTGGCGAACGTGCTGCACCATCTGTCCGCCAAGCGCCGCGCCGAGGTGGCGACCGCCCTGGACGACGACCGCCTCGCCGACGTGCTGGAGGAACTGCCGGAGGACGACCAGGTGGAGATCCTCGGCAAGCTCGCCGAGGAGCGCGCCGCCGACGTGCTGGAGGCGATGGACCCGGACGACGCCGCCGACCTGCTCTCCGAGCTCCCGGAGGCCGACAAGGAGCGGCTGCTGACGCTGATGCAGCCGCAGGACGCGGCGCCGGTGCGGCGGTTGCTGACCTACGAGGACCGCACCGCGGGCGGTCTGATGACCACCGAGCCGATCGTGCTGCGTCCCGACGCCACGGTGGCCGACGCGCTGGCCCGGGTGCGCAACAAGGACCTCTCGCCGGCGCTCGCCGCCCAGGTCTACGTCTGCCGGCCCCCGGACGAGACGCCCACCGGCAAGTACCTGGGCCTGGTGCACTTCCAGCGGCTGCTGCGCGATCCGCCGTTCACCCTGCTGGGCTCGATCGCCGACACCGATCTGCGGCCGCTGCCGCCGGGCACCTCGCTGCCCGCGGTCACCAGCTACCTGGCGACCTACAACATGGTGGCGGCCCCGGTCGTCGACGAGAGCGGGTCGCTGCTGGGCGCCGTCACCGTCGACGACGTGCTGGACCACCTGCTGCCGGAGGACTGGCGGGAGTCGGTCGGCCACGACCTCGCGCCCCTGCCCGAGCTGACGGAGACCACCCATGGCCGCTGAGAAGACCGCAACCACGGCGCGGGTGCGCCTGGACGTGCCGCGCGCCTCCCGCATCAGCCTGCTGCCGACGTACGACCCGGAGGCGTTCGGGCGGCTCAGCGAGCGCATCGCCCGCTTCCTGGGCACCGGGCGCTTCATCGTGTGGATGACGGTGGTCATCATCGTCTGGGTGGCCTGGAACATCTACGCACCGCCGCACCTGCGGTGGGACCCGTACCCGTTCATCTTCCTGACGCTGGTGCTGTCGCTGCAGGCCTCCTACGCGGCCCCGCTGATCCTGCTCGCGCAGAACCGCCAGGACGACCGGGACCGGGTCAATCTGGAGCAGGACCGCCGCCAGAACGAACGCAGCATCGCCGACACCGAGTACCTCACCCGGGAGATCGCCAGCCTGCGCATCGGCCTGGGCGAGGTGGCCACCCGGGACTGGATCCGCTCGGAGCTGCAGGACATGCTCAAGGAGCTGGAGGGGCGGCGGTTCGAGAGCGCCGCCGACCTTCCGCTGCCGCGTGACGAAGGAGACGGCCGGGCCCACCCCTGACCCCGGCGGCGGCGCCGTACCATCAGGGCATGGCCACCGACACGTACGGCACCACCCCGTCGCCAGAGCCCCAGCCCTCGTCGCAGTCCGCCGCCCCCGACGCGGAGGCGATCCGCGCCGCGCTGGCGACGGTCAACGACCCCGAGATCCACCGCCCGATCACCGATCTGGGGATGGTCAAGTCGGTGGACATCGCCGCCGACGGCGCGGTGTCCGTGGGCGTGTACCTGACGGTCTCCGGCTGCCCGCTGCGCGACACCATCACCCGTGAGGTGACCGCGGCCGTCTCCAGGGTGCCGGGCGTGACGTCGGTGCGGGTCGAGCTGGACGTGATGAGCGACGAGCAGCGCCGCGAGCTCGCGGCCTCGCTGCGCGGCGGGCAGGCCGAGCGGGAGATCCCGTTCGCCCAGCCGGGTTCGCTGACCCGGGTGTACGCGGTGGCCTCGGGCAAGGGCGGCGTCGGCAAGTCGTCGGTGACGGTCAACCTGGCCGCGGCGATGGCCGCCGACGGGCTGAAGGTCGGCGTCGTGGACGCGGACATCTACGGGCACTCGGTGCCGCGGATGCTGGGCGCCGAGGGCCGTCCCACCCAGGTCGAGAACATGATCATGCCGCCGTCCGCGAACGGCGTGAAGGTCATCTCGATCGGCATGTTCACCCCGGGCAACGCGCCGGTCGTCTGGCGCGGCCCGATGCTCCACCGCGCGCTGCAGCAGTTCCTCGCCGACGTCTTCTGGGGCGACCTGGACGTCCTGCTGCTCGACCTGCCGCCGGGCACCGGCGACATCGCGATCTCGGTGGCGCAGCTGGTCCCGAACGCCGAGATCCTGGTGGTCACCACCCCGCAGCAGGCCGCCGCCGAGGTCGCCGAGCGGGCCGGGACGATCGCCGTGCAGACCCATCAGAAGATCGTCGGCGTCATCGAGAACATGTCCGGGATGCCCTGCCCGCACTGCGACGAGATCATCGACGTGTTCGGCACCGGCGGCGGCCAGCGCGTCGCGGACGGCCTGACCAAGGTCACCGGCGCGAGCGTGCCCGTGCTGGGCTCCATCCCGATCGACGTGCGGCTCCGCGAGGGCGGCGACGACGGCCGCCCGGTGGTGCTGAGCGACCCGGAGTCCCCGGCGGGCTCGGCGCTGCAGGCGATCGCCGGCAAGCTCGGCGGCCGCAAGCGGGGCCTGGCGGGCATGTCGCTGGGCATCACGCCGCGCAACAAGTTCTGACGGCCTGACGCACGAGGGCCCGGGACCCGCCAGGGGTTCCGGGCCCTCGTGCGTGCGTCAGCCCTGGTAGGGCCGCAGGTCGCCGATCCGCGCCAGGCCCAGGCCGTAGGCGCTCAGCCCGCGCCCGTACGCGCCGATGTGCACGTCGGGGGCGTCGCCGGCCAGCACCCAGCCGTACTCGGACTCGCGGTACCGGAACGGCGTGGGGATGCCGTCGACGGGGAGGGTCAGCGAGGACCAGTCCGGGCCGTCGAGGTCGTCGGCGAGGTCCCAGGCGACGGCGGTCTGCTGCTCCAGCCAGTCCTGGCGCAGGCCGCGCTCGATGCCGCTGGGCCAGGTGCACGTCAGCAGGCCCGCGCCGGCCAGCCAGGCCGCCGACGCCACCGAGGTGGCCTCCAGCACCCCGGTGCCGTCCGGGCTGCGGCGCTGCGGCAGCCGGGTGAGGGTGACGACGACCGCGAAGCGGTTGGCGTCCGGGGAGGGGTCCGCCAGCGGCAGGGGGGACCTCAGCGTCGGCGCGTCGCCGTGGCCGAGCGACCCGTGCTCGACCAGGCCCGCCACGCTGGTCCCCACCTGGAGCAGCCAGCGCGGCCCGGTGAACGTCTCGTCCAGCCCGTACCAGGGGAAGGCGGCCAGCGCCTGCTCGGCGGCCCCCACCGCCCCCTGGTCACGACTCGTTGTCTCCATCCGCGCCGCGCTCCTCGCTACCGACATGCCCCTGACGAACCGCCGGCCGGACGCCCGACTGCGCCGGCCCGCACGCCCTCACCCCCCGGGCGATTTCCAACCTTACGGAGGATAGCCACCGCTGGGGGGTGAAGCGGACAGGTGGTCCGCTATGCGTGCGCCGGGCGCCGGAGCCGTTCGGGGAAGGGCCGGCCGAGGGGCGGGCCGCTCAGGTCGCGTCGTCGTCGAACGGGGGGCTCTCGCCGGGGCGCAGTTGCTCGCCGCCGTCCCGCTTGCGCAGGTCGGGGCCGGGGCGGTCGGCGTCGGGGCCGGCGGCGCCGCGGACCGTGCGGTCGGTCTCCTGGACGGCCTCGGTGACGGCGGCCATCTCCTCGCGCAGGTCGAAGCCGTTGCGCAGGTCCTTCAGACCCAGGCTGTCGCTCTCCAGGAGGTTCTTGCGGACGAAGGTGCGCGGGTTGAGGTCCTCGAACTCGAAGTCCTTGAACTGCGGGCCGAGTTCCTTGCGGATGTCCTCCTTGGCGCTGTCGGAGAACTCCCGCACCTTGCGCAGCATGGCGGCGGCGTCCCGGATGAGCTTGGGCAGCTTGTCCGGCCCGAAGATGATCACGGCAAGGAGCAGCAGCGCGACCAGCTTCAGCGGTCCTATGTCGAAGAACACCGATACAGCTCCTTGGGGGCGGTCAGGGATTCCACGGTACCCGGGGCTCAGCCGCCGGTCGAGGAGCCCAGCACCAGCTCGACGCTGCGCTCGGACCCGTCGTGGCGGACGGTCAGCCGGATGTGGTCGCCGGGGACATGGGAGCGGACGCGGACGACCAGCTCCTGCCCGGTGTGGACCGGGCGGCCGTCCAGCGCGGTGATGACGTCGCCCGGCGCGAGACCGGCCCGGTCGCCGGGGCCGCCGGGGGTGACGGCCGGGGATCCGCCGCCCGCCGAGGCGGCGATCCGGGCGCCGTCGCCCGACCAGCCCATGTCGATGGTGACGCCGATCACCGGGTGGGTGGCCCGGCCGGTGTTGATGAGCTCCTCGGCGACCCGCCTGGCCTGGTTGACCGGGATGGCGAAGCCCAGGCCGATGCTGCCGCCCTGGGAGCCGGTGTCGCCCAGGCCGCTGTCGGCCGAGCGGATGGCGCTGTTGATGCCGATGACCTGGCCCTGGACGTTCATCAGCGGCCCGCCGGAGTTGCCCGGGTTGATCGGTGCGTCGGTCTGCAGCGCGTCGACGTAGGAGACGTCGCCGGTGCTCCCCTGCCCGCCGCCGCTGTCGCCGCCCGCGCTGATCGGGCGGTCCTTGGCGCTGATGATGCCGGAGGTGACGGTGCCCTCCAGGTCGTAGGGGGCGCCGATCGCGACGACCGGGTCGCCGACCCGCACCGAGTCGGAGTTGCCCAGCGGCAGCGGCTGGAGGCCGCTCACCCCGCTGACCTTGACGACGGCCAGGTCGTAGCCGGCGTCCCGGCCGACGACCGACGCCTTGCGGACCGCGCCGCCGTTGAACGTCACCGAGATGTCCCCGCCGCCTGCGGCGGGCGCGACGACATGGTTGTTGGTCAGGATGTGGCCCGCGGTGTCGAGCACCACCCCGGTGCCGGTGCCCTCCTCGCCGCCGCCCTTGACGTGGATGTAGACCACGCCGGGCAGCGCCGCCGCCGCGATCCCGGCGACCGTGCCGCGGGCCCGGACGGTGCTGCCGGGCGGCGCCTGCGGCAGGCTGATCGTCCCGCCCGCGCCCTCGCGTTGCAGATAGGCGCCGGCCAGCCCGCCGATCCCGCCGGCCAGCAGCGCGGCCAGCAGGACCGCGGTCAGCAGACGGCGGCCGGACGGCGCGGCGCCCGCGCTCAGCGGCGCCGGGTACGGGCCGGGGGCGGGCGCCGCCCACGGATCGCGTCCGGCGGGCGGCCCTGCGGGCGGCCCGGCGGGCGGTGGAGGCACCGCCCAGGGCGTGTCGGGAGCGGCGTAGGGGTTGCCGGGGACCGGCTCGCCCGGCGGCACCTCGGGCGCGGACCCGTGCTCGTGCGGCGGCTCGGCCGCCGGCCGCTTGTCCAGCGGCACCGGCTGCCGCGGCGGCTCCCCGTCCTGCCCCGGACGGCTCCACCACTGGGGCCGAGGGGCCTTCCCGTTGTCCATGATCTCCCTTGGTTCCGTACCCCGCGGGAGCCGGCTCCCGGGAGGACGCAGCAGGCGCTGTCCCACCTCGTAGCCCACACCCGTCCGGCCGACGGCGCAACGCGGCGGCACACCGTGGATTCAACCAGGTGGCCCAGCGGGGGTCAGCGGCCCGGTACGGCCTGCGCGGCGGCGGTGCCCAGCAGCGGCAGCGGCGCGGGCTGCACCGCGTAGGCGCTGGGTGCGACCGGGGAGGTCGCCGGCACCGCTTCAGGGGTGGCCGAGGCGGCCGGGAGAGCGCTGGATATCGCGGCCACCGGAGCGGGCGACAGGCCGCCCGCCGGGGACGGCGCGTCGTCCTGCCGGGACAGCAGCGGACGGGCCGCAGACAGCGGGGTGAGGCCGGACAGCGGGGCCGTCAGCACGCCGGGGTGGACCTGGCCGGAGGCCCCGGTGGCCGCCGGGCCGGCGGTGGCGCCGGTGTCCGCACCGAGGCGGCCGGCGGCCGCGCCGGTGCCCGGGTCGGCCGGCGGGGTGCCCTCCATGATGGCGTCCAGCGGCAGCGCGCCGCCCAGGGCCAGCGCGGCCAGCGAGAAGGCGCCGGCCGCCGCGAAGGCGAACCGCCGGCCCCGGGACGCCGAACGGCTGACGTCGTGGATCGGGAAGCCCTCTCCGGGCTCGCCGGGACGGCCCAGGGCGCTGCCGCGGCCCGAGGTGAGGTAGCTCTGCCCGCGGCGCCCGCCGGCCAGCCCGCCGCGCGGGCCGAGGAAGTCGCCGCCGAGGGCGCCGCGGCCGGCGTCCCCGCCGTCGCCCGGGCCGCCCTGGTCCCCGCCGCCCGGCAGGCCCTGCAACCGGGCCAGCAGACTCGCCGAGACGGCCGGCGGCATGGCGCCGGCGACCGCGCTTTTCAGCCTGCGCTGCTCGTCGGCCTCCGCCTTGCACTGCGGGCAGGTCACCAGGTGCGCCTGGACGCGCTCGCGCTGGTCGTCGCGGAGCTCTCCGTCGACGAAGGCCGCCAGGCGGTCGCCGAGGTGCTCGTCCGCGGGCGTCGGTCCGCCGCGGGTGTGCGAAAGGCTGCGAAATGGTCCCGTGCCGGTCACGATCTCCCCCGCGTCGCCGTTCCGCCGCTGCTCTCCGCGCCGACGGTCACTCCGGGCGCCGCCTGGCCCTCACGGGTGGCGGGCGCACGGTGCCGCAAGGCGTTGCGCAGGTGGGAGCGGCCGCGGTGGATACGGCTGCGTACGGTGCCCAGCTTGACTCCGAGGGTGGCCGCGATCTCCTCGTAGGACAGGCCCTCGATGTCGCACAGCACCACGGCGGCCCGGAACTCCGGCGCGAGGGTGTCCAGCGCCTGCTGGACGTCCTCGTCGAAGTGGGTGTCGTTGAAGTGCTGCGCGGGGGAGGGCTCGCGGCTCGGCAGCCGCTCGGCCGCGTCCTCGCCGAGGGCGTCGAAGCGGATGCGCTGGCGGCGCCGCACCATGTCCAGGAAGAGGTTGGTGGTGATGCGGTGCAGCCAGCCCTCGAAGGTGCCGGGGGTGTAGGTGGACAGCGAGCGGAAGACCCGCACGAAGACCTCCTGGGTGAGGTCCTCGGCGTCGTGCTGGTTTCCGGTCAGGCGGTAGGCGAGACGGTAGACCCGTGCGCTGTGGGTGCTGACGATCTCCTCCCAGGAGGGAGGGGTCCACGCCGGCGCTTCCCCATCGGTGCCGAAGGAAGCCGCCGTGGCGAAGGTCGCGGTGGGCACGGTGGCGGTCTCGGAGCTGGTGGCGGCGTCGGCCGGACGGTCAGCGGTCTCGTTCACGGATCTCGGCTTGCCGACCGCGGACCGCAGGCGCCGCAGCGCTCCACGCTCGCCCTCGGCAGCCGCACCTCCCCTGTCGGCTCTGGTGGTCTCCAGTAGAGCCCCTACCATATCCACCTCGCCCGTTAGCTCCGGATAAAGCACTTTTCCCGCTTGCTCGCGGCGCCCGGGGGAAGCCTGCGCGTCTTCCGTACCCGAGCTCACCAGCGTCAACGCACGATCCGCCCCACGGGTTCCCGGCCGCAGCGGATACAGTCGCCGGGCGTAGTGCTGCACAGCGGCGTACGGCGGGTACGGCGGGTACGGCGGTTACCACGGGCGACGGGACAGAGGAGAGGGCCATTACCGGCAACCGGCAGGCGGGCGCAGCGTTCGCCGACGCGTTCGCCGCGGAGGACGACGTGCTGCTACGGGCCCGGGACCGCGCGCGGGCGGCCGGGGTGCGCGCGGTGTCGCCCGGCACCGGGGCCGCGCTCGGGCTGCTCGCGGCCGCCGCGGACGCCCGGATCGTCGCCGAGATCGGCACCGGCGTCGGGGTGTCGGGGATCCACCTGCTGCGCGGGATGCGCGCGGACGGGGTGCTGACGACCGTGGACACCGAGCCGGACCGGCAGCGGCTGGCGCGGGAGGCCTACCGGGAGGCGGGCTTCGCGCCGAACCGGGCGCGCTTCATCCCGGGCGCCGCCCTGGAGGTGCTGCCGCGGCTCGCGGACGGCGGGTACGACCTGGTGTTCTGCGACGGGGACCGGCTGGAGTACCCGCAGTACCTGGCCGAATCGTTGCGCCTGCTGCGGCCCGGCGGCCTGGTCTGCTTCGAGGGGGTCTTCGCCCACGGGCGGGCGATGGACGTCGCCCACCAGGAGGCGGAGGTGCAGGCGCTGCGCGAGGTGATGCGGACCGTGCTGGACAGCCCGCAGCTCGTCCCGGTGCTGCTGCCGACCGACGACGGCCTGCTGTGCGCCGTCAAACGGGGCTGACCGGGGCCGGACACACGTCGGCTCCGGGTACCTGCCCACCCACGCGCCGGCCGGCGCGTCGATCGTCAGGGGCCCGGAGCCGAAGCGGCACCGACGGCTCAGCCGCAAGCCTTCTTCAGAGCCTCACCGAGGGCGTCGGCCTCGTCCGGTGTCAGCTCGACGACGAGTCGCCCGCCGCCTTCGAGCGGAACGCGCATGACAATGCCCCGCCCCTCCTTTGTCACTTCGAGCGGGCCATCACCCGTC
The DNA here is from genome assembly GCA_048498775.1 of Actinomycetota bacterium. Taxonomy (GTDB): domain Bacteria; phylum Actinomycetota; class Actinomycetes; order Streptomycetales; family Streptomycetaceae; genus JBEHXI01. The sequence continues at coordinate 12,649 of JBEHXI010000098.1, read as the reverse complement.
CGCGGCTTCATGGCCGCCATGCTCGTTCCCCTTCCTGAAACCCAGCTCTTCGTATCCGCCGACCCAGGCGCCGCCGGACTCGAACACATTGGTTCCACGCCATTATCCCGCATGCCGGTCCCCGATGACCAACATCGGGGACCGGCCGTTCGAAGACCCGCTCCCCCAAAACCACCCATTCCGGCAATGTGCCTGCAATACCCCGGCTATCCGCGCAACGGCTCCGCGCACCGGGCCGCCGTTTCCCCGGCACAGGTCACATGGGCACCGCGGACGATCTCCGGCATGCTGACCGGTGCGGACCGACGCCGCGCACACTCGAACGCGAAGGGGAATCAACGCCATGGCCGACTGCGTGCTGTACGAGGTCACCGACGGGCTCGCGACCATCACCCTGAACCGTCCGGAGGCGATGAACGCCCTCGACACGGCGGTCAAGGTGGCGCTGCGCGACACCCTGCGGGAGGCCGCCGCCGACTCCGCGGTCCGGGCGGTGCTGCTGACCGGGACCGGGCGGGCGTTCTGCGTGGGCCAGGACCTCAAGGAGCACGTGGCGTCGCTGAGCGGCCAGGACTCCGGCGGCCCGGAGGCGATGAGCACCGTCGCCGAGCACTACAACCCGATCGTCACCGCGATCGCGACCATGGCCAAGCCGGTCGTCGCCGGGGTCAACGGGGTCGCCGCCGGGGCCGGCGCGGGCCTGGCGTTCGCCGCGGACTACCGGGTGGTCGCCGACACCGCGGCGTTCACCACCTCCTTCGCGGGTGTGGCGCTGACCGCGGACTCCGGCGTCTCCTGGACGCTGCCCCGGCTGATCGGCCACGGCCGCGCCGCCGACCTGCTGCTCTTCCCGCGCAGCATCGACGCGGAGGAGGCCCGGCAACTCGGCATCGCCCAGCGGGTCGTCCCCGCCGCGGACCTCGCCGCCACCGCCGCCGAGGTCGCCCGGGGACTCGCCGAGGGCCCCACGGTCGCCTACGCGGCGATCAAGGAATCGCTGGCCTACGCGGCCGGGCACTCGCTGACCGACGCCCTCGCCAAGGAGGACGAGCTCCAGCGCCGCGCCGGCCGCTCGGCGGACCACCGCACCGCGGTGGACGCCTTCCTGAAGAAGGAGAAGCCGCGCTACAGCGGGCGCTGACGCCGGCGCCGCGTCAGCCGGGGTCCGCCCCGTCGCGACGCCCCGCGCGGCATCCCGCTGTGTCGCCGCATCGACCGAGGAGGCCCGACCCCTGGCCTATCGCAGGTCGGCATGGGGAACCCCGCGAGGCCGATCCGGCGCCCTGCGGGCCTCCCGCTGCCTTCGGCGGGAGGCGCCCCCGCACCGGACGCCGCTCCTTGACGGGCGAACCCCGACCGACACGGCACTAGCCCCGAGCGAGGGCCGCCATTCGCGCGACGCGGACATGGCAGCCGGCCAGGTGGTCGTCGACCAGTCCGCACGCCTGCATCAGCGCGTAGGCGGTGGTCGGCCCGACGAAGCGGAAGCCGCGCTTCTTCAGGTCCCGGGCGAGCGCGGTGGACTCCGGGGTGGTCGCGGGCACCTCCGCCATCGACCGGGGGGCCGGGTGGCCCTCCGGGTCCGGCGCGTAGGACCAGACCAGCGCGTCCAGCCCGCCGTCGTACTCCTCGGCGACCCGCAGGGCGGCGCGGGCGTTGCCGATGGCCGCGTCGATCTTGGCCCGGTTGCGGATGATGCCGGCGTCGGCGAGCAGCCGCTCGCGGTCGGCCTCGCCGAACCGGGCGACGGCCTCGATCCGGAAGCCGGCGAACGCGGCCCGGAAGCCCTCCCGGCGGCGCAGGATCGTCAGCCAGGACAGCCCCGACTGGAACGCCTCCAGGCACAGCCGCTCGTAGAGCAGGTCGTCGCCGTGCACCGGCAGGCCCCACTCGGTGTCGTGGTAGGCGCGGTAGTCGGCGTAGCCCTCGCCCTCCATGCCCCACGGGCAGCGGGCCAGGCCGTCGGTGCCGACGACGGGTCCGCGCTCGTGCCGCTGCTCAGCCACGCTGGTCGTCTCCCCACGCCCCGGGCCCGGACTCCTCGGGCGGCTCGGGGCGCTCGCCCAGCGCGTGGCCGCCGTGCGCGGCGTCCCGCGCCCCGGCCAGGGCCGCCTCCAGCTCCGCGATCCGGGCGTCCCGCTCGGCCAGCTCGGCCGCGAGCCGGTCCAGGACGTCGTCGACCTCGTCCATGCGGTAGCCGCGCACGGCCACCGGCAGCCGGACGGACTCGACGTCGGCGTGGTCCACCGGGCGGTCCGGCGGCAGCGGGTCCTCCAGCTTGTCCGGTGCCGCCTCGGGGAGCACCCCGCCCTCGCCGAGCACCGCGAGCGCGACCGCGGCGACCACCGCGACCAGCGCGATGAGCATGAACCAGAACACGACCATCTCCCGAACGTCCGCCGGCACCAACCGCCTACGCGTCAGATCGTGCCATGCCGCGCTGTGCGCGCGGCCCGCCACCGCCGGAGAGGTTAGGGTCGCAGCCGGACGCTTGAGGAGGCATGCACAGGATGCTGCGGCTGGGTACCCGCGAGTTCGGACCGCACGAGCCGGTGATCATGGCGATCGTCAACCGGACACCGGACTCGTTCTACGACCGGGGCGCCACGTTCGCCGACGAGGCGGCGCTGGAGCGCGTGGCGCGGGTGGTGGACGAGGGCGCCGCCATCGTGGACATCGGCGGGGTCAAGGCCGGGCCGGGCGAGGAGGTGTCGGCCGAGGAGGAGATCCGCCGGACGGTGGCGTTCGTCGCCGAGGTGCGCCGCCGCCACCCGTCCGTGGTGATCAGCGTGGACACCTGGCGGCACGAGGTCGCGGAGGCGGTCTGCGAGGCCGGCGCGGACCTGCTCAACGACGCGTGGGGCGGGGTGGACCCCAAGCTGGCAGCCGTCGCGGGCCGCTTCGGGGCGGGCCTGGTGTGCACCCACGCCGGGGGCGCCGAGCCGCGCACCCGCCCGCACCGGGTCGGGTACGACGACGTGATGGCCGACATCCTGCGGGTGACGCTGGACCTGGCGCAGCGGGCCCTGGAGGCCGGGGTGCGCCGGGACGGCATCCTGATCGACCCGGGGCACGACTTCGGCAAGAACACCCGGCACTCGCTGGAGGCGACCCGCCGGCTGGACGAGATGGTCGCCACCGGCTGGCCGGTGCTGGTGTCGCTGTCGAACAAGGACTTCGTGGGCGAGACGCTCGACCGGCCGGTCAAGGAGCGGCTGATCGGGACGCTGGCGACCACGGCGGTCTCGGCGTGGCTGGGCGCCCGGGTCTACCGGGTGCACGAGGTGGCAGAGACCCGCCAGGTGCTGGAGATGGTGGCGTCCATCGCGGGCCGGCGCCCGCCGGCGGTGGCCCGCCGGGGGCTCGCCTGACAGCCGCCGGTCAGCCGATGACCTCCTTGGTCACCAGCTTGACCGCCTCGTCCACGTCGTCGGTGAGGTGGAACAGCTCCAGGTCCACCTCGGAGGCCTTGCCGTCGCCGACGAGGGTGGTGCGCACCCACTCGACGAGGCCGCCCCAGTACGCGGTGCCGAACAGCACGATGGGGAAGCGGGTCACCTTCTTGGTCTGCACCAGCGTCAGCGCCTCGAAGAACTCGTCCAGCGTGCCGAAACCACCGGGGAGGACGACGAACCCCTGCGCGTACTTGACGAACATCGTCTTGCGGACGAAGAAGTACCGGAAGTTGACGCCGATGTCGACATAGGGATTCAGGCCCTGCTCGAAGGGCAGCTCGATGCCCAGCCCGACGGAGATCCCGCCCGCCTCCAGCGCGCCCTTGTTGGCGGCCTCCATCGCGCCCGGCCCGCCGCCGGTGATCACCGCGAAGCCCGCCTCGGCGAGGGCCCGCCCGATGCGCACCCCGGCCGCGTACTCCGGGGCGTCCGCCGAGGTCCGGGAGGAGCCGAAGACGCTGATCGCGGGGCCGAGCTCGGCGAGCGTGCCGAAGCCCTCGACGAACTCCGACTGGATGCGCATGACCCGCCAGGGATCGCCGTGCACCCACTCCGCGGACGCCTGGGTGTCCAGCAGCCGCTGGTCGGTGGTGCTGTGCTGCACCTGGCCGCGGCGCCGGACCACCGGGCCGGTGTAGCGCTCGGGCCAGCGCCTGTCGTGCGGGAGTTCCTCCTCGGCCGCGGCGGCCCGGACCGCCCTCTCCTGCGCCCCGCCCGTCCCCTGCTCATCCGTCGCGTCGGCCACGTCGAAACTCCCTCCACTGCGCCGGCCCGGTGACGGGCCATGTGTGCAGCGTACGTACCCCGGATGCGTTATGCGGACAGCCAGCGCCGCAGGCGGTCCTCGCACTCCAGAACGGCCGCGGTCGCCACGTACTCCTCGCGGGTGTGGGCCAGAGCCGGGTCGCCGGGGCCGTAGTTGACGGCCGGGATGCCGAGCGCGGAGAAGCGGGCGACGTCCGTCCAGGCCTCCTTGGCGGCGGGCGCCGTCCCGACGGCCGCGAGGAAGTCGGCGGCGGCCGGGTGGGTCAGGCCGGGCATCGCCCCGGGGGCGGAGTCGGTCAGGACGACCCGGAAGCCGTCGAAGACCTCCCGGACGTGGTCCAGGGCCTGCTGCTCGGTGCGGTCGGGGGCGAAGCGGTAGTTGACGGTGACCGCGCAGGAGTCCGGGATGACGTTGCCGGCGTGCCCGCCCTCGATCATGACCGCGTTGAGCCCCTCGCGGTAGGTGAGCCCGTCGATCTCGGCGCGCCGCGGGGTGTACCCGGCCAGCCGGGCCAGGACCGGCGCGGCGGCGTGGATGGCGTTCTCGCCGAGCCAGCTGCGGGCCGAGTGGGCGCGGCGGCCGGTGGTCTCGACCCGGACCCGCAGGGTGCCCTGGCAGCCGCCCTCGACCTGGCCCGCGGTGGGCTCAAGCAGCACCGCGAAGTCGCCGGCCAGCCACTGCGGGTGGTGCTCGGCCAGCCGCTTGAGCCCGTTGTGCTCGGCGGCGATCTCCTCGGCGTCGTAGAAGACGAAGGTCAGGTCGCGGTTGGGGGCGGGCAGCGTGGCGGCCAGCCGCAGCTGCACGGCGACCCCGGACTTCATGTCGGTGGTCCCGCAGCCGTGCAGCCGTCCGTCCGCGAGGCGGGAGGGGACGTTGTCGGCGATGGGGACGGTGTCCAGGTGCCCGGCGAGCACCACCCGCTCGGCGCGGCCCAGCTCGGTCCGCGCGACCACCGCGTCGCCGTCCCGGCTGACGGCCAGGTGGGGCAGCGCGCGCAGGGCGTGCTCCACGGCGTCGGCGATGTCGCGCTCGGCGCGGCTGACCGAGGGGATGTCGACGAGCTGGGCGGTCACCCCCACCGCGTCCTGGCCGAGGTCGAGTACGGGAGGCGTCGAAGTGCTCATGACCGCGACCCTACCGGCGCGGGCCGGAGGGTCACGGTCCACTACCGTGTTGATCGTGTTCCAGCGATCAGCGCAGCCCACCCCGGGCGCCCGGCCGCCGCGCAGCCGCCGCGCCCGGTTCACCGCGGCGCTGCTGGCACTGCTCGCGGTGGCCGGCTACGCGGCCTTCCGGGTCCTGACGGGCACGGCGCCCGCCCGGTGCACGGTGCAGGCCGGCGGCGACCGGCTGGAGATGGTGCCGCAGCAGGCGGCCAACGCGGCGACGATCGGCGCGGTGGCGTCCTCCCGGGACCTCCCGGAGCGGGCGCTGGCCGTGGCCCTGGCGACGGCCATGCAGGAGTCGCGGCTGCGGAACCTGGGGAACGGGGACCGCGACTCCATCGGGCTGTTCCAGCAGCGCCCGTCGCAGGGCTGGGGCACCGAGCGGCAGATCATGGACCCGGTCTTCTCGGTGAACGAGTTCTTCGACCAGCTGGTGAACATCCCCGGCTACTCCCGGCTGCCGCTGACGGTGGCCGCCCAGCGGGTGCAGCACAGCGGCTATCCGCGCGCCTACGCCCGGCACGAGGCGGACGCGTCGCTGCTGGCCTCGGCGCTGTCCGGGCGGGTGCCGAGCCTGACGTGCCGGGTGCGGCCGCCGGAGCAGGCCGGTGACGCGCCGGCGGTGCGGCAGCAGGTGGCGCGGGAGTTCGGGGCGCAGGTCCTCCAGGACTCGCGGCTCGGCTCCCCGGCGCCCGGCGGCGCGTCCGGGCACGGGCACCGGCACGGCGGCGGCCCGACGGTGGTGGTGCCGAGCACGGCGGCGGTGAGCTCGCCGGACCAGGACCCCGGGCGGCACGGCTGGGTGCTCGCGCAGTGGGCGGTGGCCCAGGCCGTGCAGCTGAGAATCACGGAGGTGTCCTTTGCCGGGCGGGCCTGGCGGGCGGCGCGTTCCGCCGACGGCTGGGTACCGGATCGGTCAACACCCGTCCGCCCGAACGGAGATGTCCGCATCACCGTGGCGCGATAACCGGCGGCGGTCCGGCCGGGACGGAAAACGGAACGGGGCCCAGGGGATCGCGGAACGGAAAACGGAACGGGAATCCGAAAGCGCTCCGGCGATTCGAGCGGGCGTGCGGCGGCAACGGCCATTCCCTGGAAAGTGCGGGGCTATTATGCGACGCATTGCCAATTCTTTACCTTTTGGGGCCGCAACTTTACGCGCCCTCACGCGGTAGTCACGACGTCCGCCCGCCGGACGCCTGAAGACTCTCTTCGCGTTAAAGGAGCACCATGTCCCTCCCCCTCAAGCGTCGGATCGCCCGGGCCGCCCTGCTGGTCGCGGCGGCAGCCCCCGCGATCGGCATGGGCGTCGGCTCGGCGCAGGCCGCGGAGCCGCTCAGGGCCACCGAGCTGAGCGGACTGACCGGCCTGGACAACACGACCGTCGACCACGCGGTGCAGGGCACCTCCCAGGACGTCAACGCGCTGGCCACCCGCGCCGCCGGGCCCACCGTCGCCCGGGCGCTGCCCGTCGCGGGCCGGACCGCGGGCAACGCCGGCCGGATCCTCGACCCCATCGCGCGGCGGACCGCGAACGACGGCGGCGGCACGGCCGGACGGGTGCTCGGCAAGGCGACCCGCACCGTGCAGGGCCGCAGCGGCCTGCCGGCCACCGACCTCGGCAACGCCCTCCAGCTCGGCGACTGAGCCTTTGCCGGGGCGGCCTGATGCCCCAAAGCCCCGGGCCGCCGTCCGGACCCGGGAGTTCCGGGCGGTCGGCCGGCCCGGCCCGGGCCGCGGTCCGGCCCCGCGCTACTCCCCCGCGAGCCGCCGCACCGCGGCGGCCACCCGCTCGTCGGTGGCGGTGAAGGCGATCCGCACGAACCGCTCGCCCGCCGGGCCGTAGAACTCGCCCGGCGCCACCACGATCCCCCGCTTCGCCAGGTCGCCCACCGACTCCCAGCAGGACTCCTCGCGGGTGGCCCACAGGTACAGGCTCGCCTCGCTGTGCTCGATGCGGAAACCCGCGCCCTGGAAGGCGGACCGCAGCGCCGCACGCCGGGCCGCGTACCGCGCGCGCTGCTCGTCGACATGCTCCTGGTCGCCGAGCGCCGCGATCATCGCGTTCTGGACCGGCGCCGGGACGATCATGCCCAGGTGCTTGCGCACCCCCAGCAGCTCCTTGACCACCGCCGGGTCCCCGGCGAGGAAGGCACCCCGGTACCCGGCGAAGTTGGACCGCTTGGACAGCGAGTGGACCGCGACCAGCCCCTCGTGGGAGCCACCGCACACCTGCGGGTGCAGCACCGAGACCGGCTCGGCCTCCCAGCCCAGGTCGATGTAGCACTCGTCGGAGACCAGCAGGATCCCGTGCTCACGGGCCCACGCCACGATCCGGCGCAGCTCGGCGGCGTCCAGGGTGCGGCCGGTCGGGTTGGACGGCGTGTTCAGCCACAGCAGCCGCACCCGCGACGGGTCCAGGTCGGCGACCGGGTCGCGGTAGGTGACCGGCTCGGCGCGGGCCACCAGCGCCCCGATCTCGTACGTCGGGTAGGCCAGCTCCGGGTAGGCGACCTGGTCGCCGGCGGACAGGTCGAGCAGCACCGGCAGCCAGCCGACGAGTTCCTTCGAACCGATCAGCGGCAGCACGTGCGCCGGGTCGGCGGCGACCTGGTGGCGGTCGCGCAGCCAGCCGGCGATCGCCTCGCGCAACGCGGCGGTGCCGTACGTCAGCGGGTAGCCGGGGCTGTCGGCGGCCGCGGCCAGCGCCCGCTGGACGACGGCCGGGACCGGATCGACCGGGGTGCCCACCGACAGGTCGACCACGCCGTCGGGGTGGGCGACGGCCGCGGCCCGGTAGGGCTCCAGCCGGTCCCACGGAAAGACCGGAAGGCGTTGCGAGACTCGGGCCACGGACAGCTCACTTTCTTGGCCTGGGCTTGGCCGGGCTTGGCCTGGAAGACGTCGGTCCCGTACGGCGGACAGCAGCCATACGGGACCGGCGCGACGTTCGATGGCGACCGCAGTCGGTGATCAGACGGTAGTCGTAACGTGAACGATCACAGTGAATGACCGGACGAAGGCCGGTGGCGTCGCCGGATCAGTCGCCCTGCGGCGGCAGGGCCGCGATGAGCGGGTGGTCACGCTCGATCAGCCCCAGCTTGGACGCCCCACCGGGCGAGCCGAGCTCGTCGAAGAACTCGACGTTCGCCTTGTAGTAGTCCTTCCACTCCTCGGGGGTGTCGTCCTCGTAGAAGATCGCCTCGACCGGGCAGACCGGCTCACAGGCCCCGCAGTCGACGCACTCGTCCGGGTGGATGTACAAGGACCGCTGACCCTCGTAGATGCAGTCGACGGGGCACTCCTCGATGCACGCCTTGTCCTTCACGTCGACACAAGGCTGCGCGATGACGTAGGTCACGCTGACGTTCCTCCTCGTTAGGGCTCATCTCGCGCGGGAGCGCGGCGTCGTCGATGCCCGCCCCTAGTATCTCCGTTCCGGGGCGGCATACGAACAACAGGGGCGGATGGAGCGTAGATGTTCGCTGGCGGAGGACGGCTCGAGATCCACGTTACCCCTGCTGACGTGGGAAAACGGGTGTCCGTACGCAGAGTCATCGGGGACGCGGGAGGCCGCCCCGCCTTCTCCGACACGGTCGGCGTTCTCACATCCTGGTCCGGCGGTGTGTTGATCATCACACGCCGGAACGGGGAGGCGGTGCGCATCGAGGAGGCGTCGCTCGCGGCCGGGAAGGTCGTCCCCGACGCCCCGGCACGCCGCAGGGGCGCGGCGCCCGCCGCCACCGCCCACCAGCTGCGGGAGATCGCCGCCCGCGGCTGGCCCGCCCAGGAGACCGAACCGCTCGGCGGCTGGCTGCTGCGCGCCGCCGGCGGCTTCACCCGGCGCGCCAACTCGGTGCTGGTGCAGGGCGGTCCCGGGCGGCCCCTGGACGAGGCGCTGGCCCGGGCCGCAGACTGGTACGGCATACGCGGCCTCGTCCCGTACGTCCAGATCGCCACCGGTGGACCGGACGGCGGTGACGAGGAACTCGACGCCGAGCTGGAGCGGCGCGGCTGGCCGGCCGAGGGGCACAGCCTGCTGCGCACCGCGCCGCTGGCGCCGCTCGCCGACGGGCCCGGCGCGGAACGGGTCGCGCTGTCCCGCGAGCCCGGCGCCGGCTGGCTGGAGCGCTACCACCGCACCGGAGACCTGGCCGCCGCCGCGCTGAAGGTGCTCACCGGCGGCCCCTCGGTGTGGTTCGCCGAGGTCAGCGGGGTGGACGGGGCACCCGCGGCCATCGGGCGGTGCGTGGTGGACGGCCGGTGGGCGGGGCTCGCAGCGATCGAGGTGGACCCGGCGCTGCGGCGGCAGGGGCTGGCCACCGCGGTGGTGGCCGCGCTGGCCCGCCGCGCCCTGGACGAGGGCGCCTTCGGCGCGTATCTGCAGGTGGAGACCGGCAACGACGCCGCGCGGACACTGTGGGACCGGATGGGCTTCACCACCCATCACGGCTACCACTACCGGTGCGCGCCGATCGGCGGCACCGGGTCCGCGCGGGGGTAGGCGCCGGGTATGGACGACGGCGCGAAGCGGCGGCAGCGGTTCGCGGCGGTGGCCCGCGGGGGCCGCCCGGACCTGGCGCTGCTGTGCCTGCTGCTCGCCGCCGAGGCCGACCCGGCCCTCGACGACCCGGCCATCGACGCCGCGCTGCGCGAACTGGACCGCCTCGCGTCGCTCGTCTCCCGGCACCAACCGCACAGCCCGGGCGACTGGGCGGACGTGCTGGCCGAGGAGCTCGGCGGGCGCTGCGGCTTCCACGGGATGCCGGCGGACTACGAACGGCTGGAATCCTCCCTGCTGCACCGGGTCCTCGAACGCCGCCGGGGACTGCCCATCCTGCTGTCGGTGGTCTGGATCGAGGTGGGCCGCAGGCTCGGCGCCCCGATCCACGGGGTGGCGCTGCCCGGGCACTTCGTCGTCGGGATCGGCGAACCGGCCGGCGGACAGGTGCTGGCCGACCCCTTCCGGGGCGGCCGGGTGCTGTCCGCGGACGAGGCCGCCGTACTGGTGGCGGGCGCCACCGGGGCCGCGCTGTCCCCCGGGATGCTCGGCCCGGCGGACCCGCTGGACGTGATCGCCCGGGTGCTGAACAACATCCGCGCCTGGGCCGCCGCGCGGCCCGAGCACAGCGACGTCCAGTTGTGGGCCGTCGAACTGGCCCTGCTCCTGCCCCGGCACCCCGCCCGGCTCCGGCTGGAGCGCGCCCGGCTGCTCGTGGAGCGCGGCGACTTCGTCACCGGGGCCCGGGAGATGGAGTCCTACGCGCAGGTGGTGGACGCCATGGACTCGGCCGCCGCCGAGACGATCCGCCGGCAGGCCCGCGCGGCCCGGGCGATGCTCAACTGACGCTCCGCGCCCGGCCGTCGGCCCGCTCCCGGCGGCAGCGGGGGCACCGCCTCACAGCCAGCCCTTCTCGCGGGCGATGCGGACGGCGTCCGAGCGGTTGCGGGCTCCTATCTTCTGGATCGCGGTCGACAGGTAGTTGCGGACCGTGCCCTCCGAGAGGTGCAGGGCCCCGGCGATCTCGGAGTTGACCGAGCCGTCGGCGGCCGCCCGCAACACCTCACGCTCCCGCGCCGTCAGCGGATCGGCACCCTCGGCCAGCGCGGCCGCCGCCAGGGTCGGGTCGATGACCTTCTCCCCCCGCAGCACCCGGCGCACCGCGTCCGCGAGTTGGGCGGCCGGGGCGTCCTTCACCAGGAAGGCCGCGGCACCGGACTCCATCGCGCGCCGTAGATAACCGGGCCGGCCGAAGGTCGTCACGATGACCACCTTCACCCCGGGCAACTCCTTGCGCATCAGCGCCGCCACGTCGATGCCGCTCATCCCCGGCATCTCGATGTCCAGCAGGGCGACGTCCACGGCGTGCTCGCGCGCCGAGGGGACGATCTCGTCGCCCCGCGCCACCTGGGCGACGACCTCGATGTCCTCTTCCAGCCCGAGCAGCGTGGCCAGCGCCTCCCTGACCATTTTCTGGTCCTCCGCCAGCAGCACCCTGATCATGCGTGCAGCGTAGCGACCTACGGGCAACCCCGGTCAGGCCTGTGGATAACTCTCCCCGACAGCGCTGCCGGGGGTGTTGGCGTCCGTTTGACCGCCGTCCCGGACGGTGCGCAGCGGCACATACGCCTGGACATGGAAGCCGCCCAGCTCGGAGGGCCCGGTCTCCAGCCGGCCGCCGGAGAGCACCAGCCGCTCCGCGAGGCCGCTGAGGCCGTTGCCCCTGCGATGGCCGCGCAGGGGGCCACGGCCGTCGTCGGCGACCTCCAGGCGCAGACACCGGCTCTCGTCGGCGGCCCACACCACGTCCAGGCCCAGCCTGCAGCGGCTCGCGCCGCTGTGCCGCACCACGTTGGTGACCGCCTCGCGCAACGCCCAGGCCAGGGCGCTCTCCTCCTCCGGGCCGAGGCCGGGGTACTCCTCGGCGACCGGGCGGTCCAGCGCCGCCGCGATGTCCGCCTCCACCCCCGCGGTGCGCAGCGCCGTCCGCGCCCCCGCCAGCTCCACGCCCAGCGTCGGCCGGCGGTAGCCGCTCACCGCCTCCCGCACGTCCACCAGCGCCTGGCGGCTGACCTGTTCGATGTCGGCCACCTGCCGCGCGGCCTCCTCGGGGCGGTCCGGGAGCATCCGCCCCGCCAGCTCGCTCTTGAGCGTGATCAGGGACAGCGAGTGACCGAGCAGGTCGTGCAGATCGCGGGCGAGCCGCAACCGCTCCTCGTCGGCCGCCAGCCGGGCGATGGTCTCCCGGGCCTCCCGCAGCTCCCGCAAAGTGCGGCCCAGCCGGGCGATCCCCATCATCCCCAGCCCGCCGAGCAGCGCGGGCATGGCCTCCGCGGCGATCACCCAGTGACCGGCACCGGTCAGCCGGCCCGCCCCCACCAGGCTGAGCGCGCCGGCGGGCACCGCCCACCTGGCATACCGCACCGGCAGCAGCACCCCGGCGGACATCGTGACGTAGACGAACAGCACCAGCCAGGGAGAGCCCAGGCTGAGGCTCAGCGTCACCGCGAGGACGTACATCCAGCCCAGCACGGCCAGTTGCCACCAGGCCGGCGAGATCCGGGACTGCCGGGTCACCAGGAACAGGTACGGCCCGACGAACCCGCACAGGCCCAGCCAGCCCAGCGCGGTGGCCACCGCGGCATGGTGGTGGTCGGCCAGATCCCCGACCGCCGAGCCGAGGTAGAGCATGTACAGCAGCGTCCAGCACAGCTTGACCATCTGCTGCCGCCGGGTCTCCGGCGGCTGCCCGATCGCCGGG
>JBEHXI010000097.1:0-24360 GCA_048498775.1 Actinomycetota bacterium | reverse complement strand
GGATCCCCCCATGCGCACCGGCAAGCGTCTGCCCGCACTCGGCGCCACGGCGGCCGGGGCCGCACTCGTGGCCTCCCTGCTCGCCGCGCCCCCGGCCGGAGCCGCCACCGCCGGCCCGGTGGTGGACGGCCTGAGCCTGTCGTCGTCGACCGTGGCGGCCGGCGGCTCGGTCACCCTGACCGCCACGGCCACCAACACCACCTCCCAGACCCTCGATGTCTCCCTGGGTGTCGAGGTGCCCTCCGGGATCAGCGCCACCAGGCCCGTGGTGCGGAACTGCGGCCCCTACGGCCGCGACATCGGCTGGCTGGTGTACTGCGGCGGAACCGTCGCCCCGGGCGGCCAGGCCGTGCTGACCTTCACCGTCACGCCCTCGGCCGCCGGGACCTACACGCTCAAGTCCTACGCCCGCCAGACCTACACCACCGACGACACCTGGAGCTCGGTCACCCTGACCGCCGGCTGACCACCCCGGGGGCGGGGCGGGATGTCACAGAGCTGCCACAAGTGCCGCGTCGTCCCCGCCCTGTGCGCATCTCCCTTCTTATGATGAGGAGTTGGGACGACAGCCCGAGTGACATCCCGGCACGACCGTGGAGGCTTCCGGGCTGGTACACCGTCAGGGCAACGGGGGAGGGGGCCGCATGGCCACCATCGGACACGTCCGGCCGGAGGCCGGCGGCCGTGAGTGACATCGTCGGAAAGATAGTCAAACCCACCGCGGAGATCCTCGAACACATCGGCCAGAAGATCCCGAGGGCGTTGGGAAAGGGCCACGAGCGCGTCGGGGACATGGCCCACCGGGCGGCCGACGGCTTCGAGAAGGCCGAAACGGACCTCGCCGAGAAGGTCCCGGTCTACATGATCGACCACGAGGGCAACGTCAAGAAACTCATGCCGAACGGCAAGTTCGACGACGTTCCGCTGGACGACACGTCCGGCATCCGGAAACTGCTGGGCGATGACGGCAAGGCGCCCACCAAGAAGGTCGGCGAGTACAACCTGCCGAGGGTGAAGGACCCGAACAGCCGCCCCGTGGTCAAGCCGACGAAGATCCCGGAGGGCGGCTCCGAGCTGGCGCAGGCCACCCAGCGGGCCCGGCTGGCCAGGGACGACGACGGGGCGGGTAACTACGCGGCGTTCCGCTATCAGGGCGAGGACGGGCATTTCATCCTGGTGGGCCGCAGCAAGCCGAGGACCACCCTGCATTCCGAGCAGTCCATCGGTGTGCCCTTCCTGGTGCACAAGGACCGTCTTGCCGGAACCGTCACCGAGGCATATACCGAGCGCGGACCCTGCGAGATCCGCGCGCCCAAGTGTGCCGCGTGGCTCAAGCACTACTTCCCGGGCACCCGGGTCGAGCACTCCTTCGACTACGGGCCGACGAAGGCGGACGAGGAGCGCGGCAACCAGGAGCACGCCGGATACATCAACCGACTGTTCGGCCGCTCGTGACGAGCGGACGTGACGGTGAAGTGCCGGACGATAGACTGGTGGCCATGTCTGATGACCTGCGGGAACGGCTGACCGCCCGGTTCGGTCGGGCTGGGCTGCGGCGGATGGATCCGGCGGATGTCGCCGTGCCGGCCGCGCAGGCGGCACTGCTCACCGAGTGCGGCGTGCCCCGCCAGGTCGGACCGTACTTCACCTCTCCGGGCGACGACCCGGTGCGGTTCGGCGCGTACCGCGAGCTGTCCGGCATGCCGGCGGCGGGGGAAGAGGCGGATGACGAGAAGGCCTCGTGGTGCCGCGTCGGCTGGGACCGGGGCGCCCAGCTGTGCGTGGACGCCGCCGGGGCGGTGCGCGCCGAGTTCGCCGGATTCGACGAGCCCGGCGCCCTGGTCAACAGGACCCTGGAGGCCTTCCTGGAGTCACTGCTCGCCCTGGACGAGGCGCTGTCCTCGCTCACCATGGCGCGCGGTGCCGAGGAGGGCGTGCTGCACGTCCGCACCCTCGCGCAGCGCCTCGGCGCCGCCGAGGCCGAGGTACTGGAGGCCCGGGACTCCTGGTGGTCCCGGGTGCTGCAGGACATCCGTCACACGGTGTCGTACTCGTCGTACGCGGCCGTCGAGTTCACCGACGCGCGGGGCGGGAAGCAGATCGTCACCGAACCGGGCGGGCTGTGCCTGCACCCGGAGGAACGGGCCTGGGCCGGCCTGCAGGCGTCCCAGGTCGCACCCGGACAGGTGCGGCGGGTCCACACCGAACTGGAGCCGTGTTTCCTGCCGGGCCACTACTGCTCGCTGTGGATGGCGGAGGAGTTCCCGCAGGCCGAGTTCACCCACACCTTCGACTACGGCGAGACGGCCGAGTCCCGGGAGGCGGGCTTCCTGGAACTGCTGCGCCACGCCGCCACGCAACGACAGCAGTAGCCCGGCCCACGGCGGAGCCGCCCGCGGGAGCCGGTACGCCCCACCCGCCCGACACCTTACGGAGATCCATGACTTTCGCCATCGAGCGCGCCGAGTTGGAGGCCGCCTTCGGCCCCGGGACCCTCGTCAGCGTTCCCGAGGAACGGCTCAACACGGCGGTGACCGACCCGGGCACCCGCCGCTTCCTGACCGGCACGGGGCTGCCGCAGGTCCCCGACTTCCTCTACGAGCCCGAGGGCACCCTGGAGGAGGGGCTGCCCCCGGCCGCGGAGATCGAGCCGGAACTGCCCGACGCCGAGGGACTGCCCGCCAGCGCGGGCCACTGGGTGGCGCTCGGCTACTGCTACGGCGACACGATGCTGCTGGACGGGAGCACCGGGACGGTCTGGTCGCTGCCGCAGGGCGAGTTGCGCGTCGAGATCGCCAACACCTCGGTGGACCGCTTCGCCCGCTTCCTCGCGTCCTTCTTCCGGGACTTCCCGAGCTTCGACGAGGGAACGACGCTGGAGACCCGCCTGGCCGCCGCCGGCGCCCTGACCGATGAACTGCGGGCGGTGGACCCGGCCGCCTTCGACGACTCCCAGGGCTTCTGGTGCCGGGTCCTGGACGGTCTGACCCACGACTATCCCGCGTAGGCACGGCGCCCGGCACGACACCTCCGTACCGCACCGCGGAGCCAGGACATCCGGACCGCCAAGGAGCCCATGGTGAGCAACCCCCTGTCCCTCGGTGACTGGCCGCCCCTCGACGCGGGGCGCGGACCAGCCGGACAAGCCCTTCTGGACTGGGTGGCCGATCCCGGCGCGCCGCGACTGTGCCTGGTCACCGGCTCGGAAGGGGCGGGCAAGAGCCATCTGCTCGCCTGGTTCACCAGCCGCGCCGCCGAACACCCGGCCGCCCGTGTCCACGCCCTGCTGCCCGCCGCCGGACTGGGGCTGGGCCCCGCGGTCTGGGAGCTCTCCCACCAACTGGGCTGGGGCACCCGGTCCTTGACCGAGTTGCTGGACCACGCCGCGCTGGACGACCGTCCGCTTCTCATCGCCGTACCCGATCTGCACCTGGTGAGCACCACGGGCCGGCGGTCCGGCGCCCGGCTCGTCCCCGACCTGCTGCGGCCGCTGCTGCGGCTGCCGTGGGTGCGGGTGCTCGCCGAGGTGCGGGCACCGTCCGACAGCGGTTTCACCCACGACACCGCCGTCATCGACCTGGACGATCCCGGATTCACCGACCCCGAGGCCTACGCCGCCTGGTACGGCGCTCTGGCCGCCGGTGTCCCGAACGGCCCGGTGCCGGCGGACGAGGTCTTCCCGCATCCGGTGCTCGGTCTGCTCGCCGCCCGGCTCCCCGGCGGCACCGTGCCGCCTTCCGCCGCCGGGACGACGGCCCGGCGGGTCTGCACCGCCTGGTGGGACAGTGTGGACGTCCCGGTGCGCGGCGCGCTGCGCACCCTGGCACTGGCCCGTGGCCGCGTGGCGGCCGACACCTGGCGGGCACTGCACACCGGCCTCCACCCCGGTGATCCCGGCGCCGGTCCGGCGGTGGACGCCGCCGCCGAACTCCTCGCTCCGCAACAGGCCACTTTCCAGCTGCCGTTGGGGCTCCTCGGCGACCTGGCGGCGCGGAGCGGCGGTGACGGCTCGCCCGCGCCGACCGGCAGGCAGGTCACCGACGTGCTGCTGTCCCTGGTCCCGAAGGGCCCGGGAGGCGTCCCGGACTGGTCACGCGCGCCCGCGTACGTACGTGACCACATCACCGGGCACGCGGCGGCCGAGGGCCGCGCCGGCCGGCTGCTGAGCGATCCGGGGTTCCTGGTGCACGGCACGCCGTCCGCCGTCACCCAGGCGCTCGACGATCCATCGGTCACCGTTCCGCCGTCACTGCGGCTCGCCTGGTACCCGGCGGCCCCCGCGCTGAGCCGGGCGCTGCCCGAGGCCGCCGAGCGCGGCGCGGTGCTGCACGCCTCCGCCCTGGCGACGGCACCGCGGCTGGCCGAGTTGCTCGCCCCCCTCGCCGAACACAACCACGCCGTCGCGCGCTGGTCACACCTGAGGCTGGCCGTTCCGGTCGTCACTCCCGGCGGAGCGCCGGACGGCAGCAGGCCCGATCCGGTCTGCGCCCTGGCGCTGACCGGCCCGCGGGACTCCGGACCGGCCGAACTCGTCGCCGCTGATCCGCTGGGGCAGCTACGCCTGCTGGACCCCGGCACCGGCCGGACGAGCGGACGGATCATCAACAGCCCGTGCCTTCCCGTGACGGGCGTCGCCCCGCTCGCGGACGGCTCCCTGGTGCTGCTGGACCCGGCGGGTACGGTTCGCCCACTGCCGTCCGTCGACACCGCGTTGGCCGGGGCACTGGCCCGGCACAACGACCTGGACCCCGACGGCCGGGCGCGCACCACCGCCCTCGGCGGGGACGTGCGGGGCGGGCTGCTGGTGCTCGGCGACATCCTGGGGACGGCCCATCTGTACGACCTTCGAGGCGGGGAACCGGCGCCGCTCACCGCGCGGTTGGCGAACGCGCAGATCACCGCGATCGGCTGTCTGCGGCTGCCGGGCGGCGATGCCGCGGTCTTCGCGGCCGCGGCCGACGGGCAGGTGCGGCTGTGGGGCGCCCCCGGGGACCCCCTGGGCGCGCCGCTGTCGGGCCGCGAGTCGGTGCCGACCGCGCTGGCCGTCGCCGAGTGCCCCGGGGGGCCGCTGGTGGCGGTGGCCTGGGCGGACCACACGATCACTCTGCTGCGCCCGGGTGTGACGCGTACCCGCGCGGTCTATCCGCATCACGACGTGACCTCGCTCGCCCTCACCCCGCACGGGCTGCTGGTGGCCGGCGGGAGCGAGGGCGTCACCGCGTGGCAGTGCGGGGCGGCGGTGTTCTCCGAGGCATGAACGGAGGCCGCCCCCGATGCGCACGCGCCGCACCGGCCGCCGGTCGGCTACCGTGAGGCGGATGTTCTCCCCGCAGGGCCCGACCCTTCGTGAACTCGCCGCGCAGGCGCTGTCGTCCACCGAGCGCGGGTACGACCTGCTGGCGCCGAAGTTCGACCTGACCCCGTTCCGGACGCCGGACCGCGTGCTCGACGCGGTCGCCGGTGCCCTGCGGCCGTTCGGGCCGTTCACGGCGGGGCTCGACCTGTGCTGCGGGACCGGCGCGGGCGTGGGCGTGCTGCGCGGGCTGTGCGAACGGGAGGTCACCGGGCTGGACTTCAGCGCCGGGATGCTCGCCGTGGCCCGCGACGCGTTCCGCGGGGAGCCGGGCGGGCCGGAGGTGCACTGGGTGCGCGGCGACGCCCGGGCGCTGCCCTTCCGGGAGGCGTTCGACCTGGTCACCAGCTTCGGGGCGTTCGGGCACTTCCTGCCCGGCGAACGGCCCACGCTGTTCGCGCAGGTGCACGCGGCGCTCCGGCCGGGCGGGGTGTTCGCCTTCCCGGTCGCGGCGCCGCCCCGGGCCGGCTCGCCGCTGTACTGGCAACTGTGGGCGTTCGACGCGGTGATGCGCGTCCGGAACGCGGTGCGGCGGCCGCGCTTCACCATGTACTACCGCACGTTCCGGCTGCCCGACGTCCGCCGCGACCTGGCCGGGGCCGGCTTCGAGGTGGGGACGCTGCCGCTGGCGCCGCTCGGCCGGCTCCCGGACGGCAGCCCCCGCTGCCGCCTGGTGGTCGCCCGGCGCCGCTGATCCCGGCCGGGCGCCCGCCCCGATCAGCGCGGCAGCATCCAGTGGCAGATCGCCGTCCACGGGGAGAGCACGCCGATCGTGGCGGTCCGGTCGCAGACCTGGCGGGCGGCCGCGAGCCGGGCGCGTGCCACGGCCGGGCCGGTCCGCGGCGCGGTGGAGGACGGATGCCGGAACCGCACCGGCCGCAGGTGCCCGCCGCGGTAGTGGTGCGGGCTCGTCCACAGCCGCGGGTGGGACGGTGCCGGTGCCTCGCCCACCTGCCGGGCCCCGTCGGGCGGGCCCGGGCGGGCCGCCGGGGCGCCGGGCGGCGGCGCGGGGAGCGGCACCGCCGACGAGGGCGCTGCCGAGGCGGCGGGCGCGGGCACGGCCGGGATCGCGTTCGCGGCGGCGTCATCGCTTCCGGCCGGGGCGTCCGGCGCCGTGGGACCGGGGCTGGTGGACCCGCCGGGGGCCGCCTCGACGAGCGGCGCGGCCTGGACGGGACGGCCCGCGAGCCGGTGCCCGGCGGTGGGGTGGACGACCGCGAACCAGGCCAGCGCGGCGCACCCGGTGAGCATCACGCAGGCGGTCAGTATCAGCAGACGGCGCGGAGACATGGGACCACTGTGGCCGTGCCGCCCGCCGGGCCGGCGCAGGCGCTCCGGCCGTCCACCCGCACGGGGGGCGCGCCGGGCGCTTGTCCGCTTGTCGGGGGTGTCCGTCGGGGCGGAACGGCTTTCGGGCCGATCGCCGGGGGGCTGGACAGCGGCCCTAAGCTACCGCTTAGTCTGTCCGGGATGGTGTAATCCCCTGGCCCCGGCCACCCTCTCCCAGGAGCCCGCTGTGACCTCACTGTTCTCCGTCGCCGGCAAGACCGCCCTGGTCACCGGCGGTTCCCGCGGCATCGGCCTGATGATCGCCCATGGCCTGGCCGAGGCGGGGGCCAAGGTCTACGTCAGCTCCCGCAAGGCGGCCGCCTGCGAGGAGGCCGTCCGCGAGCTCTCCACGAGCGGCGAGGCCATCGCGCTGCCCGCCGACCTCTCGCGCGAGGAGGAGTGCCACCGCCTCGCCGCGGAGATCGCCGAGCGGGAGGAGCGGCTGCACATCCTGGTCAACAACGCGGGCGCCACCTGGGGCGCGCCGCTGGACGAGTTCCCGGTCAGCGGCTGGGACAAGGTCATGGACCTCAACCTGCGCAGCCCCTTCCTGCTCACCCAGGCCCTGCTGCCCCAGCTGCGCGCGGCCGGCTCGGCGGACGACCCGGCGCGGATCATCAACGTCGGATCCATCGACGGCCTGCATGTCAGCCCGCTCCCGGCGTACTCCTACGCGGCCAGCAAGGCGGGGCTGCACCACCTCACCCGGGTCCTGGCCAAGGAGCTCGGCCCGCAGGGCATCACGGTCAACGCGATAGCCCCCGGGCCCTTCGAGTCGAAGATGATGGCCGCCACCCTGGACGCCTTCGGTGAGGCGATCGCGCAGTCGGCCCCGCTGCGGCGCATCGGGCGGCCCGAGGACATGGCGGGCGTCGCGCTCTACCTGGCGAGCCGCGCCGGCTCCTACGTCACCGGGGCCGTCATCCCCGTCGACGGCGGCATCGGCACCACCGTCTGACCGGCCCGCCCGGCCCGCCGCACCTCCCCACCACCGCCGAGAAGGAAACCATGGCCTCCCTCCTGCTCTCCCGCCGCGACCTGGACTTCCTCCTGTACGAGTGGCTCGACGTGGAGTCCCTCACCGCGCGCCCCCGCTTCGCCGACCACTCGCGGGAGACGTTCGACGCCGTCCTGGACCTGAGCGAGACGATCGCCACCCGGCACTTCGCCCCGCACAACAAGAAGAACGACAGCCAGGAGCCGCGCTTCGACGGCGAGAAGGTGCACATCATCCCGGAGGTGGGAGAGGCCCTGCGGGTCTTCGCCGAGGCCGGGCTGATCGGCAGCGCGATGGACGGCGAGGTGGGCGGCATGCAGCTGCCCGGTGTCGTGGCGGACGCCTGCTTCGCCTGGTTCCAGGCGGCCAACGTGGGAACGGCCGCCTACCCGTTCCTGACCATCGGCAACGCCAACCTGCTGCTCGCCCACGGCAGTCCCGAGCAGATCGACACCTATGTGCGCCCGATGGTCGACGGCCGCTTCACCGGCACCATGTGCCTGTCGGAGCCGCAGGCCGGCTCCTCGCTCGCCGATGTGCGCACCCGCGCGGAAGCGGTCGGGGACGGCACCTACCGCCTGTTCGGCAGCAAGATGTGGATCTCGGGCGGGGACCACGAACTGACCGAGAACATCGTCCACCTGGTGCTGGCCAGGATTCCCGGCGGGCCGCCCGGCGTGAAGGGCCTGTCGCTGTTCATCGTCCCCAAGTACCTGGTCGGCCCGGACGGGACGGCCGGCGAGCGCAACGACGTCGTCCTGGCCGGCCTCAACCACAAGATGGGCTACCGCGGCACGACCAACACGCTGCTCAACTTCGGCGAGGGCGCCTTCCGGCCCGGCGGCGCACCGGGCGCCGTCGGCCACCTGGTGGGGGAGGAGCACCGCGGGCTCGCCTACATGTTCCACATGATGAACGAGGCCAGGATCGGTGTCGGGCTCGGCGCCACCGCGCTCGGCTACACCGGCTACCTGCACGCCCTGGACTACGCCCGCACCCGCCCCCAGGGCCGCCCCCTCGCCACGAAGGACGCCACCGCCCCGCAGGTGCCGATCATCGAGCACGCGGACGTACGGCGCATGCTCCTCGCGCAGAAGTCCTACGTGGAGGGCGCGCTGGCCCTGATCCTGTACTGCGGGCGGCTGCTGGACGAGCAGCGCACCGCCCCCGACGCCGCGGACCGCGACCGCGCCGGGCTCCTGCTGGACGTCCTCACCCCCATCGCCAAGAGCTGGCCCTCCCAGTGGTGCCTGGAGGCCAACAGCCTGGCCATCCAGGTGCACGGCGGTTACGGCTACACCCGCGAGTACAACGTCGAGCAGTTCTACCGCGACAACCGCCTCAACCCCATCCACGAGGGCACCCACGGCATCCACGGCCTCGACCTGCTGGGCCGCAAGGTCGTCATGGACGGCGGGGCGGGCCTGCGCCTGCTGGTGGAGACGGTCTCCGCCACGACCGCCCGGGCCGCGGCCGCGGGCGGCGAACTCGCCGATCTGGGGCGGCTGCTGGACGCCGCCGTCGCCCGGGTCGGAGCGGTGACCCGGCGGCTGTGGGCCTCCGGCGACCCGGAGACCGCCCTGGCCAACGCCTCGGTCTACCTGGAGGCCGTGGGCCACACCGTGATGGCGTGGATGTGGCTGGAGCAGGCGCTGGCGGCCGGCGACCGCGACGACGACTTCCACGCGGGCAAGCGCCACGCCGCCCGGTACTTCTTCCGCTACGAACTCCCGCGTACCGAGCCGCAGTTCGCGCTGCTGGAGAGCCTGGACCGCACCACCGTGGACATGCCGGCCGGCTGCTTCTGACGTCTGCCTCCGGCCCATCGGAAGCGGTTCTCGGCCAACTCCCGGCAGGACGATCACCACGCTCGCGCCCGCGCCGTACGGTGAGGTGAGGAGCCGATGCCGGAGGTGCCGCATGACCGCCGAAGCCGTCCCCGACTACCCGTTCACGCAGCCCGCGCCACTGGAGCCGCCCCGGGAGTGGGCCGAGAGCCGGGCGGCCTGCCCGGTCGCGCATGTCAGGATGCCCAGCGGCGACGTCGTCGGGCTGCTGACCGGGTACGAGGAGGTCCGCGGGCTGCTGTCCGACCCGCGGTTCAGCCGCAACCTCGCCCAGAAGGGCGCCGCCCGGATGTCCACCACCGAGGACGGCGGGCTGTTCAACCGCGTCGCGCCCGGGACCGCGGACATCCAGTCCGGGCCCGGGCACCGGCGGTGGCGCCGGCTGCTCAGCCGCGCGTTCACCGTGAAGAAGATGGAGGCGTGGCGGCCGCGCGTCCAGGCGATCGCCGACGAGCTGCTGGACGCCATGACCGCCAAGGGCTCGCCCGCGGACCTGCGGGCCGAGCTGGCGCTCCCGCTGCCGGTGCGGGTGATCTGCGCGGTGCTGGGCGCGCCGAGCGAGGACAAGGACCGGTTCGCGCACTGGTCGGAGGTCCTGCTGACGCTGACCCGCTACGACCAGGCGGAGGTGGACCGCGCGCGGCGCGAGTTCGACGACTACGCCTCGGAGCTGATCACCCGCAAGCGCGCCGAGCCCGGCGACGACCTGCTCAGCGAGCTGACCCAGATCTCCGACAGCCAGGACGGCCGCCTCAGCCACGACGAGCTGATCCGCACCGCGTCGGGCATCCTGCTCGCCGGGCACGAGACCACCTCCAACATGATCCTTAAGATGACGGCGATGCTGCTGGCCGAGCCGGAGCGCTACGAGGCCGTGGTGGCCGATCCGGGGCTGGTCCCCGGCGCGGTCGAGGAGGCCCTGCGCATGGACACCCTCGGCGGCGTCGGCATCCCCCGGTTCATCACCGAGGACACCGAGGTCGGCGGGGAAGCGGTCCGGGCGGGCAGCACCCTGTTCGTCAACCTCAACGCCGCCAACCACGACGAGCGCAAGTTCCCCGAGCCGGACCGCTTCGACCCGCGCCGGGAGAACGGCAACCAGCACCTCGCGTTCGGCGCCGGACCGCACTTCTGCGTGGGCCAGACGCTGGCCCGCGTGGAGTTGCAGGTCTGCCTGGACACCTTCGTGCGGCGGCTGCCCGCCCTGCGGCTGCGCGACGACGTGGCCGGACTGCGGCCCCGGGACGGTGTCGCGGCCGGCGGGCTGGAGGAGCTGTGGGTCACCTGGTGAGGGGCGCACGGCGGCGGGGGCCTTGGAGGAGGGAGACGGCATGAGGATCAGCGTCGACCAGGAGGCGTGCTGCTCCAGCGGGCTGTGCGCGCTCAACGCCGACCGGGTCTTCGACCAGCGGGAGGAGGACGGCGTCGTCGTGCTGCTGGACGCGGCGCCGCCCGCCGAACTGCACGACGCGGTCCGCACCGCCGCCGCGGTGTGCCCGACCGGCGCCATCCGCGTCGAGGAGTGACCCCGGTCAGCCGGTGAACGGGTGGGCGGCGAGCCAGGCGGCCAGTTCGCCCTGCGCGGCGGCCCGGTCGGCGGCGGACGCGCCGGGCGAGCCGTTGGTGACCAGCGCGTAGTGCACGGTCCCGGCCGGGCTGCCCGGGTCGGACAGCAGCAGCCGCTGTCCGGCGCCGCCCGGTTCGGCCGCGCCGGCGACCGGGGTGGTGGCCGTGCTGCCGTCCGTCGCGTAGGCGGGCAGGCCGGTGACGGTGCCCAGGTCGGAGACGACGGTGGTGCCGGCGGCGGTGAAGGAGGCCGGCAGGTGCAGGGTGGTGGGCGCCGCGCCGCCGTCCGACCGCCACACCAGCACGCCGTACTGTCCGCCGCCGACGAGCGCGGCCACATGCGGCAGGCCGGCCGGGACGGGGTTCCAGGTCAGCGTCGTCGAACCGTCGGCCGCGCGGTCCTCGTAGGTGAAGGCGAGGGTGTGCCCGGCGACGGCGCCGGGGTAGAGCCGGTCGAGCAGCGCCGCCTGCTGACGCAGCCGCACGGTCCCGGAGTCGTCGGTGTCCACCACCGAGAAGTCCTCGCCGTTCCAGGCGTCCCCGCTGGTCTGCACCTTGTCCGGGTTGCCGTTCATCAGCTCGTGGTGGCGCCCGCTGTACGGGTCCCACTGCCACTGGGTGCCGGAGAGCACCGGCCCGGACGCGGCCGGGTCGTCCCACCACTTCGCACCGCTCACGCCCGAGTCGAGCGACTGGTACATCGCCTTGAGGACGCTGGGGGTCTTGTCCGAGGTGTAGCCGGTCTCCGGGCTGCCGAACTCGCTGACCAGCGCGGCCGTCCCGGTGTCGGCGGCGCGCTGCCGCACGGTGTCGAAGTCCGTGGTGTACTGGCCGTTCCCGGCGTGGCCCGGGAGGAAGACGCCGGAGAGCGCCTGCTCGTCGTAGAAGTGGGTGTTGAACACGAACCGCCCGCCGCCGAGCGAGCCGGCGTCCAGCAGGCCGCCGGTCTGCTTCTCGAAGGAGAGGTTGGCGTTCCAGAAGACGTTCGGCTCCACGTAGGCGGGCCGGTCCTGCCAGCCGGCGGCGTCCATCACCTGGCGGAAGCGCAGGTAGAACGGCCACAGGTCGTCACGTTCCCAGGAGCGGCTGTCCTGCCCGCTGTCGTACGTCCCCGCGTACGGCTCGTTGAACGGGTCCACGCCGGCCACCTGGTCGTAACCGGCCGCTCCCAGGTGCTCCTTGACGTACGACAGGGCGGTGGCGGCCTGTGCGAGGAAGGCGTCCTGCACGCCCACCTGCCCGGCCGGGGTGGTGAGCACCCGGTTGTGCCAGAAGTCGTGGTCGGCCTGGGTGACGGCGCCGTTCTGGGTGATGTTCTGTCCCCAGGTGACGCAGATGCCGCAGGACTCCCGGGGGTAGCCGCCCGCGTCCACCACCCACTGCGGCGCGCCGTCGCCGGTGTACCAGCTGCCCTGGTTGAACAGGTACCGCGAGTACAGGTCCTGGTGGAAGTCGAGCAGGACGTGGATGCCGCGGTCGGTGAACGCCCGGATCTGCGCGGTCACGGCGGCGAGATAGGCGTAGTCGTACTGGCCCGGCTGCGGTTCGACGGACGCCCAGGTGATCAGGAACCGCACGGCGTCGGCGCCGGTGAGCGTGCGCATCGCCGCCGCCGACCGCTCCGCGTCGGTCACGCTCGCGTACGGCAGCCCGCCGTTCTCGGCGAGCTTCGACTCCCCGGAGACGTTGAACCCGCGCAGCACCACCTCGCGTCCGTAGCCGTCGGTCAGGCGGCCGGAGGCGAGGGTGAGCACCGCGTGGGCGGGGTCGTCGAACCAGAGCGGTGACGACGCGGCGGCCGCGGACGCCGCCACCGCCGGGGGAGCGGCACTCGCCGGACCGCATGCCCAGAACGCGGCCAGTGCCGTCACCCCGGCCACCGCCGCCCGAACTCCCCGCCGCGACTCGCGCATCGACCGACCGCCCCTCGCCCGTGGCTGCCCTCCTGGCAGTCCTGGAACGATACCGGCCCTCAGCTACCGCTGGTAACCCCACGAGACGAACGCCATATCCGGCTCTGCCGTCAGCGAGTTGACGGTGCGTCAGCCGCGGTGGATCGGGGTGCCGGAGCCGGTCAGCGGGGTGCCCGTGCCGCCCCGGCGGGTCGCGACGATCTCGGCGGCGATGGACAGGGCGGTCTCCTCCGGTGTCCTGGCCCCGAGGTCCAGGCCGATCGGCGAGCGCAGCCGGGCCCGCTCCGCCGCCGTGAGACCGGCCTCGCGGAGCCTGCGGTCGCGGTCCTCGTGCGTCCGGCGCGACCCCATGGCGCCGACATACGCGACCGGCAGTCGCAGGGCCGCCACCAGCAGCGGAATGTCGAACTTGGCGTCATGGGTGAGCACGCACAGCACCGTCCGCCCATCGGTGGCGGTGCGCGCCAGATAGCGGTGCGGCCACTCGACCACGACCTCGTCCGCCTCGGGGAAGCGGTCCCGGGTGGTGAAGACCGGCCGGGCGTCGCACACCGTCACGTGGTAGCCCAGCAGCTTGCCGGTGCGCACCAGCGCCGCGGCGAAGTCCACGGCCCCGAAGACGATCATGCGCGGCGGCGGCACGCTCGACTCGGCGAACAGCGTCAGGTCGGGCGCGTCGCAGTGCTCCCCGCTCTCCGCGGCGGCGAACGTCCCGGTGCGGCCCGCCTCCAGCATGGCGCGGGCCTCGGCCGCCGCCGCACGGTCCAGTCCGGGGGCGCCGCCGAGGCTCCCCTGGTACGTCCCGTCCGGGCGGACCAGCAGCGCGGTGCCGAGCAGTGCGGCCGGGCCCCGCGCCACGCGGACGACGGCCGCGGACTCCCCGCTGCCGGCGGCCGCGAGCGCGGCCGCCACCACCGTCCTGACCGGCGCGTCCGCGCGCACCGGCACCACCAGGACCTCGACGACCCCGCCGCAGGTCAGCCCCACGGCGAAGGCGTCCTCGTCGCTGTACCCGAACCGCTCCAGCACCGTCCGGCCGTCCTTGAGGGCCTGCGCGCACAGGTCGTACACCGCGCCCTCCACACAGCCGCCGGAGACCGAGCCGATGGCCGTGCCGTCGCTGTCCACGGCGAGGGCGGCGCCGGGGCCGCGCGGCGCGCTGCCGCCGACGGCCACCACGGTGGCGACGGCGAACTCCCGGCCCTCCGCCAGCCACCGGTCCAGCTCGGTGGCCAGGTCAAACACGTCCCGGCCCGTCCGTTGTGGCGGCCGACAGGATCCGGTCGGGGCGGATCGGCAGGTCCCGGTGGCGTACGCCCGTCGCGTGCCAGACCGCGTTGGCGATCGCCGCGGCGGCGCCCACGACGCCGATCTCGCCGACGCCCTTGATCCCGATCGGGTCGTCCGGATCCGGGTCGTCCACCCAGTCCGCCTCGATGCGCGGCACATCGGCGTTGGCGGCGATGTGGTAGCCCGCGAAGTCGGCGCCGACATGCCGGCCGCTCGCCTGGTCCCGGACCGCCTCCTCGTGCAGCGCCATGGAGATGCCCCAGGTCATGCCGCCGACGAACTGGCTGCGCGCGGTGAGCGGGTTGACGATCCGCCCGGTCGCGAAGATCCCGAGCAGCCGGCGGACCCGCACCTCGCCGGTGGCGGTGTCCACCGCGACCTCGGCGAACTGCGCCCCGAAGGAGTGCCGTTCCTTCTGCGCCAGCGCCGCGATGGCCTCGGAGGTGTCCGACCTCGCGGTGATGCCCTGCGGCGGGATGGCGCCGCCCAGCGCCAGCCGCTCCCGCAGCTCGGCCGCCGCGACGGTGACCGCCCAGGCCCAGGAGCGGGTGCCCATCGAACCGCCGGCGATCATCGCCGGGCCGAAGTCGCTGTCCGCGATCCGCACATGGACGCGCTCCGGCGGGACCTGAAGGGCGTCGGCGGCGACCAGGGTCAGCGCGGTCCGCGCACCGGTCCCGATGTCCGCCGCGGTGATCCGCACCGTGAAGGTGCCGTCCGCCTCGGCGGTCACCGCCGCCGTGGACGGCAGCGAGCCGGAGGGGAAGGTGGACGCGGCCGTGCCCGTCCCGAGCAGCCAGCGGCCCTCGCGGCGCACGCCCGGACGCGGGTCGCGGTCCGCCCACCCGAACCGGCGCGCGCCCTCCCGGAAGCAGGCGATCAGGTTGCGGCTGCCGAACGGCAGCCCGGAGACCGGCCCGGCGACCGGTTCGTTGCGCACCCGCAGCTCGATCGGGTCGATGCCGCACTTCTCGGCGAGCTCGTCGAGCGCGGACTCCACGGCGAACGAGCCGGGCGCCTCGCCCGGCGCGCGCATGAACGTCGGGGACGGCACGTCCAGCCGGACCAGGCGGTTGACGGTGTGGTGCGCGGCGGCGTCGTACATCGCCCGCCCGTAGTCCGCGCTGCGCTCGACGAACTCGTACACCGTCGAGGTGAGGTTCTCGGCCTGGTGGTCGAAGGCGCGCAGCCGCCCGTCCGGGTCGGCGCCGAGCCTGACCCGCTGGGCCGTGGGGCTGCGGTATCCGGTCAGCGAGAACATCTGACGCCGCGTCAGGGTCACGCGAACCGGCCGGTGCAGGACGGTCGCGGCCATCGCGGCCGCCACCTGGTGCGCCCGGACCCCCTTGGAACCGAACGCGCCGCCGACGTGCTCGGAGCGCACCCGCACCGACTGCGCGTCGAGCGAGAACAGCTTCGACAGCTCGTCCGCCACCCATCCGCTGCCCTGGTTGGAGTCGACGACCTCAAGACGGCCGCCGTCCCAGTGGGCCGTCGCCGCGTGCGGCTCCATCGGGCCGTGGTGCTCCTCCGGCGTGCTGTAGCGGGCGTCCACGACCACGGCGGACGCGGCGAGTTCGGCCTCGACGTCCCCCTTGGCGGTCTCCGGCTGGGAGCGAGCGCTGTCCGGTACGTACGTGCCGGGGTGCCCGGCGCGGAAGGCGGTGTCGTGCGGCTCCTCGTCGTACGCGACCACCAGCGCCTCGGCGGCCTCCCGGGCCTGCTCGGGCCGCTCGGCGACGACCAGCGCCACCGGCCAGCCCGCGCACGGCACCCGGTCGTCCTGGAACAGGTGGACGGTCGGGTCGGGCGTGCCCAGCATGGTGGTGTACTCGGTCTCCAGGCGCGGCGCGTTTCCGTGGTGGAGGACGGCGAGGACGCCGGGCATCGCCAGGACGGGGGTGTCGTCCACCGAGCGGATCCGGCCGCGGGCGACGGTGGACACCACCAGCCAGCCGTAGGCGAGATCGGTGAAGGGGATGTCCCCCGCGTAGCGGGCCGCCCCGGTGACCTTGTCGCGGCCCTCCACGCGGGTGTGCGCGGTGCCGACGGCCCCGGCCGGCGCGGTGGTTCCGGTCGTCACGGTCATCGGGCGGCCTCCTCGGCGAGTTCGGTGAGCACGGCCACGACGAGGTTGCGCATCAGCGTGACCTTGTATCCGTTGTGCGGCAGCGGCTCGGCGGCCGCCAGTTCGGCGTCCGCGGCGGCGGCGAACGCCTCCGCGGTCGCCGGGCCGCCGGTCAGCGCCCGCTCGGCCGCCCGGGCCCGCCACGGCCGGGACGCCACCGCCCCGAAGGCCAGGCGCACCTCCCGGACGGTGCCGCCCCGCACGTCGAGCGCGGCCGCGACCGAGCCGATCGCGAAGGCGTAGGACGCCCGCTCGCGCACCTTGCGGTAGCGCGAGAGCGCGGCGACCGGGGCGGGCGGCAGCGTGACGCCGGTGATCAGCGCGCCGGGCGGCAGCGCCGTCTCCCGGTGCGGGGTGTCGCCGACCGGCAGGTAGAAGTCCGCGAGCGGCAGCTCACCCGGCCCCTGCGCGGTCTCGTAGGAGACGACCGCGTCGAACGCCGCGAGCGCCACGCCCATGTCCGAGGGGTGGACCGCCACGCAGTGCTCCGAGGCGCCCAGGATCGCGTGGTTGTGGTGCTCGCCCGCGATGGCGGGGCATCCGCTCCCGGGCACCCGCTTGTTGCACGGCATGCCGGGGTCCGTGAAGTAGCCGCAGCGGGTGCGTTGCAGCAGGTTCCCGCCGACCGTGGCCATGTTGCGCAGCTGGCCGGAGGCACCGGCGAGCACGGCCTGCGCCAGCGCCGGATAGCGGCGGCGCACCTCCGGGTCGGCGGCCAGGTCGCTGTTGGTGGCGGTCGCGCCGATGCGCAGCCCGCCGTCCGCGGTGGCCTCGATCCCGTCGAGGGGGAGGGCGCGCACGTCGACCAGGAGCCCGGGCCGCTCCACCCCCGTCTTCATCAGGTCGACGAGATTGGTGCCGCCGCCCAGGAAACGCGCGTCCTCCGCGGTGCCGAGCAGCGCCACCGCGCCGGGGACGTCGACCGCCCGCTGATAGCCGAACTCCCTCATACCACCGGCTCCTTCTCGGCCGCGGCGGCCTCCGCCGCCCGGGCGACCGCCTCGACGATCGACACATACGCCCCGCAGCGGCACAGGTTGCCGCTCATCCGCTCCCGGATCTCGTCGGCGGTGAGCGGCGGCGTCCCCGCTTCCGGCCGGACGTCGGCGGTGGCCGCGCTGGGCCAGCCCGCCGCGTGCTCCTCGATGACCGCCAGCGCCGAGCAGACCTGGCCCGGCGTGCAGTAGCCGCACTGGTAGCCGTCGAGGTCGAGGAACGCCTGCTGCACCGGGTGGAGCCGGTCGCCGTCCGCGACGCCCTCGATGGTGGTGACCTCGCGGCCTTCGGCGGCGACCGCGAGCTGCAGGCAGGAGACGGCCCGGCGGCCGTCCAGCAGGACCGTGCAGGCGCCGCACTGGCCCTGGTCGCAGCCCTTCTTCGTGCCGGTCAGGTCCAGGTGCTCACGCAGCGCGTCGAGCAGCGTGGTGCGGTGGTCGACGGGCAGCGTGTACTTCTCTCCGTTGACGTTCAGGGTGATGACGCTGGACGTCGAAGGGGCCATGATCAGCCTTTCGCCTCTGGGATGGCGCCGAGTGGGGCCCGCCGGGCGGGTTCACCGGCAGCTGACGCGCTGCGGTGCGCTGACGGCGGGCAGACGTGCTGGGTGGGCTGTGCTGAGTGGGCTGTGCTGGGGCGGAGCAGATGCCGATCGGTACCAGCCATCCGCGGCAGCGGCATCCGCCGCTATGGTGGAGCCCGACCGGACAGCTGTCCGGTACTGGAAAACCTAGTGGACAGCTGTCCGCTTAGCAAGGCCGACCGGCCCGTGATTCCCGGAAAGGAGGACGAGTGCGGGAGAAGAGGGACGCGCCCGTGCGCTCCGACGCGCAGCGCAACCGCGAACGCATCCTGGAAGTGGCGCTCGCGGAGCTGACCCGCTCGGCGGACGTCCCGCTGAGCCGGATCGCGAGGAAGTCGTGCGTCGGGCAGGGGACGTTCTACCGCAACTTCCCCAACCGGGAGGCCCTGGTCCTGGAGGTCTACCGCCACGAGATGCGGCAGGTCGCCGACAGCGCCGCGCACCTGCTTCAGACGCGTCCGCCCGACCGGGCCCTGCGCGAGTGGATGGACCGCCTCGCCCAGTACGCGATGGCGAAGGCGGGCCTCGCCGAGGCCATGAGCAAGGCCGTCGGCGGCGGCCTGGCCAGGCCCGGACCCGGCCCGCTGATCGAGGCCGTCACGCTGCTGCTGAAGGCGAACGAGGACGCCGGCACCATCCGGCCCGGGGTCACCCCGGAGGACTTCATGCTCGCCATCGCCGGCCTGTGGCAGATCGATCCGCACGGCGACTGGCAGCCGACCGCCACCCGCCTCCTCGACCTCGTCATGGCCGGCCTGCGGGCGGGCGCGCCGGGAGCGTAGGCCGCTCTCCTTGAGCCCGGGTCGCGGCGCGCGCCCGGGCCGCCGCGATCACCCTGAGAACAGCCCCGAGGCACCTCGCCGGGTGGGGTGTCCCGGTTTGTCTACGCGCGTTGCCCGGCGGTCATGACGAGTTAACCGCACCCCCCTTCCTCCCCGTTCGACCCTGTGGTGTCATGCACACGATTAGTCATATCGTGTGTCAACTCACCTGGGAGTCACGCATGTTGAGGAAGGTCCTCCGCCGCGCCGGAGTCGCACTGGTGACCGGTGTCGCCGTACTGGCCACGGCCGTCCCCGCGAACGCCGCCAGCTACTCGGCGTTCGCGTTCTCGCAGAGCAGCGGTCAGCCCACCATCTACGACTTCATCAACTCGGCCACCACCTCCCTCGACATGACGATGTACGAGCTGGAGGACACCACGGCGGTCAACGACCTCATCGCGAGAGAGAACGCCGGCGTCACCGTGCGGGTCATCCTGGACACCAAGCACCAGAGCGCCAACAGCTCGGCGTACAACGCGCTGACCAGCGCGGGCGTGGGCGTGGTGTGGTCGTCGACCGCCTTCGTCTACACCCACCAGAAGACCATCACGGTGGACGGCACCAAGTCGCTGGTCCTCACCGGCAACCTCACCTCCCAGTACTACGCCACCGGCCGCGACTACGGCGTCTTCACCGACGACACCCGCGACGTCGCGTCGATCGAGAAGGTCTTCAACGCGGACTACGCCGGCACCTCGATCACCCCGACCGACGGCGACCACCTGCTCTGGTCGCCCACCGACTCCCGCAACCGCCTGCTCTCAGTGATCAACGGCGCCACCACCACCCTGGACGTCGAGGAGTTGGAGTTCAGCGACAGCGCGGTGGTCAACGCCATCGTGGCGCGGGCGCAGGCGGGCGTGGCCGTGCGGGTGGTCCTGGAGAGCCCGTCCAGCTACTCCAGCGAGGTCTCCGCGGTCAAGGCGGCGGGCGGCAAGGTCGTGGGCTACTCCGACCCCAACGGCTTCTACATCCACGCCAAGGCCATGGTGGCCGACTACGGCCTGTCCACCCAGAAGGTGGAGGCGGGCTCCATGAACATCAGCAGCAACTCGCTGGACAACAACCGCGAGCTGGGCATCATCCTCACCGGCACCGGGGTGGCCGCCCCGGTGGCCAACACCATCGAGTCCACCTTCAACAGCGACTACGCGGGCGGCACCGCCGCCTGATCCGGCAACCGGCCGGACCGTCCCGGAGCCCGCGGCACCCCCGTGCCGCGGGCTCCGGCGTTCCCGGCGGCCGGGCGGGTGATCCGGCGCGGCGGCGCCGTCGCCGCCACGAGCCGTTGCCGCGCCCCTTCCCCGCGACGCCCGCGACGTGCACACTCTCCGCGGGGATCCACCTCCTGGCACGCCTGACCAGGAACGTGGGCGAGAGTCGATGACGGGGCGTCGCGCGAGCGTCCCGCCCAGCACCGCACCACGAGTCGTACGGCACCGCCCTTGCCTTCCCGGCAGGAGGTCCCGGCAGGAGGAGAGGAGTCCAGATGCGCATCCCGACGGGCATCATCAAGCCCGCGCTGCCCGACCTCGACTACGAGGAGTGGCGCGGCCGGAACCGGATGGCGCGGATCAAGCCGATGGTCCAGCACTGGGCCACCCACGGCTTCGGCGCGCCCAAGGCCATCTACCTGCTGTACATCGCCAAGATCGCGGCCTACGCGGCCGGTGCGGTGTTCTTCGCCTCGCTCACCCCGGGCCTGGGGTCGTTCGGTGCGGTCGGCTCCTGGTGGACCGAGCCCGTCTTCTACCAGAAGATCGTCCTGTGGACGCTGCTGTTCGAGGTGCTCGGACTCGGCTGCGGTTTCGGCCCGTTGACGCTGCGCTTCCTGCCCCCGCTCGGCGCCTTCCTGCACTGGCTGCGGCCCGGGACGATCCGGCTGCCGCCGTGGCCGGAGGCGGTGCCGTTCACCCGGGGGACGCGCCGCGCGCCCGTCGACGTCCTGCTGTACCTGGGGGTGCTGGCGGCGGCGGTGTGGGCGCTGCTGTCACCGGCGGCCCGGTCCGCGGGCGGGCTGGACACGCGCCTGGGGCTGATCGAGCCGGTCCGGCTGGTGCCGCTGCTGGTGGTGCTGCCGGTGATGGGACTGCGGGACAAGACGGTGTTCCTGGCGGCGCGTTCCGAGGTGTACCTCAGCGCGACGATCGCCTTCCTGCTGCCGGGGCCGGACATGATCGTCGCGGCCAAGCTCATCATGCTGGTCATCTGGTGGGGCGCGGCCACCTCCAAGCTCAACCGCCACTTCCCCTATGTGGTGGAGGTGATGATGAGCAACAGCCCGCTGATCGCGAGCCGCCGGCTGCGGCGCGCGTTCCACCGCGACTACCCGGACGACATCCGCCCCTCGGGCCTGGCCGCGTTCCTGGCACACGCGGGCACCGTCGTGGAGTTCACGGTCCCGCTCGTCCTGGTGCTGTCCCGCGGCGGCGCCGTGACGGTGACGGCCGCGGCCGTCATGCTCGCCTTCCACCTCAACATCCTGGTCAGCCTGCCGATGGGCGTCCCGCTGGAGTGGAACGTCTACATGCTCTTCGGGATCGTGTTCCTGTTCGTCCACAACGCGGCGTACGGCTTCTCCGACGTCACCGAGCCGCTGCCGGTCATCCTCCTGATCGGTGCCCTGGTGTGCGGTGTGGTGCTGGGCAACCTGTTCCCCCGCAAGGTCTCGTTCCTGATCGGCATGCGCTACTACGCGGGGAACTGGGACACCTCGATGTGGTGTCTGACGCCGTCCGCGGTCGCGAAGATCGAGCGGCACGTCACCAAGGCGGCCTCCCTGCCCCGCGCGCAGCTGGAGACGCTCTACGGCCCCGAGGTGGCCGATCTGCTCGGGCACAAGGGCTATGCCTTCCGGGCCATGCACACCCACGGCCGGGCCCTGTTCGGCCTCGTCCCGCGCGCCTGCGGCCCGGACCACGAGACCCGGTACGTGCCGGTCGACGGCGAGTTCGTGGCCGGCCCCACGGTGGGCTGGAACTTCGGCGAAGGCCATCTGCACAACGAACGGCTCGTCGCGGCGCTCCAGGAACGCTGCGGTTTCGAGGAGGGGGAGGTCCGGGTGATCGTCCTCGACGCACAGCCGATCCAGCGGCAGCGGCAGGAGTACCGGCTGATCGACGCGGCCACCGGCGAGTTCGAGCGCGGCCATGTGGAGGTGCGGGACATGCTCGACTGGCAGGCGTGGGAGGACGGCATCCCGGTGCGCGTCGAGACCTCCGCCGACCGCGCCGAGGCGACCCCCCGCGCCGGCCGGGACCCCGGTGTGGAACTCGCCTGACCACCACCTGACGGGTACCGGGCGCCGGACTGCGATCCGCCGCCCGGCTACCGGCCGGTGCCGGCGGACCCGCCCCCCGGCAGGAGGCGTCCGGCGCGCCGGTGGGCCCACCACGCGAGCGCCACGGCCGAGGCGGCCCCCCAGAGCGCGGCGTCGAGCACGGCGGACGTCGAGCCCGCGGTGAGCGCCCTGGTGAACGGCCCGGTGAGCACGGCGACGGCCGCGGCGGGACCGGCCGCGTACCAGGCGGTGAACACCACCGGCCCGAAACCGGAACCCGGCGCCCGCATCGAGCCGAACATCAGGTCCCGGCGGACGAAGCCCCGGCAGGTGTTCACCAGTCCCGCGCCGACCAGCGCGGGGACGGCGGCAGGCGCGAGCCAGACGTCGCTGCCCGCGCCGGCCAGTGCGGCGGCGGCCGCCGCGCCCAGCGCGGCGGCCGTTCCCAGCGCGGTGGGCACGATCGCGTGCCGCAGCATCAGGCCGGCGAAGGGGTAGGGCGACCAGGAGGCCCGCCGGACGTCGTCCGTCTCGACCCGGGCCGGCTCCAGCAGTTGGGCCACCGCCAGATAACCGAAGGCCAGTGCCAGGGCGGTGGCCGCCCAGGGGAGGGCGCCGGTGGCCGTACGGGCGAGGTACGCGCACAGCGCCGCGGGCACGGCGAGCAGGACCGAGCGTCCCAGCCGGGCCGGAGAGCGCAGCAGCGCGAGGCAGTCACGCCACGGCACGGCCAGGAACGCGGCGCGGGGCGCGGGCAGCCGCAGGCGGAGCGGCCCTGGGCCCGGTGACGCGCCGGTGATGGCCAGGCGCGCGGCCCGCAGTTCGACGGTCCGCAGGGCCGCCAGCACTCCGGCCGCGGTCCTGGCCCGCTCCCGCAGCCGGGCCAGGGACACGGTGCCGCAGTACCGGTCGGCGAGCACCAGGCAGGCCGCGGTGAGGAGCAGCAGGAGCGCGGCGGCGGGCCAGGCCCCCGGCTGGGCCGCGGGCGTCGGGGCGAGCACCGCCAGACCGGCCCACCCCCAGGGCCCGGACCACAACTCGACGCGCTCCAGCCAGGGGATCCGGTGCCCTCGGGCGGCCAGGACACTCTGTACGGCGAGCAGGAGCACCACCACGGTGAGCCCGGGGGTGAGCCGGCGTACCCCGGCGGCGATCCGGTCGTCCGCCTCCGCGGCCAGGCCCACGCAGACGGCCAGCAGCGGCACGCAGACCGCGCCGAGCGCGGACCAGCCGAAGGCGGCGGCCAGCCCGGCCCTGGTGGTGAGCGCCAGCACGACCATGGCGCCGGCCGCCGCGAGGACCCCGGGGACGGCGGCCAGCGCGCAGGACAGCCAGAACCAGGGCCGCAGCACCCGCCGCGGCCGGACCGGTTGCGGCAGCAGCCAGTCGGCCGTGGGCCTGGGCGGTATCACCGGGCCGCGCCACAGTCCGTCGCGCGCGCCGAGCAGCAGGGTGCCCAGGGCCGCGGCGGCGACGCCGCTCGGGAGTGCGGCGAGGAGCGCGGGTCCGCCGCCGGTGTAGTCGGCGCCCATCGAGGACTGCAGGAGCAGCCCGAAACTCGGCGTCACGCCCCAGACGACGAGGATCAGGAGGGCGACGTAGACGGCGAAGCCGATCTGGCCCGCGCGGTTGCGGCGGTAGGGGGCCCGCATGGCACGCAGCAGGGCCAGCGCCTCGTCGGTCCAGTCGTCGTCCGCGGTCCACTCCTGCGGCGGGTCCTCGCCGTCCGGCCCGGCGGGGGCGCGGCCGCCGTCGTCGCCGGGTCCGGGGGCGTCCTCGTCGGCCCGGGGGGCGTCGGGCCCCGTCATCGCCTTGTCTCCCCGGGGCCGTGGGGCAGGACGTCGTGCGGGGAACCGTCGGCCACGGTCCTGCCGTCCTCCAGCACCAGGACCCGGTCGGCGACCTCCAGCGCCAGATCGGTGTGGTGGGTGACGAACAGGACCGCGACACCGTCGGCGAGTTCGGCCTTGAGGAGCTCCGCGAGCCGCCGCCGGGCGTCGGGATCGAGGCGCTGCTCGGGTTCGTCGAGCACCAGCAGGTCACGGGGCCGGACCAGGGCGCAGGCCAGCAGGAGCGCCTGCAACTGCCCGGAGGACAGCGCGGCGGGGAGGGCGTCCGCCCGCTGCGCCAGGCCCCGGTCGGCGAGGACGTGCTCGATCCAGGCATGGACGTCCGCGACCCCGTGGGCGACCGCCACCAGCAGCAGGTGCTCGCGCACCGAGAGGTCGGGGTAGCAGGCCACCGTGTCGCCGAC
>JBEHXI010000096.1:0-24460 GCA_048498775.1 Actinomycetota bacterium | reverse complement strand
CTGTTGAGTTCTCAAGGAACGGAAGCTTCCTTCGCGACCGTTTCACCGGCCCCTCCGGGCTTTCCCTTCGTTGTCTCCAGCTTATCAGACCTTTTCGGACCCGATTCCCGCTGGCGGGCTGTCTTTCCGGCCGCCAGGCGGCCGTTCCGACGAGTGAGACTTTAGCGGATCCCCGGTCGCCCGGTCTAATCGAGCGAATTTCGGATCCCATTCCGAAAACACGCGCGACAAAGCCTCGACGGCGAAGTCGTGGAGTGTTCTCGGGATGGTCGCCCGCGGACCGACGAGGTCGGCTCTCACGCCGGGCAACTCGAAGAACACTACGCATCGGCGAGGGGCGTGTCAAGCGTCCCGGTCGGAGAAGTCGGAGAAGTTCGCTCAGCCGACGTGGGGCTCGACGCGGCCCAGCACCCGGCCGAGCATCCCGCCCAGGGTGGCGAGTTCCTCGGACGACAGGTCCTGCAGCAGTTCGGCCTCGAAGCCGGCCGCCATGCGCATGGCGTCCAGCCACTTGTCCCGGCCGGTGGCGGTCAGCTCGACGATGACGCGCACCCGGTTCGTCTCGTCCCGCTCCCGGGTCACCAGGCCCTCGGCCACCATGCGGTCGATCCGGTGGGTCATGGCCGCCGGGGTGAGGCCCAGCCGCTTGGCCAGCTCACCCGGACCGAGCCGGTAGGGCTTGCCCACCAGGACCAGGGCCTTGAGGACCTCCCACTCGGCGTTGCTGATCCCCAGCTCGGCGACCTGGCGCCCGTAGGCGACGTTCATCCGGCGGTTGAGGCGCTGCAGGCCCGAGACGACCTTCTCGATCTGGGGGTCGACCTCGGGGAACTCGCGCTGGTAGATCGCGATCTGCTCGTCGAGGTCGAGCTCCGCCGGCTCGGTGGCCGGCTCGTCGGCTGAGGTCATGTGCCGAGTATCGCACGCTGGACGTTCGCGCTTAAGTCTTCGATGCCGTAGAGTTTAGCTTGAAATTAATCTTTCAACTCTTCGGGTTCGTAGTCTGCGGGGTCGCTCCGGCCCGCGCGGTCCGCGGCCCGCTGTCCGAGGTAGGTGAGTGTGACCACGGCGATGGGCGCCGCGCTGCGCCGGATCCAGGTCGGCAACGCGCTGAGCGCGTTCGGCAACGGCTTCACGGTGCCGTTCCTGTTCGTCTATGTGGCCCAGGTGCGCGGCCTGGGCGCGGGTACCGCGGGGGTGGTGCTGTCGGCGTTCGCGGCGGCGGCGCTGGTGGTGCTGCCGTTCACCGGCCGCGCCATCGACCGGCGCGGCCCGCTGCCGGTGCTGCTGGCCGGCGCCCTGGTGGCGGCGGGCGGAACCGCCTGGTTCGGCGTCGCGACCAACGCGCCGGCGGCGGTCGTCTCGTCGGCGGTGCTCGGCGCGGGCATGGCCGTGATCCAGCCGGCGCTGGCCACCCTCGTCGTCTGGTGCTCCACCCCCGGCACACGGTCCCGGGCGTTCGCCACCCAGTTCTTCCTCAGCAACCTGGGGCTGGGGGTCGGCGGCCTGCTCGGCGGGCAGTTGGTGGACACCGCGCGGCCGGCCTCGTTCACCCGGCTCTTCCTGATCGAGGCGGCGATGTTCCTGGTGCTGGCCGCGGTGGTGGCGACCGTGCGGCTGCCGCGTACGCCGTCGACCGCGGCCGCGCCGCGCGACGAGCGGCCCGGCGGCTGGCGCGCGCTGCTCGCCGACCGGACGATGCTGCGGGTGTGCGTGCTCGGCGCGGTGCTGTTCTTCACCTGCTACGGGCAGTTCGAGTCCGGGCTGTCGGCGTACGCCACCGAGCGGGCCGGCATCGCGCCGGCGACGCTGGGCGAGGCGCTGGCCGCCAACACCGCGGTGATCGTGGTGGCGCAGTTCCTGGTGCTCGGCCCGGTGGAGCGGCGGCGGCGCAGCCGGGTGATCGCGGCGGTGGGGCTGCTGTGGGCGGTGGCCTGGGCCGCCGCGGGCGCGGCGGGCGTCGTGCACGGGTACCGCGGCTGGGCCACCGCGGCGATCATCACCACGTACGCGCTGTTCGGGCTGGGCGAGGCGATGCTCTCGCCGACCCTCGCGCCGCTGGTGGCGGATCTGGCGCCGGCCCGGCTGGTCGGCCAGTACAACTCGGCGTTCGCGCTGGTCAAGCAGTTGGCGCTGGCGGTCGGCCCGGCGTTCGGCGGGGCGCTGGCCGGGGCCGGCTGGTACGGGACGTACATCGTGCTGCTGATCGGCTGCTCGCTCGCGGTGGGCGCGCTGGCGCTGCGCCTCGGCACCCGGCTGACGTGCCGTCAGGACAGCCCGTCGCCCGCCGCGCGCCCCGCCCCGGACGAGCTGGCCGTCGCCGCCTAGGCCCTGTCCGGGCGGATTTCGAAGGCCGGCGAGATCGCCCGGGCAGGGCTAGCCCGGCAGGGCGAACTCGCACCACACCGTCTTGCCGCCGCCCGGAGTGCGCCGGGAGCCCCACTGCGAGGCGATCGTGGCGACGATCGCGATGCCGCGGCCGGACTCGTCGGCGGGTTCGGCGCGGCGGCGGCGCGGCAGGTGGTCATCGCCGTCGGTGACCTCGATGATCAGCCGGCGGTCGGTGCGGCGCAGGTGGAGGCGCATCGGCGGCACGCCGTGCTGGAGCGAGTTGGCGACCAGTTCGCTGGCGGCCAGGACGCCGAGGTCGCGCAGCTCCAGCGGGAAGCGCCAGCTGGCGAGCACCCCGGTGGCGAACGCCCGGGCGCGCGGGGCGGCCTCCACCCCGCCGAGCAGGTCCAGTGCCGCGTTGCGGAACAGCTCGGCCTCGGCGCCCCTGCGTTCGGGGTGCTGGAGCACCAGGACCGCCACGTCGTCGTCGTGCCCGGAGGCCACCCCGAGGGCGCGCAGCAGCCGGTCGCAGATGACCTGCGGGGTGCCGCTGGCGCCGGCCAGGGCGCGTTCCAGGGCGTCGATGCCCTCGTCGATGTCCTGGTCGCGGCGTTCCACCAGGCCGTCGGTGTAGAGGACGGCGGTGGCGCCGGGTTCCAGGTCGACGCTGCCGGAGGTGTGCACCCAGCCGCCGGTGCCCAGCGGTGGGCCGGTGGGGCCCTCGGTGCGCCGCACCGCGCCGTCCGGGGTGCGGACCAGGATCGGCAGGTGGCCGGCGGAGGCGTAGGCCAGCTTCCCCTCCGCCGGGTCGTGGACGGCGTAGACGCAGGTGGCGATCTGGGTGGCGTCGATCTCGGCGGCCAGGCCGTCGAGGAGCTGGATGACCTCGTGCGGGGGCAGGTCGAGGCGCGCGTACGCCCGCACCGCGGTGCGCAGCTGGCCCATGACGGCGGCGGCACGCACCCCGCGGCCCATCACGTCGCCGATGACCAGGGCGGTGCGGCCGGCGCCGAGGGTGATGACGTCGTACCAGTCGCCGCCGACGGCCGCCTCGGTGCCGCCGGGCTGGTAGGTGGCGGCCAGCCGCAGGTCGTCGGGCTGTTCGAGGTCCTGGGGCAGCAGGCTGCGCTGGAGGGTGACGGCGGCCTCGCGCTGGAGGCGTTCGCTGGCGCGCAGCCGTTCGGCGGCCTGCACCTGGTCGGTGACGTCGGCGGCGAACAGCAGCACTCCGCCGCCGGACGGGCCGGCGGCGTCGCGCAGCGGGGTGCAGGTGAAGGTGAAGTAGCCGTGCCGGGGTGTGGCCGGGGCGGCGGGGCAGCGCCAGGTGACCTTGCGGGCCTTGACGGTGCGTGGCTTCCCGCTGCGGTGGACCTGGTCCATCAGCGGCAGCAGCCCGAGTTCGGCCAGTTCGGGGAGGGCGTCACGGGCCGGTTCGCCGGGGGTGCGGGCGCCGAAGACCTCCGCATAGGCGTCGTTGACGTAGCCGATGCGGTGCTCGGGCCCGTAGACCACGGCGATCAGCGCCGGGACCTGGCCGAGGACGGCGGGGACGGAGAGGTGGGAGAGCTGGTCGGCGAGGGGCGGCGGCCCGGGGTGCTGTGCGCCGCGGGCGGCGGGAACGGAGCCCGCGGCCGCCGCCTTGGCTGCCGCCGCCGCGCGTCGCTGCGTTCCGGGGAGCCGGGCGCTCCAGCGCGTCAGATTCACAGATTGCTGCCTCGTGCTGTCGTACCGGATGGCTCGGCCGGGTGGGGGGAGTCGTACGGTCACTTTCCGTCGAAGTGGAGCGTAGTAGTGCAGGCAGGCGGGGCCCAGTCGCCATCGCCGTCTGACGTGTCCTCGCCGGTCGCGTCGCGTGGCGGGCGCGTCGCGGACCGCCGGGCGGTCAGGCGTCCGGGTCTCTGCCGGTGCCGGCGGCGAGCTCGAACTCGGCGCGCGGGCTCTGCACCGACCCGAGGGCGACGATCTCACGTCTGAGCAGCGCGGCGAGGGTCCAGTCGGCGAGGACTCTGGCCTTGCGGTTGGCCGTCGGGACGCGGCTGAGGTGGTAGACGCGGTGCATGAGCCAGGCAGGGTAGCCCCTGAACCTGCGGCCGTACAGATCGGCCACGCCCATGTGGAGGCCGAGTGAGGCGACGGATCCCACGTAGGCGTGACGATACTCGGTCGTCTCGCCGCCG
The DNA here is from genome assembly GCA_048498775.1 of Actinomycetota bacterium. Taxonomy (GTDB): domain Bacteria; phylum Actinomycetota; class Actinomycetes; order Streptomycetales; family Streptomycetaceae; genus JBEHXI01. Next base: position 19,952 of record JBEHXI010000096.1, on the reverse strand, counting down.
CGCAGGGCGGCGACGATGTTGTCGGCGAGCACTCCGGCCTGGCGCAGCGCGTGCTGGGCGTTCGGGGCGCACAGGGCGCCGGGGCGGCCGGCGGTCAGGTCGGGGACGGCGGCGGCGTCGCCGGCGGCCCAGGCGTCCTCGGTGCCGTCCAGGCGCAGGTCCGCGGTGACGCGCAGCCTGCCGTGCTCGGTGAGCGGCAGGTCGGAGGCGGCGACGACGGGGTGCGGGCGGCCGCCGGCGGTCCACACGACGGTGCGGGTCGGCAGGCGGGTGCCGTCGCTGAGGCGGACGCCGTGGTTCTCGCAGGACTCCAGGCGGGTGCCGAGGCGGACGTCGATGTTGCGGCCGCGCAGTTCGCGGACGGCGAACCGGGCGAGCTCCTCGCCGACCTCCGGCAGGATGCGGTCCGCGGCCTCGACGAGGACCCAGCGCATGTCCTGCGGCGCGACGTTGTGGTAGTAGCGCAGGGCGTAGCGGGCCATGTTCTCCAGTTCGCCGAGCGCTTCGACGCCGGCGAATCCGCCGCCGACGAAGACGAAGGTGAGCGCGGCGTCGCGGACCTCGACATCGCGGGTGGAGGAGGCGATGTCGAGCTGTTCGAGGACGTGGTTGCGCAGGCCGATGGCCTCCTCCACGTTCTTGAAGCCGATGCCGGCCTCGGCGAGCCCGGGGATCGGCAGGGTGCGGGAGACCGAGCCGGGGGCCAGCACCAGTACGTCGTACGGGAGTTCCAGGTCGCCGTTGTTCTCGTGGCGGGTGGCCAGGGTGGTGAGGACCGCGGTGCGCCGGGCGTGGTCGACGCGGCGGGCCTGGCCGACGATGACCGTGCAGTCGGGCAGCACCCGGCGCAGCGGCACCACGACGTGCGCCGGCGCGATCGAGCCCGCGGCGGCCTCGGGGAGGAACGGCTGGTACGTCATATAGGGATCGGGCGAGACGACCACGATCTCGGCGCGCCCGGCCCCGATCTCCTTCCTGAGCCTGCGCTGCAGGCGCAGGGCGGTGTACATCCCGACGTATCCGCCGCCGACCACGAGAATCCGTGCGCGCTCCTTCACCCTCCCATGAGGCACCGACAGTACGGGGTTTGTCCACAGGGCGAACGGCCCCGGTCGCGGCCCGGGGGAGTTCACCACCGGCCCGCGCCCCTGGTCAGCGCGCGCCGTGCCGCGCGCGCTACCCGCGTACTCCGATCGGGGGACGAAGTGCGTGGATTACCCCCTTCATTCTTGACCGGGGCTCAACTATGTTCGTCTTTGCCGGAGTGGTGCCCATCACATCGGCGCATCAGAAGGGGCGGGGAGTCTCCGGGGGGAGACATTCATTCATCGGGGGACAGACGTATGCACAGTCAGGCCGCTCAGTGGGCTCTCACGATCGGTTCGGACGGCGATGGGCAGGGGGGCGCGGTGACGGCTCCGCCCCGGACCGCGCCGCTGCGGGTGGACGCGCAGCGCAATCTGGAGCATGTGCTGCGCGCGGCGCGCGAGGTGTTCGGGGAGCTCGGGTACGGCGCGCCGATGGAGGACGTGGCGCGGCGGGCCCGGGTGGGCGTCGGCACGGTGTACCGGCGGTTTCCCAGCAAGGACGTGCTGGTCCGCAGGATCGCGGAGGAGGAGACGGCCCGGCTGACCGAGCAGGCGCGCACCGCGCTCGGCCAGGAGGACGACCCGTGGGCGGCGCTGTCGCGCTTCCTGCGCAGCTCGGTGGCGTCGGGCGCGGGGCGGTTGCTGCCGCCGCAGGTGCTGCGGGTCGGGGCGCCGGCCGAGGACGACGGCTTCCGGCGGCTGCCGCGGCAGCACGGGATGGACGGCGAGGCGGGGGCCGGGGCCGCGGGGGACGCCGGGGTCGGGACGCTCCTGTCGGTGGTCGGCCAGCTGGTGGACCGCGCCAGGGCCGCGGGTGCGCTGCGGGCCGAGGTGAGCGTGGCGGACGTGCTGCTGGTGATCGCCACTTCGGCGCCGGCGCTGCCGGATCCGGCGCAGCACGCGGCGGCGTCGGCGCGGCTGCTGGAGATCCTGCTGGAGGGGCTCCGGGCGCGGGACTGACGCTCGCACACCACCCGTACGAGTGAATGATGAGGGAATGGGGCGCGCTCCCCGCGGCTGCGGCGGCGGGGGGCGCTCTGTTCCTTGCAGCTCCCTACAGCGGCAGGCCGGGCATGACCCCGCCGGCCAGCGCCCTCTGACGGGGTGCCTCCGAGCCCGTCCAGCAGGAACCGCGGCGGGCCAGCAGCCGGTGCAGCCACAGTTCCATGGAGACGAGTTCGGCCAGCCCGTCCAGCGGCAGGGGTGCCCCTTCGGCGGCGTCCCGCAGCGCGCCGCGCACCACCCGGGCCTCGATCAGGCCGGCGTCGGCGAGCAGCGGCGCGCTGAACAGCTCCTGGAGCACGTCCGCTGACGCGCGTAGCCCGATGCGCGCGGCCGCCGCGGAGAAGCCCTGGCTGGGGGCGCCCCAGCCCGGCGGCAGGTCCCGGATGCCGGTGGCGGCCAGCACCGAGCGCAGTACGGCGGCGCGTGCGCCGGGGCGTACGCGCAGGGTCTCGGGCAGCGCCTGGCAGGCCCGCACCACCTGGTTGTCGAGGTACGGCGCGTGGAGCCGCTGGCTGCGCACCTCGGCGGCCTGCTCGAAGACCCGGTAGTCGGCGGCGGCGCGGGCCAGGGCGGCCAGGGCGCGCCGCTCGCCGGGGCGGCCGACGGTGCCGGGCCGGGCCGCGGCGTCCTGGAGACGAACCGATACTTCGGCCAGCGCCTCGCCGGTCAGCCACCGGGCCGCGGGCCCGGGCCGGCACCAGGTGAGCGCGGCCAGGGAGGCCGCCAGGCCGGTGGCGCCCTCGTCGTCGAAGCGGCGTTCCAGGAGGCGTTCGGCCGCCTCCCGCACGCCCTGCTGATAGGAGGTGCGGGACAGCCGCCGGGCCGCCAGGTACACCGTCAGGGGGACGAAGACCGAGCGCGCCGAGGGGCCGTCGGCCCGGGCCAGCGCGGCGGCCGGACGCAGCAGATGGCGCCGGTGGCGGTCCAGCAGCAGGTCGGCCAGGCGCGCGGGGTGGGCGTCGAGGGCGTTCCTGGCGCCGAGGCCGAGCAGGTGGTCGGCGCCGCCGGCGGCGAGCCGGACGCGGTGCCGCGCGGCGGTCACCAGGGAGGGGCCCGGCTCGTCGGTGAGGGGGACGGTGTCCAGGTCGGCGTAGGGCAGGGCCTCGGCACCGCCGGGGACGACGATGTGGTGCAGCCGGGGATCGGCGGCCATCGCCCAGGCGCGTTCCAGTTCGGCGTCCCGGGTCCGTTCGCCGCCGGTGGCGAGGTCGTTGAAGGTGACGGCGCGCAGCCGCTGCCCGGCCTCGGAGCCGTGGCCGAGCAGGGTGCCGGGCATGCCCGGCAGCCCGGCGGCGAGCAGCGCGATCGTGGCGGAGGCGCTGCCTCCGGACAAGTCGGCGGCGAGCCCGGGGGCGGGCGCGTCGTCCGGGTCGGGGACGTGGCGGGGTTCGGCGAGGCGGGTGCGGACCGCGTCGACCAGCGCCTCGCGTACGCCGGCGATGGCCTGCTCGGCGTCGGCGGTGGCCCGGGAGGCGCCGACGGCGAGCGACGCGTGCGGTTCGTATCCGCTGATCTCCGGGGTGCCGTCGCGCAGGATCAGCGCGTGGCCCGGCGGTACCCGGCGCACTCCCTGGTAGGGGGTGCCGGTGCCGAGCGCCTCGGCGGAGTCGGGGCAGGCCAGTTGGGCGGCGAGATGGGTGACGTCGAGCGCGGCCTCGACGAGGTCGGCCAGCGGCAGGGCGGCGGTGGCGTACGCGGTACAGCCCGCCCAGGCGGTGTGGAAGACCGGGCGGGCGCCGGCCAGGTCGCCCAGGACGGTGGTGCGCCGCCCGATGCGCAGCACGGCGGTGTAGCTCCCGGGCCACATGGTCAGATGGCGCAGGGCGCCGCCGCGGGCCGTGTACAGGCCGATGCGCAGTTCGTCGTCGGTTGCGCCGCAGCGGCCCAGGATGGCCAGCCGGGCGGAGTCGGGGCCGGGGTTGCCGTAGACGCCGTCGGCGTAGGCGGCGCCCCGGTACGGGGAGAAGGCGGCGGTGCGGCCCGGGTCGACGTGGACCATGCGGATCTCGTCGGGCCGCCAGTCGCCGACCGCCCACAGCGGGTCGGGATCGTCCCAGAGCAGCTGGGCACCTACCGGGCGAATGGTACGGACCGAGGCCGTGGTCGGCCGCGCGAGCGAGCTGCTCCACCCCACCAACCACCGCATCGCAGCCTCCACCGGCTGTGGACAACTGGCCGTGCGGCAGGCGTGAGCCGCCGCTGTCGTGAGGACCATGCTGCCATGGAGACGGGCGCGCGGCCGGGTACCGGGGCGTGGCGACGCGGCGGGCCGCGTCGCCGAGCGGTCCGTACGCTCCGGTATGGGGGTTATGTCAACTATGCGGCCGGAGGGGGGCGTTGCGGCCCCTCCGACCGGGGCGTCGCGGGCGCACCTGTGCGGCCGCGGCGGTCCGTTGCGGCCGCCCGGCCGGGCCACCCCCTCCTGCGGCCCGGAACGGGCGGCCCCAAACCGGCGTCTTTTCGCCAAAGTTGGGAGTCCGACACCGGTGGAACGGCACGGTCCGGGAGGCGTCGGCACGCCTCCCGGACCGGTTCCGCCACCCGCGGGGAATGAGGCGGCGGCGTCCCCTGGCCCGCCGCCGGGTTTTCGAAGCCGCAGTGCCGGCGGCAGGCCGACCCACGGCCACCATGCAAGCGTTGCCTCTGGAATAGGCCTAGAGCGCACGCACGGGCGCACGGCCACACGCACCGGGAGCACGTTCACCCGGCCGGGTGACGCTTTCACCAGGGGTCCCACGGGTATGCCTCCCACATGCCCCTGAGAGCACTCCGATCCCGCCATCAGAATCTCGCCATCCGGGACAACGCCTCTTAACGGTCGGGATCCGGCGAACTACGCTGGGTGTACCCGAGGAGCGGACGTCCCGACGCGGCTCGGGGCTCGGCGCATGCCCTGCGACGGGTCATCGGCGAAACGCCGGGTCCTGCGGCGGTGACGGACCGCGGAGCCCTGGGTCTCAGGGGCGGCCAGCGCGACGAGGAGTGCGCATGACTAGGGAACGCCGCGGGCCGAACGAGAAGCTCGGCACGATGCTCGCTCTCGCCGGCATCAGCAACGCCGGGCTCGCCCGCAGGGTCAACGACCTGGGAGCGCAACGGGGGTTGACGCTCCGGTACGACAAGACGTCGGTGGCCCGCTGGGTGGCCAAGGGGATGGTGCCGCAGGGCGCCGCCCCCCATCTGATCGCGGCCGCGATCGGCAGCAAGCTCGGCCGCCCGGTGCCCCTGCACGAGATCGGCCTGGCCGACGCCGACCCGGCGCCCGAGGTCGGCCTGGCCTTCCCGCGCGACGTGGGCGAGGCCGTCAAGTCCGCCACCGACCTGTGGCGGCTCGACCTGGCCGGCCGGCGCGACTTCCTCACCGGCTCCTTCGCGGTGACCGCGTACGCCACGCCCGCCTCACGCTGGCTCATCACCCCCGCGGATGGTTCCGTGGCACGGGAGTTGACGGATGCGGGTGCCGCCCGGGTCGGGCACTCGGACGTGGCCAAGCTGCGCGAGGCCGCCGACGACGCCCGCCGCTGGGACTCCAAGTACGGCGGCGGCGACTGGCGTTCGAGCATGGTCCCGGAGTGCCTGCGGGTCGAGGCGGCGCCGCTGCTGCTCGGCTCGTACAGCGACGAGGTGGGCCGCTCGCTGTTCGGCGCGACAGCCGAACTGACCCGGCTGGCCGGCTGGATGGCCTTCGACACCGGCCAGCAGGAGGCCGCGCAGCGCTACTACATCCAGGCGCTGCGCCTGGCCCGCGCCGCCGCCGACGTCCCGCTCGGCGGCTATGTGCTGGCGTCGATGAGCCTCCAGGCGATCTACCGGGGCTTCGCCGACGAGGGCGTGGACCTCGCGCAGGCCGCCCTGGAGCGCAACCGCGGCCTGGCCACCGCCCGCACCATGAGCTTCTTCCACATGGTCGAGGCCCGCGCCCACGCCAAGGCGGGCGACGGCGCGGCCTGCGCCGCGGCGCTCAAGGCCGCCGAGGGCTGGCTGGAGCGCTCCCGGGACGGCGACCCGGACCCGTCCTGGCTGGGCTTCTACTCCTACGACCGGCTGGCCGCCGACGCCGCCGAGTGCTACAGCGACCTCGGCGTGCCCCGGCAGGTGCGGCGCTTCACCGAGACGGCCCTGGCCCGGCCCACCGAGGAGTACGTGCGCTCGCACGGGCTGCGGCTGGTGGTCTCGGCGGTGGCCGAGCTGGAGTCGGGCAACCTCGACGCGGCGTGCGCGGCCGGCGCCCGCGCCGTGGAGGTCGCCGGGCGGATCTCCTCGGCCCGCACCACCGAGTACGTCCGCGATCTGCTGCACCGGCTGGAGGCGTACGGGGACGAGCCCCGCGTCGTCGAGCTGCGGGAGCGCGCCCGGCCGCTGCTGGCGGCGCCCGCCTGACCGATGTGCGCGGGGCGCGCGGGGGTGCACGGGGCGCGCCGGGGCGCGCGCCCTCCCGTCCGGGAACACGTGTTTGCGGCCGTTGTCGGTGGGCCAGTCCATCATGGGGACCAGTGGTGTGCTGGTTCGCCGGAGTGGCGGGAGGTGGCAGGTGACGGCCGAGTGTGACGTGGTGGTGATCGGCGCCGGCATCGTCGGCCTGTCGACGGCGTATGCCATCACCCGTGCCGCGCCCGGGACCCGGGTGGTCGTGCTGGAGAAGGAGTCCGGCCCGGCCCGCCACCAGACGGGACGCAACAGCGGGGTGATCCACAGCGGCATCTACTACCGCCCCGGCTCGCTCAAGGCGCGCTACGCGGTGCGGGGCGCGGCCGAGATGGTCGAGTTCTGCGCCGAGCACGGCATCCCCCACGAGGTCACCGGCAAGCTGATCGTGGCCACCGGACGGGAGGAGCTGCCCCGGCTGCACGCCCTGGTCCAGCGCGGCCGGGAGAACGGCATCCCGGTGCGCGAGCTGGTCCCCGCCCAGATCGCCGAGTACGAGCCACGGGTGCGCGGGATCGCCGCGATCCACGTCGGCACCACGGGCATCTGCGACTACGGGGCGGTGGCGGCCGCCTACGCCCGGCTGGCGCGGGAGGCCGGCGCCGAGATCCACTACGGCGCCCGGGTGTCGGCGATCGAGCGGCGCGGCGCGCGGATCGTGGTGGCGGCCGACACCGTCGAGGTGCGGGCCCGGGCGCTGGTGAACTGCGCGGGGCTGCACTGCGACCGCGTCGCCCGGCTCGCGGGCGACGACCCGGGCATGCGGATCGTTCCGTTCCGCGGGGAGTACTACGAGCTGGCGCCGGAGCGGACCGGACTGGTCCGCGGCCTGGTCTACCCGGTGCCCGACCCGGCGTTCCCCTTCCTCGGGGTGCACCTGACCCGCGGGGTGCACGGCGGCGTCCACGTCGGCCCCAACGCGGTCCCGGCGCTGGCCCGCGAGGGGTACGACTGGCGGACGGTGCGGCCCCGGGACGTCGCCGAGACGGCCGGCTACTCCGGCACCTGGCACATCGCCCGCCGCCACTGGCGGTACGAGATCGACGAGATACGCCGCTCGCTGTCCAAGCGCGCCTTCACCCGGGCCGTCCAGCGGCTGCTGCCCGAGGTGCGGGCGGAGGACCTGCGTCCGGCACCGGCGGGGGTGCGGGCGCAGGCGGTGCTGCCCGACGGCACCCTGGCCGACGACTTCCTGCTGGCGGGCACCGGCCCCTTCGTGCACGTGCTCAACGCGCCCTCGCCGGCCGCGACGGCCTCGCTGCCGATCGGCCGGGAGATCGCCCGCCGGGCGCTCGCCGTGCTCCAGACCGCGTAGTGCTGTGACCGGGAAGGTTCACCGGCTCGCGACGCCCGGCACGGCACCTCGCTGCACTGCGCTTCGCTCCGTCTCTGCTCTGTCATGGGACTGCGGAAGCAGAGCGTCGGAACGCCCGAGTACACCCAGTACGAGGGCGATCCTCCGCCTTGCGATCCTCCCCCTGCCTTCGGCGGGAGGTGCCCCCTGCACCGGAAGCCGCGAGCCTCACGGCAAACCCTCCCGGTCACAGCACTGGCCACGAAAGGCCGCGCGACCGCCCCCGTAGACTTGGTCCCCATGTCCGTCCCCATGTCCGTCCCTGCGCCGAGTTCCCCGACCACCGCGGCCCGGCCGATGTTCCCGGACGGCCCCGCCGCCGATCCGGCCGGTTCGCACGGCGAACGGCGGATCCGCACCTTCCACCCGCGCCGCGGCCGGGTGACCGGCGCGCAGGCCGACGCGATCGACCGCCTGTGGCCGCGCTGGGGCCTGGACATCGACGGCCGGCCGCTCGACCTCGGCGACCTGTTCGGCGACCGCGGCCTTCCCGTCGTCCTGGAGATCGGCTTCGGCATGGGCGAGGCGACGGCCCGGATGGCCGCGGACGATCCCGGCACCGGAGTGCTCGCCGTCGATGTGCACACCCCCGGCCAGGGCAACCTGCTGGCGCTCGCCGAACGCGCCGGGCTGTCCAACGTCCGGGTCGCCAACGGCGACGCGGTGATCCTGCTCCGCGACATGCTGCCGCCGGAGTCCCTGGCCGGGCTGCGGGTCTTCTTCCCCGACCCCTGGCCCAAGGCGCGGCACCACAAGCGCCGCCTGATCCAGCCGGAGTTCGTCCGGCTCGCCGTCTCCCGGCTGGTGCCCGGCGCCGTCGTGCACTGCGCCACCGACTGGGAGCCGTACGCGGAGCAGATGCTCGAGGTCCTGTCGGCCGAGCCGCGGCTGCGCAACCTCCACGACGGGTACGCGCCCAGGCCCGCGGTGGAGGGCCCCGGCGGCCGCCCGACGACGAAGTTCGAACGGCAGGGCCTGGCCAAGGGCCACGTCGTGCACGACCTGCGCTTCGTCCGCCGCTGAGGTCCGCCACCGACTCCGCCGCCGACTCCGCCACCGACTCCCCGAGTGTCCCGTCAGTTCGTGCGCCCCGGTGTGGCGGTACCGTCGCGCCCGCGGTCGCCCCGGCCTTAGGGTCAACAGGTGTACTCCTACCCGCCGTCACCCGGTCCGTCCGGCCCGCACGGACCCGTGAACGCAGCGGACGGCCCCGCCGTTCCGGACTACCGGCCGCAACCGCAGTTCGAGCTGCCCTCGCGCTGGCGCTACAAGCCGCGCCGCGCCTTCTGGGAGAGCAAGGCGCTGCGCGCCGCGGCCATCGTCATCGTGCTGGCACTGTGCGGCCTGGTGATCCTGGCGATCGTCCGGGAGCAGACCGGCACCCAGGGCTTCCTGGTGGGCCTGGCGCTGGCGGTGCTGCCGGTGCCGCTGCTCATCGGCACGTTCTTCTGGATCGACCGGGTCGAGCCGCAGCCGTGGGGGCACCGGATCTTCGCGTTCGCGTGGGGCTCCTGCGCCGCGACACTGATCGCGATCCTCGCCAACAGCTTCGCCGCGCACCTGCTGGCCACCACGCTGACCGCCACCACCAAGCAGGCCGACTCCTGGGGCGCCACGTTCGTCGCGCCGCTGGTGGAGGAGTCCTGCAAGGGCACGGCCGTGCTGCTGCTGTTCCTGCTGCGGCGCCGCCGCTTCCAGGGCATCGTCGACGGCGTGGTGATCGCCGGGATCACGGCCACCGGCTTCGCGTTCACCGAGAACATCCTCTATCTGGGCTCGGCGTTCGGCCAGGACGAGGTGCTGGGGGCGTCGGGTCTGGGCTCGGTGACACTCGCCACCTTCTTCATACGCGTCATCATGTCCCCGTTCGCCCACCCGCTGTTCACCTGCATGACGGGGGTGGGCTTCGGTGTCGCCGCGATGAGTCGGCCCGGGCAGGCCCGGCGCTGGCTCGCCCCGCTCGGCGGCTGGCTGACCGCCATGACGCTGCACGGCATATGGAACGGCTCCTCCGCGCTGGGCACCGGCGGCTTCCTGCTGGTGTACGCGGCGTTCATGGCCCCGGTGTTCGGGCTGCTGGCCTGGCTGGCGATATGGTCGCGGTCCAACGAGCTGAAGACGATCCGCACCCAGCTGCCCGCCTACACCGAGGCCGGCTGGCTGGCCCCGCTCGAACCGCTGGCCCTGGCGTCGATGGCCGCCCGCAAGCTCGCCCGCGACCTGGCCCGCCGCGCCGGCGGCGCCTCCGCCGCCCGCACGGTCCGCGAGTACCAGGGCTTCGCGACGGCACTCGCCTTCCTGCGGGCCCGCGCCGCACGCGGCGCGATCGACCCCGACTTCTCGGTGCGCGAGCAGGAACTCCTGCACCATCTCTGGCAGCGCAAGGACCTCGCCCAGCCGCTGCTGTCCCAGGCGGCGTACACGCTGCGCTACGCGATGCCCCGGCAGTGGGGCCCGCCGCCCGCCGCCCCCGGCCTCTACGGGCAGCCGCCGTACGGGCCGCAGAGCGGCTACGGCCCGCCCGCCCAGCAGTCCTACGGCCCGCCGCCGGGCTCGTACGGCCCTCCCGGGCAGCAGCCGCCGCCCGGCCCCTACGGACCGCACTGACACCGCCCGCACTACCCTCGGGGGTGGATCCGGACGCCCTCAGGGAGGTAAGAGGAATGGCCAAGGTGCCGACCGCGGTGGTGGCGGCAAGCGGGCTGGTCGGCGGTTACGCGACGGCGCGCTGGACGGGACGGCGCCCGCTGGGCGGGGTCGCCCTGGCGGCCGCCGGTGCGCTGGCCGCCCGGGAGTGGAAGCGGAAGGCCGGGCCGGGCACCGCCGCCGCGCTGACCGGCCTGTACACGGCGGCCTTCGCCGGATCGCACCCGCTGGCCAGGAGGGTCGGCGCGTGGCCCGCGGTCTTCGCGGTGTCCGGTGCGATGGCCGTCGCCTCCTGGGTGGCCGCGGACCGCACGTAGCCGGCAGCCGGAGAGGGTGACCCGAGCGGTGCCGTCGCGAGGCGGTGCCGGCTGGGGAGGCGGCACCCGGCGCGGAAGGCCCGGGTGCGCTCGGCACTCGCGTTCGCCACGGCTCCGCTCGGGACGCCGGGGGGTGGGTTCCTCAGACGCTGACGCCGTGGTCGCGCAGCCAGGGCAGCGGGTCGACCGGGTCGCCGCCGCCCGGCCGGACCTCCAGGTGCAGATGGGGACCGGTGACGTTGCCGGTGGCGCCCACCCGGCCGATGACGTCGCCGGTGGTGACGGCGCCGGAGGTCTTCACCATCGACGACAGGTGGCAGTACCACAACTGGGTGCCGTCCGGCAGCGTCAGCACGATGCGGTAGCCGTAGGAGCCGGCCCAGCCGGCGGAGGTGACGGTCCCGCCGTGGACGGCCATGACCGGGGTGCCGGTGGGGGCGGCGAAGTCCTGGCCGGTGTGCACGGTGGCCCACAGCGAGCTGGTCTCGCCGAACCCGGCGGTCAGGGTGAAGGACGTGACCGGTCTGACGTAGCTGAGGGCCCGCGCCTCGGCGGCGGCCCGGGCCGCGTCCGCACGGCGCGCCTCCTCCTCCGCCTTCTTGCGGGCGGCGTCCTCGCGCACCTTGCGGGCGGCGGCCTCCTTGGCGGCGGCGGCCGCGGCGGCCGTCCGCTCGGCCTCCTCGGCGGAGGTCTGCTGCGAACGGGCCTGGGCGAGGACGCGGGTGAGCATCGCCTGGCCGGCGTCCGGGGCGATCTGCCGGGGCGCGGCCGTGTCGGCGGGGAACGCCTCGACGGCCTTGGTCAGCGAGCCGGACAGCGGCAGATCCGGTACGGAGACGGGGATCGGCGCCTTGCCCTCGGCGGCGGCGACACCGCCCGCGCCCACCGCGGCCATGGCGGCCACCCCGAGCACCGTCGAACCGCGCGAGACGGTGCGCTGTTTGGGGAGCCGGTGCCGCGGGCCGTCCTGGGGGGCGCTCACGGCCCGGCCGGTGGTTTCGTCGGGCTCTGCCAGGGCAAGCTGATTGAACGCCACTGCCGGCGTACTCCTTCCTTCCTTCTCGCCTACCGGGTTAGCTGACGGGTTCGGAGCAGGAAGGTCTCCTACCGGCCGGGTACTCGCGTACCAGGCCCGATTCACCCCAAGGATTGGTTCCCCGGTTCCCGCGCGTGCGGGATTAAGCGATTGCGCACGGTGCCGCCTGCCGACGGCGTTTCGACCGCTTGCGTTATCGAACGTTAATAGACGTGGGGCGGGTTGACCAAGCCGTTCGCCGCAAATCACGGCAGGCATGACACTGTGTCACCCAGTGCCTACGGGGGGCCCATCGCCGCCGCCCGGGATCGCCCCAAGCGCACGGTTCGGACCGCTTTCGGCCGGGCACGCCTCCCCGACCGCGCGCGCACCCGGTGACACAGACCTCTTGCTCCACCCGGGGCAGGTGAGTCCGCCACCCGCAACGTCAACCGCCGCAAAACCGTCTTCTTGGTCAGCGGGACCTTCCGCACCCACCACACCATGGACCAGGAGCGCCCGTTGAGCCTGACCGGAACCCCGTTCCTCGCCGCCCTCATCGCGGCGACGGTGCTGATGGTCGCCGGCACCCTGGCCCTGTGGGGCAGGGTGCGCGGGCCGCACCCGGTACGGCTGCTCGCCCGGCTGGCGATGATCCTGCTCTGCCAGCTCACCGCGATCGGTGTGGTCGCCACCTGGATAAACACCAGTTACGGGCTGTACGCCTCCTGGTCGGACCTGCTGGGCACCGACCGGAACACCAACACCGTGGCGATGCCAGGACCGCCCGCCTCCCGCGCCCGGTTCAACCACGGCACCGGCGGTCTGCTGGACACCTACTTCCACGGCTCGCACTCGAAGCTGTCCGGCCAGGTCATCGTCTGGACCCCGCCGCAGTACAACGACCCCGCGTACGCGGGCTACCGCTTCCCGGTGCTGATGCTGCTGCACGGTGTCCCCGGCTCCCCGCAGTCCTGGCTGGAGCACGGCGGGATGCCCGGCGCGTTCGAGTCGCTGGTCAACGGCCGCCAGGTGCACCCGTTCATCCTGGCGATGCCGGTGATCGACCCGGGCAGCGTGGACACCGACTGCACCGACCTGCCGGACCGCAAGGTCGCCACCTGGCTGGCGTACGACGTCCCCGACCTGATCAGCCACAAGTTCCGCACCGCCGCCGGACCGGGCGGCTGGGGGCTGATGGGCTTCTCCACCGGCGGGTTCTGCGCCGCGAAGCTCCCCCTGCAGTACCCGGGCGTCTTCGGCGCCGGCGCGGCCCTCGACCCGGACCGGCTCACCGGGGACCCGTCGGTGCTCGCCGACCCCGTGCTGCGCCGGGACAACAGCCCGGTCTGGCTGGTCCGGCACACCCGGGCGGACGGCGCGGCCCTCTTCCTGGCCACCTCCAAGCAGGACCCCAACAGCCGGCCGTCCTACCTCCAGCAGTTCGCCAGGGCGGCGCGCGGCACCGGGGTGCGGGTCACCACGCTGGTGGTGCCCACCGGCGGGCACAACTACGGCACGTGGACGGGGATGTTCCCGGCCGCGTTCGGCTGGCTCAGCCGGCAGCTCGAGGCACCACAGCCGTCAGCGCCTCGGAGGTAGCGGGGGCCGGCGGCGCCTGTTCCTCGTACATCACCCGGCCCGCCGCGTCGCTCAGCTTCACCAGCAGGGCCACCAGCACCCAGTTGGCGACGGTGGACGAGCCGCCCTGGGCGAGGAACGGCAGCGCCTTGCCGGTCAGCGGGATCAGGCCGGTCACGCCGCCCGCCACCACGAAGACCTGGAGGGCGAGGGCGGCGGCCAGCCCGCCGGACAGCAGCTTGCCGAACGGGTCGGTGAGCACCACCGCGGTGCGCAGCCCGCGTTCGACGAGCAGCACGTACAGCAGGAGGACGGCGGTGACCCCGGCCAGGCCGAGTTCCTCGCCGACGGTGGTGAGGATGAAGTCGCTGCGGCCGGCGAAGCCGATCAGCCAGGGGTAGCCCTGGCCGAGCCCGGTGCCGAGCATGCCGCCGCTGCCGAAGCCGAACAGCGCCTGCGCGGACTGGTCGGAGATCAGCCCCTGCGGCCGCTGGGCGACCGGCAGGAAGATGTCCATCGGGTGGAGCCAGGCCACCACACGCGCCTTGACGTGCGAGGACGTGCCGCCGACCACGCCGGCGCCGAGCGCCGCCATCAGCAGGCCGAGCACCACCCAGCTGGTCCGCTCGGTGGCCACGTACAGCATGACGACGAAGACGCCGAAGAAGATCAGCGAGGTGCCGAGGTCGTTCTCGAAGATCAGGACCAGCAGGCTGATCGCCCACACCACGATGACCGGGCCGAGGTTGCGGCCGCGCGGCAGGCTCAGCCCCATGAACTTGCGGCCCACCAGGGCGAGGGCGTCCCGGTTGGTCATCAGGTAGCTGGCGAAGAACACCGCGATGGCGATCTTGACGAACTCGTCCGGCTCGAACGACAGCGAGCCGATGAAGATCCAGCGCTTGGCGCCGAAGGTGTCACTGGGGAAGAACGCCGGGGCCATCAACAGGATCAGCGCCCCGGTCATGGTGACGTAGGAGTAGCGCTGGAGTATGCGGTGGTGCTTGAGCAGCGCCACGATGCCGCTGAAGGCGACCACCGCGATGCACACCCACATCACCTGGCCCGGCGCGCCCGGCGCCCCCGGCGAGGAGTGCGGGTACTCGGCCCGGTAGGAGACGTCGAGGCGGGCGATCAGCAGCAGCCCGAGCCCCGAGAGCATCACCGCCAGCGGCAGGATCAGCGGGTCCGCGTACGGCGCGAAGCGGCGCACCGCGAAATGCGCCAGCAGCGCCAGCGCCCCCAGCCCGAGGCCGGCGACCGGGAGGTCGCCCGGCAGCGTGCCCTTCAGTGCCAGCCACGCCTGGGCGTAACCGAAAAGGGTCAGCAGCACCGCGCCGACCACGAGCACCAGCTCGGTCTTCCTGCGCCGCGCCACCATGTCGGACGCACCGTCCCCGCCGCGCATCACGCGCCCTCCCTCGGTCTGGCCGTAACCCGCCGCATTCTCGCACGGTCGCACAGAGGTGCTCTCCGGTCACCGGTCACGCTCGGTACCCGCCTCCCCCGCCTACCCGCTGCACCAGAAGAGGAAGCAGGACCGGGACCGGGTGGGCCGGGGGCTGGGCTGCGGGCTGGCGGTGGTCGGCGCCGGGGTGGGCGTGCCGCCCGTCCCGCCCGTGGGCCCGGGGGCCGCGGTGGTCGGCGCCGCGGACGGCTGGACGGAGGGCCGCGCCGACGCCGACGCCTTCGGGGACGCCGACGCGCTCCGGCTCGCCGAGGGCCGGGCCGACGCGGTGCCGCCCGGTGTTCCGTTTCCGGCCGGGGCGCCCCCCGTTCCGTCGGACGGGCCGGTGGAGGCGCTGCCGCCGGCGACGGGGGCGGCGCTGGGCGCCGCGTCGGTCGAACCGCCCAGGCTCGGCACCAGCTCGCCGGGGATCACCGCCGCCAGCAGGCCGACCAGGACGAACCCGGCGAGCACGCCGAGCGCCAGCTTGACGCGCTTGGCCCGGCGGCCGTAGCGGTGGTCCGCCTTGCCGCGGCGGCGGGCGGCGCGCCCGCCCGGTGCCTGGTCCTCCTCCGGCTCCTCCTCTTCCGCCGCCGTTGCCGCTTCCGGGTCCGGTTCCGGTTCTGGTTCTGGTTCCAGTTCCGGCTCCGGGTCCGGGTCGGGTTCCGGTCCGTGGCCGGCCGGCGCCGCCGTCTCCGGCTGCGGCCCGGGGGGCTCCGGCGGCCCGGCGGGCCCCTGCGGCACGAACGCCTGGGTCTCCCCGGTCCCGTAGGGCGCCCCGGTGAACCCCTGGCCGTACCAGTGGGACTCCGTCATCTGCTGGGGGTCGAGGGACGCCTGATAGACGTAGGCGTCGGGGCCGGGCACGTAGTCGTTCTGATACGGCGTCTGGACGGGTTCCGGGCCGTAGCCGCGCACCGGTGACGGCACCCCGCAGGCCGGGCAGGAGAAGGCCCCGTTCAGCCAACTGCCGCACGCCGGGCAATAGTCCATGTCGACCGCCCCGATCCCTCCGCCTTCTCCCCCGCGCCACCGACGAGTGACCGGGGCCCAGCAGCCAGTTGGCGGCCCACCCTACTGGCGTTCGGCGTCCTGCGGTTGGCCTGATGCCAACCGTCTGTGTGCGATGGCCCACGCCGCGATGAACAGGGACGGCACCGCGAATGGAGCAACGCGCCGCCGCTCCCGCAGGACAGCAGAGTGATTTGCCGCTTAATGTCACTAATGTCCTATTCACCCACGCATCGAGGAGCTCGATCGTGAAGAAGTTCATTGCCCGAGGCGCGAGCGTCGCCTTCCTGTCGGCGGCGGCCATCCTGCCGCTGGCCGGTGGCGCGCACGCCGCCACCACGCACGAGAGCGCCGGCGTCGCGGCGACGATCGCTCACAACGACGACCACCACGGTCGCTGCCACTTCCGCCGCGTGGAGTGGTGGGAGATCAGCCGTCGCGGCGACCGCGGCGACCGCTTCGACCGCTTCGGCCGTTTCGGTCGCTTCGGTCGCTTCGGTGGCTGGGACGGCGGCTGGGACGGCTGGGACTGGGGCCGCCACCGTCGCGACCACCGCTTCGGCGGCTGGGACTGGGACGACGACTTCTTCGGCGGCCGCGGTGGCCACAACGTGGTCATCGTCTTCTGATCCCGTTCCTTCCCGCACCACGACGAGCGCCCCCGGCAGCGACCGGGGGCGCCCGCACGCGTACCGGCCGCCGCGAGAAGCCGCGAGAAGCCGCGAGAACACGAAAGCTCCCCGGCGGACAGCGGGCCGGGGAGCGTCTGGGTACAGGACCGTACGGGGCCGTACGGGCGAGACGGTGGGTCATCAGGGGCTCGAACCCTGAACCAACGGATTAAAAGTCCGCTGCTCTGCCAATTGAGCTAATGACCCGCACACAGCAGCATAGCCGGGACCACGCTCAAGCTTCGATCTCCCCGCGGATCACCGGCGGGTGACGCGAAGACCGCTGCCCCCGGCGCCGTCGGGCACCGGGGGCAGCATGCGGCACACGGCCGCCGTCAGCCGTTCCGCTTCCAGCGCGGCTTGTCGGCGCGGCGGTCGCCCGTACCGCGGTGGTCGTCGTGGCGGCCGTACGGGCGGCGGTCGTCACGGTCCCGGCCGTACGACGGACGGTCGTCCCGGCGGTCGCGGTTCACCGGACGGTCCCCGCCGCGGTGGTCACGGCGCTCGAACGAGCGGCCGGTGCCGGGGCGGTCGTCACGGTTCCGGTCCCGGTTGAACGAGGGACGGTCGTCGCGGTCCCGGCGGTCGTCCCGGTTGTACGAGGGGCGGTCGTCGCGGTTGAACGGACGGCGCTCGCGGCCGTAACCACCGCGGTCGTCACGGTTGCGATCCCGGTTGTACGAAGGCCGGTCGTCCCGGTTGTACGAGGGACGGTCGTCGCGGTGGTGCGCGGGGCGGTCGTCGCGGTTGAACGGACGGCGCTCGCGGCCGTAGCCGCCGCGGTCGTCACGGTTCCGGTCCCGGTTGTACGAAGGACGGTCGTCCCGGTCCCGGCGGTCGTCCCGGTTGTACGACGGACGGTCGTCCCGGCGCTCGTCACGGGCCTGCCAGGACCGCTCGCGCGGCCGGCGCGCCTCCGGCACCTCGGCCACCGGCGCCTCGGCCACCGGCTCGGCCGCCGCGGTCTCGGCCACCGGCTCGGCGTCCCGCTCCCCGGCCGCCGCGTCGGCCACCGGCTCGCCGCGCTCGCGCGCCGCGCGGGCCGCCAGGCGGTCCGCCTCCTCGCGCAGTTCGGCCGCGCGCCGCTGCACCCGCTCCAACTCCCGGGTGAGCTCGGTCACTTCCCGCTCGGCCTGCTGCGCCGCGTTCAGCGCCGCGTCGGCCTGCACGTCGGTCAGCGAACGGGCGCCGGTGATCTGCGCCACGTCCTCGTCGAACACGCCGGCCCCGCCGATGATGTGCCGCGAGGCCTCGACACCGGCGTCCTCCATGAGCCGGAAGATGCCCCGGCGCTGGTGCGGCAGCGCCAGCGAGACGACGGTGCCGCTGCGGCCGGCGCGGGCGGTACGGCCCGAGCGGTGCAGGTAGTCCTTGTGGTCGCCGGCCGGGTCGACGTTCAGCACCAGGTCGATGCCGTCGACGTGGATGCCGCGGGCGGCGACGTCGGTGGCCACCAGGACGTTGACGTAACCGTCCTTGAAGTCCGCCAGGGTGCGGGTCCGCGCGCCCTGCGTCATGCCGCCGTGCAGCGCGTCCGCCTTCACCCCCGCCTCGCGCAGCTGCTCGGCCACCCGGTCGGCGCCCATCTGGGTGCGGACGAAGATGATGGTGCGGCCCTTGCGAGCGGCGATCGCGGCGGTCACCGGCGCCTTGTCGCGCGGCTTCACGATCAGCACATGGTGGGTCATGGTGGTGACCGCGCCCTGCGCCGCGTCCACCTCGTGCGTCACCGGGTCGGACAGGTACCGCTTGACCAGGGTGTCGATCTCGTTCTCCAGCGTCGCGGAGAACAGCATCCGCTGGCCGCCGGCCGGCACCAGGTCGAGGATCTCGGTGACCTCGGGCAGGAAGCCCATGTCGGCCATCTGGTCCGCCTCGTCCAGCACCGCGATCTGCACCTTGTCCAGCGCGCACGCGCCGCGGTCGATCAGGTCGCGCAGCCGGCCCGGGGTGGCGACGAGGATGTCCACACCCCGCTCCAGCGCGTAGATCTGATTGGCCATCGAGGTGCCGCCGCAGACCACCTTCAGCTTCAGGCCGAGCACGTCACCGTACGGCTGGAGCGCGTCGGAGACCTGCATGGCCAGCTCGCGGG
This sequence comes from Actinomycetota bacterium, assembly GCA_048498775.1. GTDB lineage: Bacteria > Actinomycetota > Actinomycetes > Streptomycetales > Streptomycetaceae > JBEHXI01. The sequence continues at coordinate 1,297 of JBEHXI010000096.1, read as the reverse complement.
TGGGGGTGAGGATCACGCCGCGCGGCCGCTTGGCGTCGGTGTGGCCGCCGGACAGCAGCGTCAGCAGCGGCAGACCGAAGGAGAGCGTCTTGCCGGAGCCGGTGCGGCCGCGGCCCAGGATGTCGTGGCCGGCCAGGGCGTCCGGGATGGTGGCCGCCTGGATGGGGAACGGGACCGTCACACCGTTCTGGGTGAGCTTGCGCACGATCGCCTCGGGCAGCCCCAGATCGGCGAAGCCGACCTCGGGAGCCTGCGGCTCGGCGCTGTTCCCGGCGTCGTGCTCGGGACCGTTCGGGGAGTCGGTGACAGACTCGTCCGCGGGCAGGACGGAACGGTCGGCAGTGTCAATGGACATGCTGAAGCGAAACCTCTCGGAGACTCGGCACGCGCCAGCTCCGCGGATTCGCATACAACCGCCTCAATGCGGTCAGCCACAGGAGAAAAGGAACGCGCCACACGGCGCTCTCTGCTGCGGCGCCGGGCATCGGGTGGGTCAAACGATCTCCCAGCATAAGCGGGTGCCCCGGCGTCCGGCAAATCGCCCCCAACTCGGCGCCCCCGCCCGCCCCTTCAGTCCCTGGCCCGCGCCTGCGCGGCCGGCGACGGGACACTCGGGCCCGGGCTCGGCGTGACCGTGGGCGGCTCGGGCGGCGGCGGTGACGAGGATGCGGCGCCGGACCAGATCGGCGAGGGCCTCGGCGCCGGAACGGGCTGCGCGGGCGGCACCCGCACCGCGGGCGCCGACTCCGGCGGACGCGCCCGGACCGGCCCGGACGGCGCCGCCACGGTGTCCGGCGTGGCGGCCCGCGGAGAGGCCTGCGGCCGCCCGCCGCCCCGGGCACCGGGCAGCCGGCCCCGCGCGACGGCGTCCCCGGGCGCCCGGCGCGCCCTGCCGTCCGCCACGGGCGGCGCCACCGTGCCGCTCGGCCGCGGGGCACCCGGCTCGGACAGCTTCACGCAGCCCGCCGCGCCACCGGCCGGCAGCATGACGAGCGCGAGCACGGCGGCCGCGGCGCGGGCCCGGCGGAACGGGGCGGGAGGCTGGGTCACGGAATGTCCAACGCGGTCGCCCGGCCGCAGGACACGGCGTGCCGGTAGGGTTGGGGCCGGTGGCGGCCACCGGCCGCCGCGCGGCGGTGGGGCCCGCCGTCACCGAACCGCGGCAGACGCCGACAACGGTCCCTACCCGGGCGCGCCCGCACGGTCGCGGGCGCCGTTTCGCGTAGGAGGCACATGCACACGTCCGCCGACCAGGCCCTGGACCGCGGGCCGGCAGGCCGCCCCCGCCGGCGCGCGA
>JBEHXI010000095.1:0-24547 GCA_048498775.1 Actinomycetota bacterium | reverse complement strand
GGAGGAAAGTGGAAAGGAAAGGGGGGGGGGGGGGGACCCCCCCCCCCCCCCCGGGCCGTCGGGTTGCCATATCCCGCGCCGGATGGGGGAGGATGGCGAGGGTCACATATGAAGGGACATCCACGGTGAGCATCGACCCCTCCTCGATTCCGAACTTCGGCGGCGGGCCCGCCCCCGAGCCGGCCGGACCCCCCGCCGTCATCCGCCCGGACCAGGACCTGGTCAAGCAACTGCTTGAGCAGATGGAGCTGAAGTACGTCGTCGACGAGGAAGGGGACCTCGCGGCGCCCTGGGAGGACTTCCGCACCTACTTCATGTTCCGCGGCGAGAACGAGCAGGCCGTCTACGCGGTCCGCACCTTCTACGACCGGGCCTACTCGATCGACGACAAGGCCCGGCTGCTGGAGATCGCGGACGGCTGGAACCGGCAGACGCTCTGGCCCAAGGTCTACACCCACACCCACGACGACGGCACGGTCCGCCTGATCGGCGAGGCCCAGATGCTGATCGGCCTCGGCGTCAACCTGGAGTACTTCGTCTCCAGCACGGTCAGCTGGGTGCGTGCCTCGGTCGAGTTCGACCAGTGGCTGACGCAGCAGCTCGGCCTGGCCAAGGACGCCGACGCCGAGCCCGGCGCCGGAAACGGCGAGGAGGACGGCTCCGGGGCCTGAGGCCCGCGGAGACCGCCCTCCCGGCGCGGCCGATCCCGCCGGTGGCGCGCTACAGCGCCACCGGCGAGATGGTCAGCAGGTACGTGCCGTAGAAGAACGAGAATCCGGCCAGTGAGACGACCACCACCATGGCGGTCCGCGGCCGGGCCCGCGACAGCGCGATCGCCGCGGGGATCAGCAGCGGGAACGCCGGCATCAGGAACCGCGGCTTGCACTGGAAGAAGCCCGCGCCGCCGATGCCGATGAGCATCAGCACCCCGCAGTACGCCAGCAGCGCCACCGGGATGCGGTCGGTGAAGCACAGCGCGAAGAGGATCAGCGCCGCGGCGACTATCCCCGCCGCCACGTAGTAGGCGAACAGATCCGTGCCCATCACCATGTGCTTGAAGAACCGCAGCGCGCTCCAGCCGAAGTCGAAGCGCGAGCCCCAGCGGGCCTGCACCTTGAAGTAGCCCTTGGGGTCACCGGTCTGCAGGCCCACCCACATCACATAGCCGAACCAGCCGCACGGCCCGATCGCCGCGCCGGCCCACGCCCGCCAGTTCAGCGGGCGCCCGGCCCGGTGCCGCCGCCAGGCGTCCACCGCGACCCCGGCGCCGACCGCGGCGGCCACCGCCACGCCGTTGGGCCTGCTCAGCCCGGCCAGCGCGGCCAGGGTGCCGGCCCAGATCCAGCGCCGGGTGAGCACCGCGTACAGCGACCAGGCGGCGAACATGATCAGCACCGGCTCGGTGTACGCCATCGTCTGGATGATCGCGTGCGGCAGCAGCGAGTACAGCAGCACCAGCGTGGTGGCGATCCGGTGCCCGTACAGCCGCGCGCCGATGGAGTAGATGCCCCACACCGACACCAGCGTCGCCACCCAGGCGACCAGTATCGAGACGTTGATCGTGCCGATCGGCAGCACGGTCGCCACCGCCCGGACGGTCATCGGGTACAGCGGGAAGAAGGCGAGATCGTTGTAGAGGATGGTGTGCTGGGTCGCCGACGGGATCAGCGTCCCGTAGCCGTACTCGGCGATCCGGAAGTACCAGTGGCTGTCCCAGGCCAGGCCCAGGATGGACCGCGGGTGCTGGCCCGCGTACCACGCGTACGCCGACATGAACAGCAGGCCGCACAACCGGACCGCTGAGTAGATCATGAGGGCGGGCGCGGCCCGGCGTAGTGAGGCCCTCGCCCGCTCGACGCGCGAGTGTACGGCGGGTGTGGAAGCCGTGGCTCCTCCCGCCGAGGGGCGAGGAGGGGTCGAGACCGGCTCGGCCGTATACACCTGTTCCGCTCCTCCCGAGGCGGCCGTTCTTCGGCGACCGTACTGACAACAACGACAACGACAGCAACGCCGACGACAACAACGCCGACGCCGACAAGCATGGACGAGACCGGTTGGGCGCGCATTGTCGGGGTCATACGGAACCGCTGGGCCGATGCGCCGCAATCCCGTCCACACCTGGAAGACGACGGAATGGCGGAGTGGGTTGCTTCAGGAGCCTAGCCGCTTCAGCCGGGAGATCGCATCGTGGAGCACGTCTGTTCGCTTGCAGAACGCGAAGCGTACAAAGGCCGTTCCCCGATTCGTATCGTCGTAGAAGACGGCGTTGGGGATCGCCACGACCCCGCACCGCTGCGGCAGCGTCCGGCAGAAGGCGAAGCCGTCGGTGCTGCCCAGCGGGCTGATGTCGGTGGTCACGAAGTACGTTCCCGCAGGTCGGAAAACCTTCAGCCCCGCCTCGGCCAGGCCGCCGGAGAGCAGGTCGCGCTTGGCGGCCAGATCGGCGGCGAGATCACGGAAATAGGCGTCCGGCAGTCGGAGCGCCTCGGCGACGGCGTATTGGAAGGGCCCGGAGGCGACATAGGTAAGGAATTGTTTCGCCGTTCGAACGGCGTTCACCAGATCGGGTGACGCTGTTACCCATCCCACCTTCCAACCGGTGAAGGAAAAGGTCTTGCCGGCCGACCCGATAGTAACAGTTCGATCACGCATTCCCGGGAGTGTCGCGATCGGCGTGTGGGCGCCGTCGAAGACCAGGTGTTCATAGACCTCATCGGTGATCACCAGGAGATCCCGTTCGACCGCCAGCTCGGCGATGGCGGCCAGTTCGGCGGCGCTCAGGACGGTGCCGGTCGGGTTGTGCGGGGTGTTGATCAGCAGCAGCCGGGTGCGGCCGGTCACCGCGGCGCGCAGCTCGTCGAGGTCGAGGACGAAGCGGTGCCGGCCGTCCTCGCCGGTGTGCGGGCGCAGCGTGACCGGCACCCGGGTGCCGCCGGCCATCGCGATGGAGGCGGCGTAGGAGTCGTAGAACGGCTCCAGCGCGATCACCTCGTCACCCGGTTCCACCAGCGCCAGCAGGGCCGCGGCGATCGCCTCGGTGGCCCCGGCGGTCACCAGCACCTCGGTGTCCGGGTCGAAGGTCAGGCCGTAGCGGCGCGACTGGTGCTCGGCGACGGCGGTGCGCAGCTCGGGGATGCCGGGGCCGGGCGGGTACTGGTTGCCGCGCCCGTCGCGCAGCGCGCGGACGGCCGCCTCGCGCACCTCCTCGGGGCCGTCGGTGTCGGGGAAGCCCTGGCCGAGGTTGATGGAGCCGGTGCGCGCCGCGAGCGCGGACATCTCGGCGAAGATCGTCGTGCCGAAGCCGTGCAGGCGGCGGTTGAGGAGCGGGCGGCGTGTCATGTCCGTCATCCTGCGGGCAACCTCTTAACTTCCTCAACTCCTCTTTGCGGCCCTCGCGGGGTGGGCATGCCGGGGAGAACGATGGAGCACCTCCCTTCGGGGGACGCGGGAAGGGCGAGGTGGGGACGATGATCTTCCGCACCGATATGTTGATATTCCTCGGAATTGTGGCGCTGGTGGTGGTGGCCATGGCCGCCGCCTCCCGGCGCGACGGGAACGGCCGCACCCGGCGCCGCCCGGGCGGCGGCTGGTGGGCCGGTGACGGTTCGGACGGCAGCTACCTGGGGGGAAGCGACCACCACCACGGCTCGGGCGGCGGCCACCACCACTCCTGCGGGGGCGGGCACCACTCCTGCGGTGGAGGCCACTCCTGCGGCGGGGGCCACTCGGGCTGAGAACGGCGCGGCCGTGCTTTTCCCGGTTCTCCGGGGTCCCCGGGTTTTCCGGTGCCGCGACCGCCGCTCCCTGGTGGCGGTCGCGGCTGTCCCATGCTCTGGTTCATCCGCGCGGCGCAGGGTTGTTCCCAGCTGACACCCCATATTCCGAACATATGAACTGGTCAGCGCCCGGCGGGATGCAAGCTGGGAGCTAATGGGTAAAAAGACTGTGGGTGCACCGCATTTCATGATTATGTACTCCCCCGGAATCCGCGTGTGGACTTGAGCCGGCGGACGAACCCACCCACACCACTGCGCGCTTGCGGAGCCGACCCATGCTCACGACTCTTCAGACCTCCTATACCGACACCCGGGCCGGGGACCTGGCCTGGTGCCTGGGAAAGGAGCCGCTGCCCGCGCTCGCCGTGCTCGACCTCGAACTCGGCGTACCGCAGGGCCAGACCACCACGACAGGCAACATACGGGTGCAGCTCCGGCTGCTCGGTGCCTCCCACCAGGTACTGCTCGACGCCGCCGACGGGCGCTTCTGCTCGGAGACGGTGGCGTGCATGCCCGGTGCCAGCACCCCGCTGCCGTTCGGCGTCGCCGAACGGATAGGCGAGTGGGAGTACGAATTCGCCGCCCGCGTCGAGACGCTCTCCCGCGGACAGTTCGCCGGCCGCGCCCAGGAGTTGCTGGCCCTGGTCGCCGAACACCCGCACGGGCTGGCCGGCCGGTTCCCCGGCGACCCGCACGCGTTCACCGCGATGGTGGTCCAGCGTGCGCCGGAGGCCGGCGGCGGCATCCACTGGCGCACCTGGCACGCCTACCCGCAGGAGGGCCAACTGGTCGCCACCCGCTCGAAGGTGAGCGGCCGGCTGTCCGCTCCCGGGCCCGCCCGCGGCAGCGCCCGGGGCGTGCGCGGCGCGAAACCCGGCGCGCGCGTGCGAAGCGCTTCGTCGACCGCCCATATCCCGCTTCCGCGCGCCGTCGCCGACTCGTGCGCGCGGGATGCTGGCAGGAAGCGATCGGTGATGTCAACGTGCCGTGAAGCTGTGGAGTTGAACGCCCGTGGGTGAGCCCTGCGCGACGCGCCGATGACGTAGCGTGCACTCGTGATCGACCAGTCCCCGTCCGTCGCCCGGCTGCCGGTACCGGCCGGGATGGGCCGTGCGCTGGTACTCGCCTCGGTCTTCGTCTGCGCCGCGTGCGGCCTGGTCTACGAGCTCGAACTCGTCGCCCTCGCCTCGTACCTGGTGGGCGACTCGGTCACCCAGGCCTCCGTGGTGCTGTCCGTCATGGTCTTCGCGATGGGCGTCGGCTCCCTGCTCGCCAAGCGGATGCGCTGCCGCGCCGCGGTCGGCTTCGCGCTGATCGAGGCCGCGCTGGCCCTCATCGGCGGGCTGTCGGCGATGGCGCTGTACGCCAGCTTCGCCTGGCTCGGCCACTCCAGCGCGGCCATGACCGTCGTCGCGTTCGCCATCGGCCTGCTGATCGGCGCCGAGGTGCCGCTGCTGATGACGCTCATCCAGCGGATCCGGCAGCAGGACGCGGGCGGGGCGGTCGCGGAGCTGTTCGCCGCCGACTACGTCGGGGCGCTGGTCGGCGGGCTCGCCTTCCCCTTCGTGCTACTGCCGTTTTTCGGCCAGTTGACCGGCGCACTGCTCACCGGGGCGGTGAACGCCGTCGCGGGGGGCGCGCTCGTACTGGGCCTGTTCCGCCGGGACATCGGCGGCCGGGCCCGCGCCTGGCTGACGGCCGTCAACATCGCCGTCATCGGCACCCTGGCCGTGGCCGCCGTCTGCTCCGACTCCTTCGAACGGGCCGCGCAGCAGGCCGTGTACGGCGGGGACGTGCGGATCGCCGAGCACGCCGGCGCCCAGGAGGTCGTCCTGGCCGGCCGGCCCGGCGCGGGCGGACCGCTGCGGCTGTTCATCAACGGGCGCCTCCAGGTCTCCAGCCGGGACGAGTGCCGCTACCACGCGGCGCTGGTGGACCCGGCGCTCGCCGGCCCGCACCGGCGGGTGCTGGTGCTCGGCGGCGGCGACGGCCTCGCGCTGCGGGACGTGCTGCGCCGCCCCGGCGTGGAGTCGGCCACCGTCGTCGAGTCCGACCCGCAGCTCGTCCGGCTGGCCCGCACCGATCCCGCGCTGTCCCGGCTCAACGACCACTCCTTCGCCGACCGCCGGGTCCACGTGGTGATCGGGGACGCCCTCAACTGGCTGCGCACCGGCGCCACCGGCACCTTCGACGCGATCATCGCCGACCTGCCCGACCCGGCCGTCTCCGAGGACACCAAGCTGTACTCGCAGGAGTTCTACGGCCTGGTCGCCGAGGCGCTCGCGCCCGGCGGGCGGCTGGTGGTGCACGCCGGGGCGCCCGGCGCGGGCGACACCTTCTGGACGGTCGACGCGACCCTGCGGGCGGCCGGGCTGCGCACCACGCCGTACCAGGTGAGCGGGGACCCGGACTGGGGGTTCGTGCTGGCCTCGGCGGGGCCCGCCCCCCGCCCGCCGGCGCCCGCCCGCGCGCTGACCCGCCCGCCCGGCGCCGGCACCGAGCCCTCCACGCTGATGCACCCCCGCTACTGACGGCTGCCCGGCCCGCCGTCGCACGGGGGGACGAAACGTCGCGCGACCCCTCACACCGGCCGGTCCGGCTCGGTAGGCTCCGGCGGTATGGACCACGAGGCGTTCGTTCCGTTCCCGGTGGACACCGTACGGCGGGCTCTGGCCGAGCCGCACCGCGTGGCGCGCTGCGTGCCAGGGCTGCAACGGGACGCCGACCCGGACACGGCGGGCGACGCGCTCGCCGGGCGGCTGCGCCTGCGGATCGGCGGATCCACCATCACCTACCGGGGCGGCGCGCGGATCTCCGAGCGCCCGGACGGCGGCTTCGAGGTGACGGCCGAGGGCTCCGAGGTGCGCGGCGGAAGCACCGTGACGGCCACCCTGCGGATCGCGCTGCACCCGGCAGACGGCGGCACCCGGCTGTCCTTCGACGGCGGCGCGCGGGCCGGCGGGCGCCTGGCGGAGGCCGGCGCGGAGGCGGCCGAAGCGGCCGGGCGCCGCCTGCTGGACCGCTTCGCCGCGGACCTGGCCGCCGGCCTGGAGAGCGAGTCCCCCGAACCGCGCCTCCCGGCAGCGCCACCCCAGGAGCCCCCGGCGGACCTGGTGGACGAGTTGAGCGAGGCCGCCGAGGCGATCACCGACGAGGAGGACGCCCTGCTCGCCGACGGCGCCGAGGACGAACTGGACCTGGACATCGAGGTGCCCGAGACGGTCGCGGGCCTGCCCGACGATCCGCAGGCCGACCGCGACCCGGTGCCCGCCGAGGCCGCCCACGCCCGTCGCACGATGATCGGCCGCAGCGCCGAGGAGGTCGACCACGCCCCGCCGCGCGGCCGGTACGCCCCCGTCCCCGCGCCGGAGACCGGCTCGGCCGCCGCGACCCTGCGCTGGGCCGCGCCCGCGGCCGCCGCGCTGCTCGCCTCCGCGGTCGTCGTCGGCCGGGTGCTGCGCCGCCGCCGCTGAGAGGCGGAAACGCCGGGCGTGGAGCACGGCAGGCGGATTCGTCCCATAGATTCATCCCATGGACGAGACATCTGACACCGCGGTCCGGCTGGCGGCCGGGGACGCCGAGTTGACGATCCATCCGGGCAACGGCTGCCGGATCGGCAGCCTGCGGATCGGCGGCACGGAACTGCTCAGGCAAGGGCCGCGCTACGGCTCGTTCCCCATGGTCCCGTGGTGCGGGCGCGTCGCGCACGGCCGCTTCCGCAACGGCGGGCTGACCCATCAGATGCCGCTCAACGCCCCGCCGCACGCCATCCACGGCACCGGCCGGGACACCGCCTGGCACCAGGCCGCCGCCGACGACCGCTCGGCGTCCTTCTTCTACGACCTGGCCGACCCCTGGCCGTACGCGGGCCGCGTCACCCAGGTCTTCGAGCTCTCCGAGAACGATCTGCGGATCACCCTGGGCGTGGAGACCGCGGGCGACTCCTTCCCGGCGCAGGCCGGCTGGCACCCGTGGTTCCTGCGCAACCTGGGCTCCGGCGGCAAGGACGCGCTGATCGACTTCGCCCCCGCCTGGCAGGAGGAGCGCGGCGGCGACCACCTGCCGACCGGCCGCCGCGCCGCGCCGCGGCCCGGCCCCTGGGACGACTGCTTCGGCATGCCCGAGGGCGTCGATGTCACCCTGACCTGGCCGGAGCAGCTGCGGCTGCGGGTGACCAGCCCGGCTGAGTGGGTGGTGGTCTACGACGAGCAGGCCGAGGCGGTCTGCGTGGAGCCGCAGTCCGGGCCGCCCAACGGCCTGAACAGCGCCCCCGCGCTGGTCACCCTGATCGAGCCGCTGGAGATGGCGACGGTCTGGAGCTGGGAACGGCTGGGATAGGCGCCCCGGGCACCGGCGGACCAACCGGTTAACCTCGTGGTCATGACCGAAGCGCGTGACGCCCTGCTGCAGCAGATCAAGGACAAGGCCGTGGTCCACGGCAAGGTGATCCTGTCCTCCGGCAAGGAGGCGGACTACTACGTCGATCTGCGCCGGATCACCCTGGACGGCCGGGCGGCACCGCTGGTCGGCCAGGTGATGCTGGACCTGACGGCCGACCTGGAGTACGACGCCGTGGGCGGGCTGACGCTGGGCGCCGACCCGGTCGCGGCCGCGATGCTGCACGCCGCCGCCGCCCGCGGCCGGCAGCTGGACGCGTTCGTGGTCCGCAAGGCCGGCAAGGCGCACGGCCTCCAGCGGCGCATCGAGGGTCCGGACATCGCCGGGCGCCGGGTGCTCGCCGTGGAGGACACCTCCACCACCGGCGGCTCGGTGCTCACCGCCGTCGAGGCGCTGCGCGAGGCCGGCGCGGAGGTCGTCGGGGTCGCGGTGATCGTCGAGCGCGGTGCCGCCCCGGCGATCGAGAAGGCGGGCCTGCCGTACTACCAGGCCTATGGGCTGGCGGATCTCGAACTGGGCTGACGGGCGCCCGGGAGCGTTCGGGGATTGGCCCCCGGAACGCCGTTGACCTGCGAATTCGCACGCCGGTCCGCTGTTTCACGTGAAACAGCGGACCGGCGTTCAATTCCGTTGTGCGCCGTGTGGAGCTCGGGGCGTCATCTGCGAAGATGAGGGCGACGAGGACGTCGAGACACCTAGGTACCACAACCCGCAGACCCCCAAGGAGCGGACCCATGCCCATCGCAACCCCCGAGGTCTACGCCGAGATGCTCGACCGGGCGAAGGCAGGCAAGTTCGCCTACCCGGCCATCAACGTGACCTCGTCGCAGACGCTGCACGCCGCGCTGCGCGGCTTCGCCGAGGCGGAGAGCGACGGCATCGTCCAGATCTCCACCGGCGGCGCGGAGTTCCTCGGCGGCCAGTACAAGAAGGACATGGTCACCGGCGCGGTCGCGCTCGCCGAGTTCGCGCACGTGATCGCGGACAAGTACCCGGTCAACATCGCGCTGCACACCGACCACTGCCCCAAGGACAAGCTGGACGCCTACGTCCGCCCGCTGCTCAAGGTCTCCCAGGAGCGGGTGGCCCAGGGCCGCAACCCGCTCTTCCAGTCCCACATGTGGGACGGCTCCGCCGAGAACCTCAGCGACAACCTCGCCATCGCGCAGGAGCTGCTCACCGAGGCCGCCAAGGCCCGGATCATCCTGGAGATGGAGATCACCCCGACCGGCGGTGAGGAGGACGGCGTCTCCCACGAGATCAACGACAAGCTCTACACCTCCGTCGACGACGGCATGCGCACCGCCGAGGCCGTCGGGCTGGGCGAGAAGGGCCGCTACCTGCTGGCCGCCTCCTTCGGCAACGTGCACGGCGTCTACAAGCCGGGCAACGTGGTGCTGCGCCCGTCGATCCTGAAGGACCTCCAGCTCGCCGTCGGCGAGAAGTACGGGCGCTCCAACCCGTTCGACTTCGTCTTCCACGGCGGCTCCGGCTCCAGCCTGGAGGAGATCCACGAGGCCCTGGAGTACGGCGTCGTCAAGATGAACATCGACACCGACACCCAGTACGCCTTCACCCGCCCGGTCGCGGACCACATGTTCCGCCACTACGACGGCGTGCTGAAGGTCGACGGCGAGGTCGGCGACAAGAAGACCTACGACCCGCGCTCCTGGGGCAAGCTCGCCGAGGCGGGCATGGCCGCCCGGGTCGTCGTCGCCGCCGAGAACCTGCGCTCCGCCGGCAACCGGATGAAGTGACGTCCGGCCGCTGACCTCGCGACCGCCACGGCCCCGGTGAACGCCCGCCGCGTTCACCGGGGCCGTGCCCGTGCGCCCCGCGGGCATCGCCCCGGCCGCTGATCACGGCAGACTGGTCCCCATGTCCATTCACCAGAACCTGCTCGGGGGCCCGCCCCCGACCCACCTGCCCGACGAGCCCGAGCCCCGCGAACTGCTCGCCTCCGGCACCGCACCCACCGAGGTCGCCGCGCGCTACCCGTCCTCCAGCCTGGCCTGGGCGCAGCTCGCCGACGACGCCTTCGAGGCCGGCCGGGTCGTGGAGTCCTACGCCTACGCCCGCACCGGCTACCACCGCGGCCTGGACGCGCTGCGCCGCAACGGCTGGAAGGGGCACGGCCCGGTCCCGTTCGAGCACGAGCCGAACCGCGGCTTCCTGCGCGCCCTGCACGCGCTGGCCCGCGCCGCCCAGGCCATCGGCGAGACGGAAGAGTACGAGCGCTGCACCGCGTTCCTGCGCGAGTCCTCCCCGACCGCGGCCGACACCCTGTCGTGAGCACCGGGGTCCGCGCGCGCCCTGCGTGCGGACCCCTTGCACCACCGTCCCACCCCGCACCAGGATGCCGCTGTGCCCCGGCGATCCCGGGAGCACACCGCTTCGGGGAAGGAACGATGATGTTCGATCCATCGGGCGACGGGCCGGAGACCCCGACCCTCGACTTCGACGGCAGCACTCCGTACGAACAGTACGTACACGCCTCGGTGCTGACCCACCTCCAGCAGCCCTGGTCCGACGACCCGGCCGAGATGGCCTTCCTGGTCACCACCCAGGTCATGGAGTTGTGGTTCACGCTGCTGGTCCACGAGTGGCAGACCGCCGCGCAGGCGCTGCGCGAGGACGACCTGCCCACCGCGCTGGCCGCGCTGCGCCGCAGCGCCGACGAACTGCACTCGCTGAACGCCTCCTGGCGGCCGATAGCGCACCTGACGCCGGCCCGCTTCAACCGGTACCGCTCCGCGCTCGGCGATGGCTCCGGTTTCCAGTCCGCGATGTACCGCAGGCTGGAGTTCCTGCTCGGTGAGAAGTCCGCCGCGATGCTCGTCCCGCACCGCGGCACCCCGCAGGTCCACGACGAACTGACCAAGGCCCTCGCCGAGCCCAGCCTCTACGACGAGGTGCTGCGGCTGCTGCACCGGCGCGGCCTGCCCGTCCCCGAGGCCGTGCTGGAGCGCGACCCCACGCAGCGCTACGAGCCGGACCCGCAGGTCGAGCTCGTCTGGCAGCAGGTCTACGCGGGAGACCAGGACGGCGAACTCGTCACGCTCGGCGAGGCGCTGACGGACGTCGCGGAACTGGTGTGGCGCTGGCGCAGCGACCATCTGGCGGCCACCCGCCGCGCCATGGGCGCCAAGCCCGGCACCGGCGGCTCCGCCGGGGTGGCCTGGCTGGAGAAGCGGGTGCGGCGCAGCGTCTTCCCCGAGTTGTGGACGGCCCGCAGCCATGTCTGACGCGGACACCCGACTCACCGAACGGGCGCGGCACCTGGACGCCGCCGACCCGCTGGCCGCGCTGCGCGACGCCTTCGCCGTCGAGGACGAGGTGGCCTACCTGGACGGCAACTCGCTGGGCGCGCTGCCGCACCGCGTCCCGGACCGCCTCGCGGAGGTGGTGACGCACGAGTGGGGCCGGCTGCGGATCCGCTCCTGGCAGGAGAGCGGCTGGTGGACGGCGCCGGAGCGGGTCGGCGACCGGATCGCCCCGCTGCTCGGCGCCGCCCCAGGACAGGTCGTGGTCGGTGATTCCACCAGCGTCAACGTCTTCAAGGCGGTGGTCGCGGCGGTGCGGATGGCCGGCCCGGGCCGCGACGAGATCCTGGTGGACGCGGCGACCTTCCCCACCGACGGCTATGTGGCCGCCTCCGCCGCCCGGATGACCGGCACCACCGTACGGCCGGTGCCCGCCGGGGACATGGCGGACGCGTTCGGCCCCAGGACCGCCTGCGCCCTGGTCAACCACGTCGACTACCGCACCGGGGAGTTGCACGACCTGCCGGGCGTCACCGTCGCCGCGCACCGGGCGGGCGCCCTGGTGGTGTGGGACCTGTGCCACAGCGCGGGCGCCCTGCCGGTGGAGCTGGACCGGCACCGGGTGGACCTGGCGGTCGGCTGCACCTACAAGTACCTCAACGGCGGGCCGGGTTCGCCCGCGTACCTCTATGTCCGCCGGGCGCTCCAGCCCCGGTTCGACTCGCCGCTGCCGGGCTGGAACTCCCACGCCGAGCCGTTCGGCATGCGGCCGGAGTACCAGGCCGCCGACGGGGTGCTGCGCGGGCGGGTCGGCACCCCGGAGATCCTCTCGCTGCTGGCGCTGGAAGCGGCCCTCGAGGTGTGGGAGGGGGTGCGGATCGAGGACGTGCGGGCCAAGAGCCTGGCCCTGACCGACTTCTTCCTGGAGTGCGTCGCGGACCTGCTGCCGGACGGCCGGCTGGAACCGCTCACCCCCGCGGAAGGCGCCCGGCGCGGCAGCCAGGTCTCGCTGCGCTGCCCGGCCGGCGCCGAGAAGACGATGGCACGGCTCGTGGAGCGCGGTGTGGTGGGCGACTTCCGCCCGCCCGACGTGCTGCGCTTCGGCTTCACCCCGCTCTACACCCGCTTCGCGGACGCGCTGCGGGCCGCCCGGACCCTGAGAGAGGTACTGCGGTGACCACCGAGGAGGAGACCGCGGCACGCGAGCGGCAGGCGCTGCTCGGCCGTGAGCCGGTGCCGGGGGACCGGACCCGCCGCTACGGCCCGCACCCCGCGCAGCTCATCGACTACCACCTGCCGAAGGGCACCGAACGCGGCCGGATCACCGTGCTGCACGGCGGCTTCTGGCGCGCGTCGTACGACCGCGCCCACCTCAGCCCGCTCGCCGCCGAACTGGCCGGGCGGGGCTTCGCGGTGGCGCTGGCGGAGTTCCGCCGGGTCGGCGGGGACGGCGGCTGGCCCGGCACCTTCGACGACGTCGCCACGGTGCTGGACACCGCCTGGGACGGCGGCGCGCAGCTGGTGGTCGGCCACTCGTCGGGCGGCCACCTCACGCTGTGGGCCGCGAGCCGGGGGCGGCTGCCGGCCGACAGCCCCTGGCGGAGCACCGCGGGACGGGTGAGCGGCGCGGTGGCGGTCGCCCCGGTCGCCGACCTCGCCGGCGCCGCCGAAGCGGGCCTGGGCGACGCGGCCGTCACCGGTCTGCTGGGCACTCCGGAGGAGATCGCGGCGCGGCTGCCGCAGGCCGACCCGATGCGGCTGCTCCCCGCGGACGCGCCGGTCACGCTGGTGCACGGCACCGCGGACCGGATCGTGCCGTGCGAGATCTCCCGGCGCTACGCCGCCGCGTCCGGCGCACAGCTCGTGGAGCTGCCCGGCACCGGCCACTTCGCCCCCGTCACCCCGGGGACGGACGCCTTCGCGGAGGTCCTCGCGGCGCTGGGGGCGGGATGACGGCGACGTACGACCCCTGGTCGCCGGAGTTCGTCACCGACCCCTATCCGGCGTACGCGGCGCTGCGGGACAGCGGGCGGGCCCACTGGTTCGCCCCGTCCCGGCAGTGGCTCGTCCCGCACCACGACGACGTGTCCGCGCTGCTGCGGGACCGGCGGCTGGGCCGCACCTACCTGCACCGCTTCGGCCATGAGGAGTTCGGCCGCACCCCGCCGCCGCCCGGGCACGAGCCGTTCCACGTGCTGAACGACAACGGGCTGCTGGACCTGGAGCCCCCGGACCACACCCGCATCCGGCGGCTGGCCGCCACGGCGTTCACCCCGCGGATGGTGGAGCGGCTGGCGCCGACCGTGCACCGGCTGGCGGGCGAACTGGCGGCGCGGCTGCGGGCGGCGGGCGGCGGCGACCTGGTGTCGGCCGTCGCCGAGCCGCTGCCGGTGGCCGTGATCGCCGAACTGCTGGGCGTGCCGGAGGCCGACCGCCCGCAGCTGCGGCCCTGGTCCGCCGCCATCTGCGGGATGTACGAGCTGAACCCGACCGAGGAGGCGGCGCGCCGCGCGGTCCGCGCCAGCGTGGAGTTCTCCGACTATCTGCGCGCTCTGATCGCCGAGCGGCGCGCCGACCCCGGCGAGGACCTGATCAGCGCGCTGCTGGCGGCCCGGGACGAGGAGGACGGCGGCGCCGCGCTCACCGAGCAGGAGACCGTCTCCACCTGCGCCCTGCTGCTCAACGCCGGCCACGAGGCGACCGTCTCCACCACCGCGCTCGGCTGGTGGACCCTCTTCCGCCACCCGGACCAGCTGGCGCTGCTGCGCGGCGATCCCGCGCTGCTGCCGGGCGCCGTCGAGGAGATCCTCCGCTACGACACCCCGCTCCAGCTGTTCGAACGGTGGGTGCTGGACGACATCGAGATCGACGGGACGGTGATCGAGCGGGGCAGCGAGGTGGCGCTGCTGTTCGGCTCGGCCAACCGCGACCCGGCCCGCTTCCCCGACCCCGACCGCTTCGACATCACCCGGCCGCCCGGCACCAACCGCCATCTGTCGTTCGGCGCGGGCATCCACTACTGCCTGGGCGCGCCGCTGGCCCGTCTGGAACTCCAGGCGTCCTTCGGGGCGCTGCTGGCGCTGGGCCCGTCGCTGCGGCCGGTGCGCGAGCCGCGGTGGCGGCCCGGCTATGTCATCCGCGGCCTGGAGGAGTTGGTCGTCGAGCTGTAAAAAGCTCCCAGCGGATCACCCGACGTCCCGGCGGCGCAGCGCGGCCAGCGCGGCGGCCAGGGCGGCGGCGGCCAGCGCGGTCAGCCACACCAGCGGGGTGAGCGTCACCGCCGCCGAGGGCACCTTGGGCAGATGGGTGAACGCGGACAGGTCCAGCACCCAGTGGCCCAGCCGCAGCACCGGCCCGTACACCCCGATGGCCAGGGTCAGCGAGACCAGGCCCCAGCCCGCCGTGGCCAGCCGGGGCACGGCCCCGCACAGCAGCGTCGCCAGGGCCGCCAGCAGCCAGACGGCCGGGAGCTGCACCAGCGCGGCACCGGCCAGCCGGGGCAGCTGGCCGCCAGGGTCGCCGATGGACGCCCCGTAGGCCAGGCCCATCGCGGCACCGCCGGCCAGCAGCAGCACCGCGGGCCCCGCGAAGGCGATCAGCAGGTGCCCGGCGGCCCAGCGCGACCGTCCCACCGCGGTCGCGAGCACGGTCTCGGCCCGCCCGGCGGTCTCCTCGGCGCGCAGCCGCAGCACCGCCTGGACGGCCTGGATCGCCGTGACCATGCCCAGCATGCCGATCATCGCGGCGAGGAAGGCGTCCGCCAGGGCCCGGGTGCCGCCCATGTCCTGAAGGGCGCGGGCGATCTGCGGGTTGCCGCGGAACAGGTCGGCCACGCCGTTGGTCATCCCGCCGAACGCCGCCCCGGAGACCGCCATCGCGGCCGTCCACCCCACGAGCGAGCCGCGCTGCAACCGCCAGGCCAACCCGTAGGAGCCGGCGAGCGTCCGGCCCGCGGTGCGCGGCCCGCGCCGCACCGCCAGCAGCCCGGCCCCCAGATCCCGCCGGTCCACCAGCGCGTAGGCCACCGCCACCAGGGCGGCGCACGCCACCGCGAAGGCGGCCACCAGCCACCAGCGGGTGTCCGCGTAGGGGCGGAGCCGCTCGCTCCAGCCCAGCGGACTGATCCACGCGGGCCAGCGGGCACCGCCCGGGGCGGCCGCGTCACCGGCGGCCCGCAGCAGGAAGCTCAGGCCCAGGACCGCCCCGGCGATGCCCCGGGCGGCCCGCGCGGTCCCGGCGAGCTGGGCGGCCACCGCGGCGACGCCCGCGAACACGCAGCCCGCCCCGCCGAACGCCAGCCCCAGCGCGACCGCCCCGGTCAGCCCGTACGCGGCCATGCCCGCCGTGATCAGCAGCGCCAGCACCCCGCTGGCCCCGCAGGCGGTGATCAGCCCGGCGGCCAGCGGCGCGTACCGCCCGACCGCTCCCGCCCCGACCAGCTCCAGCCGCCCGGCCTCCTCTTCCTCCCGGGTGTGGCGCACCACCAGCAGCAGCGCCATCAGCCCGGTCAGCGCCGCCCCGAAGGACCCCATGCGCCACGCGGTCAGCCCGCCGATGCCGCTGTCGTAGACCGGGCCGTAGAAGGCGCGCAGCGAGCTGTTGGTGGCCATGCCGGCGGCCAGTTCGGCGCGCTGGGCGGCGCTGGAGTACAGGGCGCTGAACGACGCGGCGGTGCCGGTCACCGCGACGGCCAGGAAGAACACCCAGGCCGGGGCCATGATCCGGTCGCGGCGCAGCGCGAGCCGCAGCAGGGTGCCGGTGCCGGCCAGGCGGTCGCGGGCGCTCACCGGGACACCGTCTTTGAAGACTTCGAAGACTTTGAAGACTTTGAAGACTTTGAGGACTCTGCGGGCTCTGAAGACTCTGTGGGCTCGGAGGGTTCGGACTGGTCCTGGTAGTGCCGCAGGAACAGTTCCTCCAGGGTCGGTGGGGTGCTGGTCAGGGTGCGCACCCCGGCCGCGGTCAACTGCCGCAGGGCGGTGCCGAGGTGGTCGGTGTCGACCTGGAAGGCGACCTTCAGCCCGTCGGCCCGCAGGTCGTGGATGCCGGGCAGGCCGGACAGGCCGTCCGGGGGCGCCAGCAGCTCGGCGGTGATCGAGGTGCGGGTCAGGTGCCGCAGTTCGGCCAGTGTGCCGGACTCCACGGTGCGGCCGGAGCGGATGATGCTCACCCGGTCGCAGAGCGCCTCCACCTCGCTGAGGATGTGGCTGGACAGCAGCACGGTGCGCCCGCGGGCCCGCTCCTCGCTGACGCAGTCCCGGAAGACCTCCTCCATCAGCGGGTCGAGTCCGGAGGTCGGCTCGTCGAGCACCAGCAGTTCGGCGTCCGAGGCGAAGGCGGCCACCAGGGCGACCTTCTGCCGGTTGCCCTTGGAGTAGGCGCTGCCGCGGGTGGCCGGGTCCAGTTCGAAGCGGTCCAGGAGTTCCTGCCGGCGCCGCGGGTCGAGGCCGCCTCCGCGGTGCTCGCCGTTGTGCAGTCGCCCCAGCAGGTCGATGACCTCGCCGCCGGACAGGTTGCGCCACAGGGTGACGTCCCCGGGCACGTAGGCCAGGCGGCGGTGGAGGCGGACGGCGTCGCGCCACGGGTCGCCGCCCAGCAGGGTGGCGCGTCCCGCGTCGGCGCGCAGCAGCCCGAGCAGGATCCGGATGGTGGTGGACTTCCCCGAGCCGTTGGGGCCGAGGAAGCCGTGCACCTCCCCCTCCCGCACGGTCAGGTCGAGACCCTTCAACGCGTGTGTCCGGCCGAAGGACTTGTGCAGTCCGGCGACCTCGATTGCCGTGGTCATGCTCTCGACGCTACGCTTGTTTCAGAAAATTGTGAAGCTGGTAAACCGGAGAAGCGCACCGATAACCTCGCCGGGGAGGGAGGGTGATCCACATGGCAGAGCAGCCCGCGCGGCCGCCCGAGCCGCCCCGCGACCCGCAGGCGGTGGCGCGCTTCCAGGAGGGCTTCGCCTCCGAGCTGGCCGAGGCGGGCATGCCGCGGATGCCCTCCCGGGTCTTCGTCGCCCTCCTGGTCAGCGACTCCGGGACGCTGACCGCCGCCGAACTCGGCGAACGGCTGCAGATCAGCCCGGCCGCGGTCTCCGGCGCGGTGCGCTACCTCGCCCAGGTCGGCATGATCGCCCGGGAACGCGAACCCGGCTCCCGGCGGGAGCGCTACCGGCTGCACGGCGACCAGTGGTACGAGACCGTGGTCCGCCGCGACCAGCTCCTGATCCGCTGGGAGAACTCCGTGCGCTCCGGTATGGAGGCGCTCGGCCCCGACACCGCCGCGGGCGCGCGCCTCGCCGAGACCGCCGCCTTCTTCCACTTCCTGCGCGAGGAGATGGGCGCGATGCTCGGCCGCTGGCGCGAGTACCGGCGAACGCTCGAGCACGGCACGGACCGCGAGGACCGCACGGACAACCCGGACCGCGAGGACAACCCGAGCAACCCGAGCAACCCGAACAGCCCGAACAGCCCGGACAACCCGGACCGCCCGGATCAGGGCTGACCGGGGACCGTCAGCCGCCAGGCCCGCGGCTGCACCGTCCAGGTCCGGTTGCGCACCGGGCCCAGCGCCGCCGCGTCCGCCCGGTAGTGGAAGTCCCGCCCGGAGACCGTCACCGCCCGGGCGCTCACCCGCACCGGCCGCGCCCCGTCGGGCCCGTGGCACACCACCACCTCGGCCAGCCCGCCGCCGGGAAGCGTCCCGGGCGCGGTGCGCACCGAGATCTCGCGCACCGGCCGGTCCAGATCCGCCAGCACCACCCCGTCCGCCTCCACCCGCAGCCGCTGCCCGCCCGGATGCGCCGACGGCAGCGGCCCGGCCAGGGTGCGCACCAGCGAGCGGGCGCCGCGCTCCAGCCAGTGCCCCCGGCCGCGCTCGGCCCGCGCCGGGGCGCCGGCGTCCTCGCCCCCGTCCCGCCCCGGGATGCGCAGCGCGTCCAGCACGATCCCGCCGCTGTCGTCGACCAGCAGGTCCAGGGCGCGTTCGGTGCCGTCGAGGGCGGCCCGCGCCGCGCTCACCGCGGACTGCGGCACTCCCAGCGCCCGGGCCAGCGCGGTGGCGGGCCGCGGCCCGACCGGGACCAGCGAGACCGCCGCGTCCGCCAGCCGCCGCTGCCGGTGCAGCACGCCCACGGTACGCAGCAACGCCCGGTCGTCACCGATGACGACCGGGCGGCGGCGCCCCCGGTGTTCGAGGGCTTTGTGAAGTTCCTCATCGGAGGCGGGCAGGCATATTTTGATCGATGGGGCGCCCGCTCGCAGGACGTCCTTCGCGATGCGCACCGATTCGCCGTCCATCGTGCGGGCCACCGGATCGATGAGTACCAGCAGGGAGCGCCCTGCCGGTGATGTGGGAGGATGTCCGGCCGAGGCTTGAGCCGACACCTTGGTCCTTCCTCGGGTAAAATCTCGGTGCAAGAGCCCCTTGCGCTATTGCGCCAGGGGCTTCGTCTATTTCCGGGGCAGTGGTTCGACGGCTCGTTGTGCACGTTGGACATGCCCCGCCGTGAAGGGGTGTACGCCTGTGCCCGCACTTGTGCTGCTCGGCGCTCAGTGGGGTGACGAGGGCAAGGGAAAGGCCACCGACCTGCTCGGTGGCTCCGTCGACTACGTGGTCCGGTACCAGGGTGGCAACAACGCCGGCCACACGGTCGTCGTCGGCGACCAGAAGTACGCGCTGCACCTGCTCCCCTCCGGCATCCTCTCGCCGGGATGCACCCCGGTCATCGGCAACGGGGTCGTCATCGACCCGGCGGTGCTGCTGTCCGAGCTGAGTGGCCTGCAGCAGCGCGGCGTCGACACCTCCAAGCTGCTGATCAGCGGTAACGCCCACCTGATCACGCCGTACCACCGGACCATCGACAAGGTCACCGAGCGTTTCCTGGGCAAGCGCCGGATCGGCACCACCGGCCGCGGCATCGGCCCGGCCTACGCCGACAAGATCAACCGGGTCGGCGTGCGGGTCCAGGACCTGTTCGACGAGTCGATCCTGCGGCAGAAGGTCGAGGCCGCGCTGCACGACAAGAACCAGGTGCTGGTCAAGATCTTCAACCGCCGGGCCCTCTCCGCCGAGCAGGTCATCGAGGAGTACCTCGGCTACGCGGAGCAGATCAGGGACTACGTCACCGACACGGTGCTCGTCCTGAACCAGGCGCTCGACGAGGACAAGGTCGTGCTGCTGGAGGGCGGCCAGGGCACCCTGCTCGACGTGGACCACGGCACGTACCCGTTCGTGACGTCCTCCAACCCGACCGCGGGCGGCGCCTGCAGCGGCTCGGGCATCGGCCCCACCCGCATCACCCGCACCATCGGCATCCTCAAGGCGTACACCACCCGGGTCGGCGCCGGCCCGTTCCCGACCGAGCTGCACGACGAGGACGGGCAGCGGCTGCGCACCATCGGCGGCGAGCGGGGCGTGACCACCGGCCGCGACCGCCGCTGCGGCTGGTTCGACGCCGTCATCGCCCGCTACGCGACCCGGGTCAACGGCCTGACCGACTTCTTCCTCACCAAGCTGGACGTGCTCACCGGCTGGGAGCAGATCCCGGTGTGCGTGGCGTACGAGATCGACGGCCGCCGCGTCGAGGAACTCCCCTACAGCCAGACCGACTTCCACCACGCCAAGCCGGTCTACGAGATGCTGCCCGGCTGGAGCGAGGACATCAGCGGCGCCAAGACCTTCGAGGACCTGCCGAAGAACGCCCGGGCGTACGTCAAGGCGCTGGAGGAGATGTCCGGCGCGCCGATCTCCGCGATCGGCGTCGGCCCGGGCCGGGACGAGACGATCGAGATCAACCCCTTCCTGTAGTTCCCGTAGAGGTATCGAGGACGCGTGGCACCGGCCGCTCCCCCCGACGAAGTGTCGGCGGGAGCGGCCGAACCCATACAGCCTGAACATTCCGGCGCGGCCCGGGCGTTCCCTACGCTGTCGGCCATGAGCCACTCCCCGATGCCCGCTGATCCGGCGACCGGTGCCGCGGTCAAGGCCGCCGACCGAGCCCATGTCTTCCACTCGTGGTCCGCACAGGCCGTCATCGACCCGCTCGCGGTCGCGGGCGCCGAGGGCTCGTACTTCTGGGACTACGACGGCAACCGCTATCTGGACTTCTCCTCCCAGTTGGTGAACACCAACATCGGCCACCAGCACCCCAAGGTCGTCGCCGCGATCCAGGAGCAGGCCGCCCGGATGTGCACCATCGCCCCCGGCTTCGCCGTGGACGTGCGCTCCGAGGCCGCCCGGCTGGTCGCCGAGCGCACCCCCGGCGACCTGAACAAGATCTTCTTCACCAACGGCGGCGCCGAGGCCGTGGAGAACGCGGTCCGCATGGCCCGGCTCTACACCGGCCGCCCCAAGGTGATGTCCGCCTACCGCTCGTACCACGGCGCCACCGCCGCCGCCATCAACCTCACCGGCGACCCGCGCCGCTGGGCCTCCGACACCGGCTCGGCCGGGGTCGTGCACTTCTGGGGCCCGTACCCGTACCGCTCTCCGTTCCACTCCGACTCCGCCAAGCAGGAGTGCGAGCGTGCCCTGCAGCACCTGGAGGACCTGATCGCCTTCGAGGGGCCGCAGTCCATCGCCGCGATCATCCTGGAGACCGTGGTGGGCACCGCCGGCGTCCTCGTCCCGCCGGACGGCTACCTGGCCGGCGTGCGCGAGCTGTGCGACCGGCACGGCATCGTGTTCATCCTGGACGAGGTGATGGCGGGCTTCGGCCGCACCGGCGAGTGGTTCGCCGCCGACCACTGGGACGTCGTCCCCGACCTGATGACCTTCGCCAAGGGCGTCAACTCCGGGTACGTCCCGCTCGGCGGCGTCGCCATCAGCGAGCCGATCGCCGAGATCTTCGCCACCCGCCCCTACCCGGGCGGCCTGACCTACTCCGGGCACCCGCTGGCCTGCGCCTCGGCCGTCGCCACCATCAACGCGATGCGCGAGGAGGGCATCGTGGAGAACGCCGCCCGGATCGGCGAGCACGTCCTCGGCCCGGGGCTGCGGAAGCTCGCCGAGCGCCACCCGTCGGTCGGCGAGGTGCGGGGCATGGGCGTGTTCTGGGCCGTCGAGCTGGTCCGGGACCGGGAGAGCCGCCGGCCGCTGGTCCCCTACAACGCCACCGGGGCCGACAACGCGCCGATGGCCGAGTTCACGGCCGCCTGCAAGCAGCGCGGCCTGTGGCCGTTCGTCAACATGAACCGCACCCATGTCGTCCCGCCCTGCACCATCAGCGAGGACGAGGCCCGCGCGGGCCTGGCGATCCTCGACGAGGCGCTCACGGTCGCCGACGCGCACTGCGACTGACCACGGCGGGCCTCGGCCCCCGGTCCTCGGCCCCCGGTCCTCGGCCCCCGGCGGAGAGCCCACTCCCCGCCGGGGGCCACCGCACTCGTGAACACGCGTGCGGCCTCGCATAAGGTGTGCGGGTCCAGCCCGCGAAGAGGCCGAGGAGCACCGAGGAAGCACCGAGGAGCACCGAGGAGCACCGAGGAGCACCGAGGAGCACCGAGGAGGAGGAATGCCCGGCACGACCGGAGCACCGGGCGGTATGCCGGTGCAGCGCAGCAGCCTGCGGCAGCAGATCGCCGACGCGCTGCGCGACGAGGTCCTCTCCGGGCGTCTCGCCGCCGGACGGCACTTCACCGTCAAGGAGATCGCCGAGCTGTACGGGGTCTCCGCGACCCCCGTGCGCGAGGCGCTGGTGGACCTCGCCGCCCAGGGGCTGCTGGAGGTCGAGCACCACCGCGGCTTCCAGGTGCGCCGATTCACCTACGACGACTACCGCAGCATGATCGAGGCCCGCACGCTGCTCACCGAGGGCGTCTTCCGCCGGCTGCGGGAGCGCGGCGCGGCCACGCTGCCGCCCGAGGCGCTGGCGTCGGTGCGGCGGCGGGCCGAGGCGGCGGCCGCCGCGGTGCGGGCCGGGGCGCTGGACGTGCTCATCGGATGTGATCTCCGCTTCTGGCGGGAGTTCTGCACCCTGGTGGGGAACACGCACGTCAGCGAGTTCCTGCACCGGCTGCGGGTGCAGGGCTGGATGTTCGGGGTGCCCTATCTGCGCCAGGTGCCGGAGCTGGGCGGGGTGTGCTGGAGCGGCCATGTGAAGCTCGCCGACGCCGTGCGCGACGGGGATGTGGCGGCGGCGCAGCGCATCGTCGAGGAGTACAACGATCACTCGCTCGCGATGATGCGTACGCTTACCTCTCGCCGGTCCTGAACCCGCGCCCCGGCCACCGTGCCGGTCCGCCGCCGTCCGACGACCTCCTGGAGTGCCCGTGGCCTGCGACCTGTGGCTGGTTCCGCTTGTGGACGTGCTCTGCCACAGCCCCGACAACCCCTTCGCGGAGGAGATCGCCGGCTACAACAGGGCGCTGGGCGAGGCCGGTCTGCCCCCGGTCCCGGTCTACGACTACATGCCGGGGCTGTCCGGCGACGTCGCCCCGGTGGCCGGGTTCGACTACGACGCGCTGCACTTCCTGCGCCGCGCCTACCTGCTGCTCCAGTGCGGTCTTGAGGTCACCCCGGTCGACGAACTCGGCGGCGACTACGAGCAGTTGCTGGAGATGTTCGAGACCGCGGCCCGGCAGTCGCACCTGGTGTGGCACTACGACCACGCCGGCGCCTACGTCCCGCTGGACTTCGCGGCGCCCGTCGCCAACGACGAACTGCTGGCCGGGGGAGGGCCCTTGGGCTCCAGCCACGGCCTGCTGCGCGAACTGTCCCTGGTGGCCCCGGCCATCGGCATCGACCCGGCCAATCCGCCGGTGCCGCCCACCCCTCCGGCCCGCCCCACCACCCTGGACGAGCGGGCCGCCGCGGCCCCGCACGACGACGGCCCGTTCGGGCGGGAACGCCATGTCTGGCTCGGCCTGCACGCGGCGGCCACCCGCAGCCTCGGACAGGGCTCCATGATCATGTTCAGCTGACGGGGCGTCAGGAGGGTCCGCGGAGCGCGGCTACCGCGGGCCCTCCGGCGGCCGCTGCCGGGGCATGTTGGGCCGGTGCGCGGGCGGCAGCGCGTAGCGGTGCGGCGGCGGCTGGCCGCCCTCCCCGCGCGCCCACGACCCGGCCACCAGCGACTGGATGCGCAGCGGCGCCGGGCCCGCCCGGAACTCCACCATCCAGTCCGCGGTCTCCGCGCGCACCAGCTCCGCGACGTCCTCGTTGAACCGGCGCAGCACGCCGAGGCACCGCTCGACGGCCTCGCTCGCGGTGCCCTCGGCCGGCCCGAGCACCTCGCGGACGTTCTCCGACGTCCAGTCGAAGCGCAGCGCGTCCAGCCGCCGGTGCACCGCCTGCGCGGTCGCCATGTCCCGCATCCAGCCGGACGACAGCCCGAACCAGCGGTCCGCCGCCACGCACACCGCGGCCCCCAGCAGCCCCGCGTAGCCCCAGCCCACCGGCGCGCCGACGGCCCCGACCAGCCGCAGCAGCGGCACCGTCACCCCCGCCGTGGCGCCCAGCACCGCGCCCGCCCGCAGCACCCGGGCCCAGCGCCGCTTGCGGCGGCGGGCGGCCAGGTACCACTCGGCGGTGCGCAGCGCGCCCTCCTCGGCCCACCGGAACAGCTCGTCGAGCCGGGCCGCCGGATCACCCCAGTCGCCCAGCGGGAAGGGGCCGATCCGCAGGTCCGCGTGGCGCTCCCGGGCCAGGACCCGGCGCGAGGCGCCGGCCAGCGGCTCGGTCGCGGCACGCCACCACGGCCGGGCGGCGGGCCCGGACAGCCCCTCGCGCCCGGCGCCCCGGTCCTTGGCGGGCCACCCCCGGCCGCCCGCCCGGCCGGCGCCGCCGCCGTACCCGTTCGGCCTGCTCTCCCGAGCACTCCCGTCGGGATGCTTCTCCGGTTGGCTCACCCGCACTCCCTCGCCACGTCCCATGCGACCGACACGACCCGATGCCATCCGATGCCACCAGATGCACCCGATCACGTCCGGCGGAAGTCTCCTTCTTACCGCCGAACGGCTGACCACGGAGGCGCGAGCAGGCGAATTCCTCCGGAAAACGCCCGGGCATCAGGTATAAGACCGCAACTCCCCTCACACGAAAGAGTGAGCGGCGGATGCCGGTTCCGGCGTGCCCCGGACGCGGGGGAGGCCGGCCCCCAGGAAAGAGGAGAGAAAAGAT
>JBEHXI010000094.1:0-24569 GCA_048498775.1 Actinomycetota bacterium | reverse complement strand
CGGCCGCTCCGACCGGGTCGTCGCCGTCATCGGTGACGGGGCCCTGACCGGCGGCATGGCCTGGGAGGCGCTGAACAACATCGCCGCCGCCAAGGACCGCCCGCTGGTCATCGTCGTCAACGACAACGAGCGTTCCTACGCGCCGACCATCGGCGGCCTCGCCAACCACCTGGCCACCCTGCGCACCACGGACGGCTACGAGCGCTTCCTGGCCCGCGGCAAGGACCTGCTGGAGCGCACCCCGCTGATCGGCCAGCCGCTCTACGAGACCCTGCACGGCGCCAAGAAGGGCCTGAAGGACTTCATCGCCCCGCAGGGGATGTTCGAGGACCTGGGCCTGAAGTACGTCGGCCCCATCGACGGGCACGACGTGGAGGCCGTGGA
Source organism: Actinomycetota bacterium (assembly GCA_048498775.1). GTDB lineage: Bacteria > Actinomycetota > Actinomycetes > Streptomycetales > Streptomycetaceae > JBEHXI01. The sequence continues at coordinate 24,185 of JBEHXI010000094.1, read as the reverse complement.
GTCCGCGCTGCTGCGCGCCAAGCGCTTCGGCGGCCCGGTCATCGTCCACTGCCTGACCGAGAAGGGCCGCGGCTACAGCCCCGCCGAGCAGCACGAGGCGGACCGCTTCCACGGCATCGGCCCGATCCACTCCGACACCGGCCTGCCGCTGTCCTCCTCGGTCCCGGACTGGACCGGGGTCTTCGGCGACGAGATGGTCGCCCTCGGCCGGGAGCGCGACGACATCGTCGCCATCACCGCCGCGATGCTCCAGCCGGTGGGCCTGGAGAAGTTCGCCAAGGAGTTCCCCGACCGCGTCTACGACGTCGGCATCGCCGAGCAGCACGCCGCGGTCTCCGCCGCGGGCCTGGCCACCGGCGGCCTCCACCCGGTCGTCGCCCTCTACGCCACCTTCCTCAACCGGGCCTTCGACCAGGTGCTGATGGACGTCGCCCTGCACCGCTGCGGAGTGACGTTCGTCCTGGACCGCTCCGGTGTCACCGGCAGCGACGGCGCGTCCCACAACGGCATGTGGGACATGTCGATCCTCCAGGTCGTGCCCGGTCTGCGGATCGCCGCCCCGCGCGACGCCGAGCAGGTCCGCGCCCAGCTGCGCGAGGCCGTCGAGGTGGACGACGCGCCCACGGTGGTGCGGTACTCCAAGGGCGCGGTCGGCCCGGCCGTCCCCGCCGTGGGCCGCATCGGCGGCATGGACGTGCTGCGCGAGCCCGCCGAGGGGTCCGACCGGCCCGACGTGCTGCTGGTCTCGGTCGGCGCGCTCGCCCCGATGTGCCTGGAGGTCGCCGAACTCCTCGACGCCCAGGGCATCTCCAGCACCGTGGTGGACCCGCGCTGGGTCAAGCCGGTCGACGAGGCGCTGCCGGGCCTGGCCGCCCAGCACCGCGTCGTCGTCACCGTGGAGGACAACGGGCGCGCCGGAGGCGTCGGTTCGGCCGTCTCGCAGGCCCTGCGCGACGCCGACGTGGACGTCCCGCTGCGCGACTTCGGCATCCCGCAGCGCTTCCTGGACCACGCCTCCCGCAAGGAGGTGCTCGCCGAGATCGGCCTGACCGCGCCGGACATCGCCCGCCAGGTGACCGGCCTGGTCGCCAAGCTCGACGGCCGCTACGAGGACGAGCCGTCGGCCGAGGTCGCCCAGGACTGACGCCCGACCGCCGGGCCGGACGGGGCACCCGTCCGGCCCAGCGGTGTTTGCGCGCCGGGACGCCGCGGGACGTGTGAGGTGTGTCACCCACCAGGCATGCGCTGTTGCGTACCAAGTCCGTCGAGCAGTCCATCGAGGACACCGAGGAGCCCTCGCACGCGCTGCGGAAGTCCCTGTCCGCGCTGGACCTGACGGTGTTCGGGGTCGGGGTCGTCATCGGCACCGGCATCTTCGTGCTCACCGGGCAGGTCGCCAGGGACTACGCCGGGCCCGCGGTCGCCCTGTCCTTCGTGACCGCCGGAGTGGTGTGCGCCCTGGCGGCGCTGTGCTACGCCGAGTTCGCCTCGACGGTGCCGGTCGCCGGGTCCGCGTACACCTTCTCCTACGCCTCGCTGGGGGAGCTGCCCGCCTGGATCATCGGCTGGGACCTGGTGCTGGAGCTCGCGCTGGGCTGCGCGGTGGTCGCCGTCGGCTGGTCGGGCTACATCCGCTCGCTGCTGGACAGCGCGGGCCTGAGCCTGCCGCCCGGGCTGGCCGGCACCAACCCCGGCGGCGGATTCGGCTTCGACCTGCCGGCGTTCCTGCTGGTCGTGGTGCTCACCGGGGTCCTGGTCGCGGGGATGAAGCTGTCCGCGCGGGTCACCTCCGTCATCGTGGGCGTGAAGGTCGCCGTCGTGGTGATGGTGATCGCCGCCGGTGCCTTCTACGTCAGGTCCGCGAACTACCGGCCCTTCCTGCCGCCGGCCCGGCCCGCCGGCGGCGCCCGGACCGGACTGGGCGCGCCCCTGGTCGAGCTGCTGTCCGGCTACCGGCCGACGACCTTCGGGGTGATGGGCGTCTTCACCGCGGCCGCCATCGTGTTCTTCGCGTTCATCGGCTTCGACATCGTGGCGACCGCGGCGGAGGAGACCCGGCACCCGCAGCGCGACGTGCCGCGCGGCATCCTCGGCTCCCTGGCGATCTGCACGGTGCTGTACGTCGGGGTGTCCGTCGTCGTCACCGGCATGGAGAACTACACCCGCCTGACGGTGGACGCGCCGCTGTCCGACGCCTTCCGGGCGGTGGACGCGCCGGTGTGGGCTGGCCTGATCAGCTTCGGCGCGGCGCTCGGCCTGACCTCGGTGTGCATGATCCTGCTGCTCGGCCAGAGCCGGGTGTTCTTCGCGATGAGCCGGGACGGGTTGCTGCCCAGGATGTTCTCGCAGGTCCATCCGCGGTTCGGCACCCCGTACCGCTCGACGCTCACCCTCGGCGCGGTGGTCGCCGTGGTCGCCGGCTTCACCAGCATCTCCGAGCTGTCCGAACTGGTGAACATCGGGACGCTGTTCGCGTTCGTGGTCGTCGCCGTCGGGGTGGTGATCCTGCGCCGGACCCGCCCCGACCTGCCGCGCTCCTTCCGCACCCCGCTGGTGCCGCTGGTGCCGGCGGTGTCCGTGCTGGCCTCGCTGTGGCTGATGGTCAACCTGCCGGCCGCGACCTGGGTGCGGTTCGCCGTGTGGATGGCCGTCGGGCTCGTCGTCTACTTCGCCTACGGGCAGCGCTCCAGCAGGCTGGGTGACGGCCGCCGCTGACGGCCGGATAGGTTGGGCCGTATGTCCGCCTCTGCCCCGGCCACGGTGCCCGAGCGGCGGACACCGCGCGTGCCGGGGGGCACCCCGGGGTACTGGGCCCGGCTCCTGCCGCTGCTCGCCGCGGTGGCCGCCCTGACCCGGCTGCCGTCCTTCCTGCGCCCGCTGTGGAACCCCGACGAGGGCTTCCTCGCCACCGAGGCCCGCATGCTGGCGCACGGCGGATCGCTGTACACGACGGTGGTGGACCGCAAGCCCCCGCTGCTGCCCTGGCTGTACGAGGGCGCGTTCGCGCTGTTCGGCGACCGGTCGCTGGAGCCGCTGCGGGCCGCCGCCCTGCTGGCGCAGGTGACCGCCGCCGTCCTGCTGGCCTCGACCGCCCGCCGCCGCGCCCGGCCGGCGGTACGCGACCGGGCGGGCGCCCTCGCGGGCCTGGGCTACCTGCTGGTCTCCATCGGCCTGGCACCGGCGGACAGCCAGGCGGCGACCTTCGAGGTGTTCATGGTGCCGTGGACGGTCGCGGCCTTCTGGTGGGCCGACCGGGCGGCCGGCCGCGGCGCCGCCGTCCGCTGGCTGCCGGCCGGGCTGGCCGTCGCGGGCGCGGCGCTGACCAAGCAGACCGGGGCGGCGGTGCTGCTGCCGCTGGCGGTGCTGCTGTGGCGTGGGGAGCCCGGGGAGCGCCGTGCCGCCCGGGTCCGCGGGGCGGCCTGGCTGGCCGCGGGCTTCGCCGCGCCGGTCGCGGCCGTCGCGGCCGCCGTCGGGCCGGGCGGGCTGCTGTTCTGGACGGTGACCGGCTCGGGGGCGTACGTCTCGGCGAGCGGCGCCTGGGCGCTGGCCGCCGGGCGCGGCCTGGGCAACGCGGCCATTGTGCTGGCGGCCTGCGCGGGATTCGTCATACCGGTGGTGATGCGACGCGGGCGGGCCGGCGGCCCGGAGGTGTGGGCCTGGCTCGCCGCGTCGGCGCTGGCGGTGGCCACCGGTTTCCAGTTCTACGGCCACTACTACCTGCAACTGCTGCCGCCGCTGGTGCTGCTCGGTACGGCCGCGCTCGACGCCGTACCGCGGCCCGGGCTGCGGGCGGCCGCCGCCTGGACGGCGGTGGCGTCCTGCGCCTTCCTGGTGTGGGGGCTGGCCGCGCCGCGCACCGAGGTGCGGCACGCCCGCACGGTGGCGGCGGCGATCGACGCCCGTACCGCGCCGGGGCAGCCCGTCCTGATCTGGGGCATGCACCCGGAGCAGTACTGGCTGAGCCGGCGCCCGCCCGCCAGCCGCTACCTGACCGCCGGGTTCCTCACCAACTTCAGCGGCGGGCGGGGCGGCGCCCGCACCGGGGAGCGGTACGCCGTCCCCGGCGCCTGGCGGACGTTCCGGCGGGAGACGGCCGCCCGGCCGCCCGCGCTGATCGTGGACGACTCGCGCGGCGCGCCCTACGGGCCGGACCGCATCGGGGGCCTGCGGTTGCTGCTGCGCTCCGGGTACCGCCGGGTCGGCACCGCGGACGGCGCGGTGCTCTACGCCCGGGACGCCCGGCGGTGAGAGGCGCCCGTGACGGACGTCACGGGCGGACGGTGCGCGGCCCGGCGCACACCGCACCGCGGGCGGCCGCGCGGCGGCGCAGCTCGCGGTCGGAGGTGATCAGCAGCAGCGGGCGGCCGGGGGAGCGGCGGGCCTGTTCGTCCAGCAGCTCCACGATCCGGTCGTCGCCGCTGCCGGTCGCCGGCTCGACCCGCACCCCGGGCACCGGCCGCACCCCGCGGGCGGCGCCCTCCACCACCAGGACGATCTCCAGCGGTGTCCCGGTCGCCCAGCCGGGCAGGTCCGGCCGCCCGCCGGGCAGCCCGGCGTCCGCGAGCGGGACCAGCGCGTCGCGCAGCCGCTCGGTCGCGCCCCGCCGGTCGCGCCACCAGCCGTCCGGGACCGCGCCGACGGTGTTGGCGGCATCGACGATCAACAACGGTGCGGCGTCGTGCATGGCTCCACCCTGCCACGCCGCGCGTGTCGCGAACGGTGGTAGAAAAGGCCCGTAGCGCAGGCGCAGCAACGATGGGACGCATGATGGCCAATTCCAAGGGCCCGCAGGCCGCCGGCACCGGACCCGTGGAGCCGACGGCTTCCGGCACGGCGGGACCCCGGAGGCACGGCTGGGCCCGGTGGCGTCCCTACACCGCGGCCGTCACGGGGGTGGCCGTGGTCTTCGGCATCTCCGCCGTCATCGGGGCGCACGTCCGAGCCGGCAAGACCACCGAGGTCAAGGCGCCCACCGGGGTGTCCAGCGCCTCGCCGCTGGCGATACCGGTCGCCCCGAGCGTGCCGGTGACGCTCACCGTCTACGAGGACCTGCGCAGCCCCGCGTCGAAGGCGTTCGCCCAGAGTTACGCCGACACCTTCGCCGCCCTGCTGGCGACCGGCCAGGTCAGGATCGACTACCGCATGGTCACCTCGGTGGACGCCACGGCCGGCGGTCACGGCTCGGCGATGGCGGCGAACGCGGCGGCCTGCGCCCAGGACCAGGGCAGCAAGCAGTTCGTGGACTACGTCAAGCAGCTGTGGAAGCACCAGCCGTCCGACGTGCGCGACGACCGGTTCGCGAGCGAGTCCTACCTGGAGAAGCTCGGCCGCAAGGTGCCCAAGCTGGACGACTCCTCGTTCGTGCCGTGCGTCCACAGCAGCGACCACGAGGGCTGGGTCGCCGCCTCGCAGAAGGACTACCTGGCCGCCGGGCTCGGTGACGTCCCGGTGGTGCAGATCAACGGCCGCGCGGTCTCCCCGGCCCGCGACGGGCTGACCCCCGCCCGGCTGACCGCCCTGGTGCGGCAGGCGGCGGCCGAGGAGGCCCGCGCCCAGGCCGCCAGTGCCGCGCCCGAGGCCTCGGTGTCCCCGGCGCCCGACACGTCCGCGGCGCCCTCCGCACGGCCCTCAGCGGCCGCCTCCGCCGCCGCCACGGGGGCCGCGCACCGCACTCCGGCGCCCTCGGCGAGCTGACCGCGGGGGCTTTGTCAGACCCCGGTGCCACACTCCTGCCATGGCGACATGGCAGGAGTTCGAGGCGGAGGCGCCGCGGCTGGCGGCGGCCGTACGGGCCCGTTTCACGGCGCACCGGCACCATGTGCTGGCCACGCTGCGCCGGGACGGCTCGCCGCGGGTGAGCGGCACGGAGGTGGCCTTCCGCGGCGGGCAGGTGACGCTGGGGTCGATGCCCGGCGCGCGCAAGGCGCTCGATCTGCGCCGGGACGCACGGCTGGCGATCCACGCCAACCCCGGTGACGGCTCGATGGAGGGCGGCGACGCCAAGATGGCCGGGCGGGCGGTGGAGATCACCGACCCGGCCGCGCTGGAGGCCGAGCGGGTTCCCGAGCAGCCCCCGGGGCCGTTTCACGCCTTCCGGTTGGACCTGACGGAGGCCGTGCTGACCTTTGTGGCCGACGGGCGGCTGGTGATACGCAGCTGGCGGCCGGGGCAGGACGTCCGGGAGTTCCGCCGCGACTGACGGGCGCGCGCGGACATGGCGAAGGGCCGCCCGGCACGGGGGTGCGGGCGGCCCTTCGGCGGCCGGTCAGGCCGGGCTCACGGGCCCGTCAGACCGGGCCCGCGAGCCGGGCAGGACAGGTTCAGGTCAGGCTCACGCCGGGACGCTGGCGATGCCCGGAGCGAGGAACCGCTTGCCGTTCACCCGCTCGGAGACGCCCTCGCGGTCCAGGTACGGCGTGATGCCGCCCAGGTGGAACGGCCAGCCGGCGCCGGTGATCAGGCACAGGTCGATGTCCTGCGCCTCGGCGACGACGCCCTCGTCCAGCATCAGCTGGACCTCCTGCGCGATGGCGTTCAGCGCGCGGTCGCGGACCTGCTCCTCCGTCAGCACCGTGTCGCCGACCTCGAACAGCGCGGCGACCTCGGGGTCGAACTCCGGCTTGCCGGAGTCGTAGCGGTACAGGTTCCGCTTGCCGGCGGCGACCACGCGGCCGAGGTTCTCCGAGACGCCGAAGCGGTCCGGGAACGCCTTGTTCAGCGTGCCCGCCACGTGGTGGGCGACGGCCGGGCCGACGAGCTCCAGCAGCACGATCGGGGACATCGGCAGGCCGAGCGGCGCCAGGGCGTTGTCCGCGACCTCCACCGGGGTGCCCTCGTCGATGGAGCGCAGCACCTCGCCGAGGAAGCGGGTCAGCACGCGGTTGACCACGAACGCCGGGGCGTCCTTGACCAGCACCGCGGTCTTCTTCAGCTTCTTGGCGACGGCGAAGGCGGTGGCCAGCGAGGCGTCGTCGGTCTTCTCGCCGCGCACGATCTCCAGCAGCGGCAGGACCGCGACCGGGTTGAAGAAGTGGAAGCCGACGACCCGCTCCGGGTTCTTCAGCTTCGACGCCATCTCGGAGACCGACAGCGAGGAGGTGTTGGTGGCGAGGATCGTGTGCGGCTGCACCACGGCCTCCACCTCGGCGAACACCTGCTGCTTGACGCCCATCTCCTCGAAGACCGCCTCGATGACGAAGTCGGCGTCCCCGAAGGCCTCGGCCTTGTCCAGGGAGCCGGTCACCAGGGCCTTGAGACGGTTGGCCTTGTCACCGTTGATACGGCCCTTGGCCAGCAGCTTCTCGACCTCGCCGTGGACGTAGCCCACGCCCTTGTCCACGCGCTCCTGGTCGATGTCGGTCAGCACGACCGGCACCTCGAGGCGGCGGGCGAACAGCAGCGCCAGCTGAGAGGCCATCAGGCCCGCGCCGACGATGCCGACCTTGGACACCGGGCGCGCCAGCGACTTGTCCGGGGCGCCGGCCGGGCGCTTGCCGCGCTTCTGCACCAGGTTGAAGGCGTAGATGCCGCTGCGCAGCTCGCCGCCCATGATCAGGTCGGCCAGCGCGCGGTCCTCGGCCTCGAAGCCGTGGCGCAGGTCGCCGTTCTTGGCGCCGGCGATGATGTCCAGGGCCCGGTAGGCGGCGGGGGCCGCGCCGTGCACCTTGCTGTCGGCGATGAACTTGCCGCGCGCCACGGCCTGGTCCCAGGCCTCGCCGCGGTCCACGGCGGGCCGGGAGACCTCGATCTCGCCGCGCAGCACGGCGGCGGTCCAGGCCAGCGACTGCTCCAGGAAGTCCGCGCCCTCGAACAGCGCGTCGGCGATGCCGAGCTCGTAGACCTGGGCGCCCTTGAGCTGCTTGTTCTGGTTGAGCGAGTTCTCGATGATCACCGAGACGGCGCGGTCGGCGCCGATCAGGTTCGGCAGCAGGGTGCAGCCGCCCCAGCCGGGGACCAGGCCGAGGAAGACCTCGGGCAGGGAGAACGCCGGGATCGCGGAGGACACGGTGCGGTACGTGCAGTGCAGACCGACCTCGACGCCGCCGCCCATCGCGGCGCCGTTGTAGTACGCGAAGGTCGGCACGGCCAGGTCGGCCAGGCGCTTGAAGACGTCGTGGCCGCCCTTGCCGATGGCCAGCGCGTCCTCGTGGCGCTTGAGGATCTCCACGCCCTTGAGGTCGGCGCCCACGGCGAAGATGAACGGCTTGCCGGTGATGCCGACGCCGACGATCTCGCCGTCCTGGGCCTCCTTGGCGACCTGGTCGATCGCCGTGTCGAGGTTGGCGAGCGACTGCGGGCCGAAGGTGGTCGGCTTGGTGTGGTCCAGGCCGTTGTCCAGCGTGATCAGCGCGAAGCGGCCGGCCCGCTGGGGGAGGTCGAGGTGGCGGACGTGCGCCTGGGTGACGACCTCGTCGGGGAACAGCTCGGCCGCCCCCTTGAGCAGCTCTGCGGTGGTGCTCACTTGTCCCCCTCGAAGTGCGGGTTCTCCCAGATGACCGTTCCGCCCATGCCGAAGCCGATGCACATGGTGGTCAGGCCGTAGCGGACGTGCGGGTTCTCCTCGAACTGGCGGGCCAGCTGCGTCATCAGCCGGACACCGGAGGAGGCCAGCGGGTGGCCGAAGGCGATGGCGCCGCCGTACTGGTTGACGCGCTCGTCGTCGTCGGCGATGCCGTAGTGGTCCAGGAAGGCGAGCACCTGCACGGCGAACGCCTCGTTGACCTCGAACAGGCCGATGTCGGAGATCGACAGGCCGGCCTTGGCCAGCGCCTTCTCGGTCGCCGGCACCGGGCCGATGCCCATCACCTCGGGCTCGACGCCCGCGAAGGCGTAGGAGACCAGGCGCATCTTCACCGGCAGGCCCAGCTCGCGGGCCACGTCCTCGGCGGCCAGCAGGGAGGCGGTGGCGCCGTCGTTGAGGCCCGCCGCGTTGCCCGCGGTCACCCGGCCGTGCGGCCGGAACGGGGTCTTCAGGCTCGCCAGGCTCTCCAGGGTGGTGCCCGGGCGCATCGGCTCGTCGGCGGTGGCCAGGCCCCAGCCCGTCTCGCCGGCGTCCGGGTTGGTGCGCCGGACGGAGACCGGCACCAGGTCCGGCTGGATCTTGCCGTTGGCGTACGCCTTGGCGGCCTTCTCCTGGCTGCGCACCGCGTACTCGTCGGCGCGCTGCTTGGTGATGTGCGGGAACCGGTCGTGCAGGTTCTCCGCGGTCATGCCCATGAACAGGGCGGACTCGTCGACCAGCTTCTCGGAGACGAAGCGCGGGTTGGGGTCGACGCCCTCACCCATCGGGTGGCGGCCCATGTGCTCCACACCGCCGGCGACGACCACGTCGTACGCGCCGAAGGCGATGCCGCCCGCGGTGGTGGTCACCGCGGTCATCGCGCCCGCGCACATGCGGTCGATGGAGTAGCCGGGGACCGACTTCGGCAGGCCCGCCAGGATGGCGGCGGTGCGGCCGAGGGTCAGGCCCTGGTCGCCGATCTGCGTGGTGGCGGCGACGGCGACCTCGTCGACCCGCTCCGCCGGCAGGTCCGGGTTGCGCCGCAGCAGTTCCCGGATGCACTTGATCACGAGGTCGTCTGCGCGGGTCTCGTGGTAGATGCCCTTCGGGCCCGCCTTGCCGAACGGGGTGCGGACACCGTCGACGAAGACGACGTCCCTAGCGGTACGAGGCACTTGGCTCTCCTCCAGATGCGGGGGCTGCGCAGGGCGCGCCGCGGGAACGTTGAAAACTGCGGCGGCTCACCCCGTCATGCTACTTGCGAGTAACCATAGTGCCCAGCCCCCTCGCCGGGAGCGGTGAAGGTCACACGCGGCACGGCGCCCCCGGCGCGCGCGAGGCGGCCGGGGGCGCAGTGGAATCGCTGTGAACCGCTGTGATCAGGCGTCCGGCGCGACGGCCGACAGCGCGCCGGCCAGCGTCGCCGACACCAGCTCGACCTGCCACGGCCGCGCGCCGCGCTCGGTCAGCCGGGTGGCGACCGCCTCGGTGGTCGGCTCCGCGGGCGGCTCCCAGCACAGGCGGCGCACGGTGTCGGGGGAGATCAGGTTCTCCTGCGGGAGGTTCAGCTCCTCGGCGAGCGCGCTGACCGCGGCGCGGGCGGCGCTGAGCCGGGCGGCGGCGGCCGGGTCCTTGTCGGCCCAGGAGCGCGGCGGCGGCGGTCCGGTCGGCGCCGGCCCCGGCTGCGGCAGGTCCCGCTCCGGCATCGCCCGCACCCGGTCCACCGCGGACTGCCAGACGTCCAGCTGGCGGCGGCCCATCCGGTTGCCGAAGCCGGGCAGCGCGGTCAGGGCGTGCACGTTGGCCGGCATCGCCAGCGCGGCGGCGACGATCGCGGCGTCGCTGAGCACCCGGCCGGGGGAGACGTCGCGCTCCCGGGCGAGCTGGTCGCGCAGGGTCCACAGCTCGCGCACCGCGCCGAGCTGGCGGCGGCGGCGCACCTTGTGCATCCCGGAGGTGCGGCGCCACGGGTCGGTGCGCGGCGGGGGCGGCGGCGCGGCGGCGATGGCGGCGAACTCCTGGAGCGCCCACTCCAGCTTGCCCTGCTCGCGCAGCCGCTCCTCCAGGGCGTCGCGCAGGTCCACCAGCAGCTCGACGTCGAGCGCGGCGTAGCGCAGCCAGGGGTCGGGCAGCGGGCGGGTGGACCAGTCGACGGCGGAGTGGCCCTTCTCCAGGGCGTAGCCGAGGACGGACTCGACCATGGCGCCCAGGCCGACCCGGGCGAACCCGGCCAGCCGCCCGGCGAGCTCGGTGTCGAACAGCACCGTCGGCCGCATGCCGATCTCGTCCAGGCACGGCAGGTCCTGCGTCGCCGCGTGCAGCACCCACTCCACGTCGACGAGGGCGTCGCCGAGCGCGGACAGGTCGGGACAGGCGACGGGGTCGATCAGCGCGGTCCCTGCTCCGGCACGGCGCAACTGGACCAGATAGGCCCGCTGTCCGTAGCGGTAGCCGGATGCGCGCTCGGCGTCGACGGCGACAGGGCCGGTGCCCGCGGCGAAGGCCGACACCACCTCGGCGAGGGCCTTCGGGCCGGCGGTCACCGGCGGGATGCCCTCGCGCGGTTCCAGCAGCGGGACCGGCGCCGGGAGGGCTTCGCTTGCGGTCTCTTGGGCGTCGGTCACCCGTCAAGGGTAGCCGGGACGGGTCGCGGGCGGCGCGGGTCGGCGCACGCGGCGCCCGGGCGGACGTTCCGCGCCGTCCGCTGCACCCGCTCGGGGGGCGGTGCGGCGGCGGGCGCGGAGCTCACGATCCGCCTGGGTGGGTGATGCCGTCAGTGGATGATGCCGGTGCGCAGCGCGACGGCGACCATGCCCGCGCGGTCGCCGGTGCCGAGCTTGCGGGCGATCCGCGCCAGGTGACTCTTCACGGTGAGCGCCGACAGCCCCATGGACACGCCGATGGCCTTGTTGGACTGGCCCTCGGCGACCAGTCTGAGCACCTCCACCTCGCGGCCCGACAGCTCCCGGTAGCCGCCCGGGTGCCCGGGGGCGCCCGGTGGGCGGCGCTGGAGGCGGGCGCCGGGCGCGCCGATGGGGGCGGCGCCGGGGCGCTGGATGAGGCCGGCGGTGGTGCGGGTGCCGGTGACCACGTAGCCCTTGACCCCGCCGGCGAGCGCGTTGCGGACCGCGCCGATGTCGTCGGCGGCGGACAGCGCCAGGCCGTTCGGCCAGCCGGCGGCGCGGGTCTCGGCGAGCAGGGTCAGCCCGGAACCGTCGGGCAGGTGGACGTCGGCGACGCAGATGTCTCGTGGGGTGCCGACCCGGGGACGGGCCTCCGCGATCGACGACGCCTCGATGACGTCGCGGACGCCGAGAGCCCACAGATGCCGTGTCACGGTGCTGCGGACGCGCGGGTCGGCGACGACGACCATGGCCGTCGGCTTGATCGGGCGGTAGGCGACCAGGCTTGTGGGGTGGTCGAGAAGAACCGACACCGGGCCTCCTGTGGGGGGTGGCGGACGATCCGGCCCAGGGGAGGGGCAGGGCCAGGGCATCTCCGCAGGGATAAGGTCACAGTCTCCTTCGGCAGTATCGGAACCCGCCTTTAGGGGAAGATCACGATTTATTGCGTAACATTTCGGGCAAGTTGGGCGCTCAAACGATCGATTCCAACCCGAAAGCGCATCAGATCGGTCAGGAACGGAAGCGAATACGATTCGCCGCCCCGTGCGCCCCGGTCGGCTGACCGCGCGGCACCGGAGCACCCGCACGGACCCCCGGCGCACGGGCGCCGACCCGGTCGCGTTCCGTCAGGACCGGTCGCGTCCGCCTCGCCCCGGCGCCCCCGGGGGGACGCGGCCGGGGCCCCGCACCGCCGCTCAGCGCGGGCCGCGCCGGTTGGGCAGCGGCACCACGCCCCCGCCCTGGTCGCCCGGCAGCGGCGGCAGCCCCGCGCAGGTGGCCAACAGCTCGCACCAGGCCGCCAGATGCGCCCCGAAGTCCGGGCCGGCGCCCTGGTCGCCCGGCAGCGGCGTCCAGGACGCGCGCACCTCGATCTGGGTGCTGTCCGCGCGGTCGGCCAGCCCCCCGAAGTGGTGGGAGGAGGTCCGCGACACCGTGCCGCTGGGCTCGCCGTACCGGACCCCGCGCGCGGCCAGCGCGCCGGTCAGCCACGACCAGCACACCTCGGGCAGCAGCGGATCGGCCGCCATCTCCGGCTCCAGCTCCGCGCGGGCCAGGGTGACCAGGCGGAACTCGCCCTGCCACGCCTCGCGGCCCTCCGGGTCGTAGAGCAGCACCAGCCGCCCGTCGGCCAGCTCCTCGTCCTCCACCAGCACCGACGCCTCCAGCGCGAAGGCGTGCGGGGCGAGCCGTCTGGGCGCGGGCACCGCCTCCAGCGTCACCTCCGGGCGCACGCGAGCGGCCCGCAACGCGCCCACCCCCCGCTCGAAAGCGAGCGGTACCCCATCCTCGTCCGAGCGGTGCCCCGAAGCCGCAGCCATGCCCGGAAGACTAGGGGTCGCGGGGCCCCCGGTCCGGGAGGCACACGGCAACACGGCGGCGCGGCGGCGGCGCGGCGGCCGGGCGGCGCCGGGCACGGTCCTGGGTGCGGTCCCGGGCCCCGGACCGCGGGCCCGGGGGTCCGCCGCCCGTGCGAAGATTCTGGGCGTGAGTGCTGACGAGCCGACCCCCGCTGACCGCAGTGTGATCCCCGACACCGCGGATTCCCCCTTCATCCGCGCCTGCCGCCTCCAGCCGGTGCCCCACACCCCGGTGTGGTTCATGCGCCAGGCCGGACGCTCGCTGCCGGAGTACCGCAAGGTGCGCGAGGGCACCGGGATGCTGGAGTCGTGCATGCGGCCCGACCTGGTCACCGAGATCACCCTCCAGCCGGTGCGCCGTCACAAGGTGGACGCCGCCATCTACTTCAGCGACATCGTGGTGCCGCTCAAGGCGATCGGCCTGGACCTGGACATCAAGCCCGGCGTCGGCCCGGTGGTCGCCGAGCCGATCCGCTCGCGCGCCGACCTGGACCGGCTGCGGCCGCTGGAGCCCGGTGACGTCTCCTACGTCACCGAGGCCGTCGGGCAGCTCGTGGGTGAGCTCGGCAGCACCCCGCTGATCGGTTTTGCCGGAGCGCCGTTCACTCTGGCGAGCTACCTGGTCGAAGGCGGTCCGTCCCGGCACCACGAACGGACCAAGGCGCTCATGTACGGGGAGCCCGAGCTCTGGGCGGACCTGCTGGACCGCCTGGCCGGCATCACCGCCACGTTCCTCAAGGTCCAGATCGAGGCGGGCGCCTCGGCCGTGCAGCTCTTCGACTCCTGGGTCGGCGCGCTCGCGCCCGACGACTACCGCCGCTCGGTCATGCCCGCGTCCACCAAGGTCCTGCAGGCCGTCGCCGGATACGGGGTGCCGCGCATCCACTTCGGCGTCGGCACCGGCGAGCTGCTGGGCCTGATGGGCAAGGCCGGCGCCGACGTGGTCGGCGTGGACTGGCGCGTCCCCCTGGACGAGGCGGCCGGCCGCGTCGGCCCCGGCAAGGCGCTCCAGGGCAACCTGGACCCGGCGGTCCTCTTCGCCCCGCAGGCCGCCGTCGAGACCAAGGCCCGCGAGGTGCTGCACGCCGCCCAGGCCGTGATGGCCGGCAGCGGCCACATCTTCAACCTCGGCCACGGCGTCCTGCCCAACACCGACCCGGACACCCTCACCCGGCTCGTGGACTTCGTCCACACGGCCACCGAGCTCTGAGCCAAAGCCCGGCCGGAACATGGCACCCGGCGCGGAGCGCGCCGGGCCCAGTGGCACAGTAGGGGTATGAGCGAAGCACACGCGGGCGGGCTCACCGGCCCGGCTCGCGGTCATGTCGTGGTGGTCGGCGGCGGCATCTCCGGTCTGGCCGCCGCGCACTTCCTGCTCGGCGGCGGGGCCGCCCGGGTCACGGTGCTGGAGGCGGCCGAACGTCTCGGCGGCAAGCTGTACGCCGACGAGATCGCGGGCACCCCGGTGGACCTGGGCGCCGAGTCCATGCTGGCGCTGCGGCCCGAAGCGGTGGGCCTGGCGCGCGACGTCGGACTCGGCGACGACCTCCAGCCGCCCGTGACCGCCCAGGCGGCCCTGTGGACCCGCGGCCGGCTGCGGCCCATGCCGCGCGGCCACCTGATGGGCGTCCCCGGCGACCTCGGCCCGCTGTCCGCCTCCGGGGTGCTCTCCCCGGCCGGCCTGGCGCGCCTCCCCCTGGACCATGTGGCACCCCGCACCCCCGTCGGCGACGACGTGGCGGTCGGCGAGTACGTCGCCGCCCGCCTCGGCCACGAGGTCGTCGACCGGCTCGTCGAGCCGCTGCTCGGCGGGGTGTACGCGGGCAACGCCTACCGCATCTCGATGCGCGCCGCCGTCCCGAAGCTCTTCGAGATCGCCCGCACCTCCCGCTCCCTCATCGAGGGCGTCCGGCAGGCCCAGCGCGCCGCCGCGGCCGCCGGCGCCGGCGCCGGACCGGTCTTCACGGGCATCCGCGGCGGTGTCGGGCGGCTGCCCGGCGCGGTCGCCGACGCCTGCCGCGCCGCCGGCGCCGACATCCGCACCGGAACCCGCGCCGCCGAACTGCGGCGCACCCCCACCGGCTGGGAGGTCGTCACGGACGGCCCGGGCGGGCGCACCGCCCTCCAGGCCGACGCGGTGGTGCTCGCCGCGCCCGCCCCGGAGGCCGCCCGGCTCCTCGGCGCCGAGTCGCCCGGGGCCGCCGCCGAGCTCGCGACCGTCGAGTACGCGAGCATGGCGCTGATCACCATGGCGTTCCGCCGCCGCGACATGCTGCGGATGCCGGCGGGCAGCGGCTTCCTCGTCCCGCCGGTGGACGGGCACACCATCAAGGCGTCCACCTTCGCCACCCAGAAGTGGGGCTGGCTGGCCGACGCCGGGCCGGACACCTTCGTGCTGCGCACCTCCGTCGGGCGGCACGGCGAGGAGGCCGACCTGGCCTGGGACGACACCGACCTGGTCCGCCTGTCCCGGGAGGACCTGGAGCAGGCCGTGGGCCTGACGGCCGTGCCGGTCGCCGCCCGGGTGACCCGGTGGACGGGCGGCCTGCCGCAGTACCCCGTGGGCCACCTGGACCGGGTGGCCCGGATCCGCGAACACCTCGCCAAGCTGCCGGGCGTGGTGGTGTGCGGCGCCGCCTACGACGGCGTGGGGATCCCCGCGTGCGTCGCCGGCGCCCGCACGGCGGCCGACCATGTCCTGGGGACCCTCAAGGCGGGCCCCGCGGACGGCGCAGGAGAATCAGGAGAATCCGCATCATGACCGAGAACGCTGCCCACGCGAAGGCCCCGAACGCAGGGAAGAAGGCGCGCGACCTCAACGAGGTCATCCGCTACACCCTGTGGTCCGTCTTCCGCCTGCGCGAGGTGCTGCCCGAGGACCGCGCCGGCTACGCCGACGAGGTCCAGGAACTCTTCGACCAGCTCGCCGCCAAGGACGTCACGGTCCGCGGCACCTACGACGTCTCCGGGATGCGGGCCGACGCCGACCTGATGATCTGGTGGCACGCCGAGACCTCCGACGCGCTCCAGGAGGCCTACAACCTCTTCCGCCGCACCCGGCTCGGCCGCGCCATGGAGCCGGTCTGGTCGAACATGGCGCTGCACCGCCCCGCGGAGTTCAACAAGTCGCACATCCCGGCCTTCCTCGCCGACGAGAACCCGCGCAACTACCTGAGCGTCTACCCCTTCGTCCGCTCCTACGAGTGGTACCTGCTGCCCGACGAGGACCGCCGCCGGATGCTCGCCGACCACGGCAAGATGGCGCGCGGCTACCCGGACGTGCGGGCCAACACCGTCGCGTCCTTCTCGCTGGGCGACTACGAGTGGCTGCTGGCCTTCGAGGCCGACGAACTGCACCGGATCGTGGACCTGATGCGGCACCTGCGCGGCGCCGAGGCCCGGCGGCACGTCCGCGAGGAGATCCCGTTCTTCACGGGGCGCCGCAAGTCGGTGGCCGAGCTCATCTCGCAGCTGGCCTGAGCAGCCGCCGGAGCCGGTAGCCGAGGGAGGGCGCGGGGCCGCTGCGCTCGGTCCACCACCGGCGCAGCCGCCTGCGGGCCCGCGGGCCGATGCCGGCGGCGCCGGGGAAGCGCAGCACCTGCTCGGCGAAGTCCAGCGCGTCGCGCCGGTACCCGCCGGGCAGCGGGTGGCCGAGGGCGTAGGCGTGGAACGCCGGACGGTACGCCGCGCCCAGGATGCGGGGGAGTTCCGGGGCCACCCGGGCCACCACGTCGGCCCGCTTGGCGGCCAGCGCGTCGGCCTGCGCCCGCACGCGCGCGCCGTCGAACCCCGGCGGCAGCGGGGCACCGGCGACCAGCGAGGACAGCAGCGCCGCCTGGGAGTGCGCCAGGCGGCGCCGGGCGTCCTCCACCCCCGCGTCACCGGGCATGGCGGACCGTCCCCGCGGCGGCGGCGCGGATCGCGTCGAGTTCGGCGGCCAGTTCGGCCTCCGGCGGGAAGTCGTCGTCCCGTTCCAGCAGGATCCCCGGCGGATCGACGCGCCCGGCCAGCTCGGCCAGCAGGCCCAGCACCGGCTCGCCCACCGGATGGGCGTGGGTGTCGTGCCACACGCCGTCCTGCTCGACGCCGCCCGCCACATGCACGTACGCGATGGCCTCCAGCGGCAGCGCGTCCAGTGTGCGGGCCGGGTCGGTGCCGCAGTTGACCCGGTTGGTGTGGAGGTTGGCCACGTCGATCAGCAGGCGGACGCCGGTGCGCTCGACCAGCTCGGCCAGGAACTCGCCCTCGCTGAACTCCTCGTCGGGCCAGCGCAGCAGCGCCGCGATGTTCTCCAGCGCCAGCGGCACCGGCAGCGCGTCCTGCGCCTCGGCGACGTTCGCGCACAGCACGTCCAGCGCGTCCCGGGTGTGCGGGACGGGCAGCAGGTGCCCGGCCTCCAGCGGCGCGGCCCCGGTCAGCGTCCCCGAGCTCCGCACGAACGCGATGTGCTCGCTGACCAGCGGCGCGTCCAGGGCCTCGGCGAGTTCGGCGAGCGCGGCCAGCCGCGCCGGAGCGGGGCGTTCCGCGCCGCCCAGGCCCAGGCTCACCCCGTGCGGGACCACCGTCACCCCGCGCTCCCGCAACCGCCGCAGGGACGCCGGGAGATGGCCGGGGCAGACGTTCTCCGCGACCACCTCGACCCACTCCACCCCCGGCAGCCGCTCCACCGCGGCGGCGATCGGCGGGCGCCAGCCGATCCCCAGCCCCAGACGTCCGCTGTGGCCCACGCCTGTCCCCCTCTCGCGGCCGGTGTTGCCGTGTTCGGGACATCACCCCGAAGCGGTGCTTTCAATCCCCGTTCGTCCGGTTCAGAGGTGGATTTGAGCTTAAGCTCTGGCGGGGTGGGACCGCGCGCACCAGACTGGCGCGGCAAGCGGGTGAGGGGAGCGGGGAGTTGGGCTCGACGGGGGCTGCCGCCACGGCCGTCGGGGACACGGTGGACGTGCTGGTGATCTGCGGGGCGGCGGGTGTCGGGAAGACCTCGACCGCCTACGAGGTCTCGCTCCGGCTCGCCGCGGACGGCGTGCCGCACGCCCTGGTGGACTGCGACGAACTGGACCGGGTCTATCCCTGGCCGGTGCCGGAGCTGCCGCCGTGGGAGCCGGCCCGCCGCAACCTGGCCGCGGTGTGGGCGAACTACGCCGCCTTCGGTCACACCCGCCTGATGCTGTGCGGGGTCTTCGCGGACCTGCGCCAGGAGATGCCGTGGATCGCCGACGCGGTACCGGACGCGGCGTTCACCGTGGTCCGGCTGACCGCGCCGATGGACGTGCTGGAGGAGCGGGTGCGCCGCCGGGAGATCGGCACCGGCGCCCGCGACCAGCTGCGGCGCACCGCACGGCAGGTCGAGGAGATCGCGGCGGCCGACCCGCCCGGCACGCTGGTGGTGGACACGGCGGGAATGGACGTCGCCCAGGTCGCCGCGCGGGTCCTCGCCCTGTGGCCGGCCGTGTCGTAGCACGGCCCCGGGGAACACCGGAGGGCCTGCCCTGGCAGCCGGTCCTGGATCCTCCGCGGAAACCTGTTGGCGGAACCACGGGGGCCACTGCTACTTTTTCGGCGGCCGTGCGAGAGAACGAGGAGGTGGTACCCGTGAACGCAGTATCGACATGGGTGCTCCCCTCCGGGGTCACGGTCGGGCGGTAGGTCGCCCGGGAGCGCCGTTCACGAGCACTCCCGAAAGGCACGACCATGCGATTCACTTCCGAACAGCGCCTCGACGACGGCGTCGTCGAACGCGAGTTCATCCTCGGCGAGATCCCCGGCACCCTGTGGACGCCCGAATCCGCCGCACCGGCCCCGCTGATCCTGATGGCCCACAACAACGGCCTGTCCAAGGGGGAGGCCCGGCTGGTGGCCCGGGCCCGGCGCACCGCGGCGTACGGCTACGCGGTGGCCGCCATCGACGCCGCCGGGTGCGGTGACCGGCCCCGTTCCGCCGCCGACGAGCAGGCCCGCGCCGAACTGCGCCGGGCGATGCGGGCCGGCGAGCCGGTCGATGAGATCTTCGAGTCCATCGTCGGCCCGCTGGTCGAAATGGCGGTCCCGGAATGGCGGATCACCCTGGACGCCCTCCTCGCGCTGCCCGGGATCGGCGGCCCGGTCGGCTACTCGGGGTGGACCGCCGTCGGTATCCGGCTGGCGGTCGTCGAGCCGCGCATCGCGGCCGCCGGTTTCTTCGCCGGGGGGTACGTGCCCCGCGCCCAGCGCGAGGAGGCCCGGCAGGTCGCCATTCCGCTGCTGCTCCTGCTGCAGTGGGACGACGAAGGGAACCCCCGGCAGCGGGCCCTGGACCTGTTCGACGCCTTCGGCACCAGGGAGAAGACGCTGCACGCCAATCCGGGCGGGCACACCGGCACCCCGTGGTTCGAGTTGGAGGACACGAACGGGTTCTTCGGCCGGCACCTGAAGTGAGGCGGGCCGCCGGGCGGCGGTGGGCGGTCCCGGCCGGGATGCCGCTCATCGAGGACAGGCCCCGGCCCTCTCGGTGACGGTGGCCGGTAGATGCGCGACCGCCCCGACCTGCCGCGGTACGCGGCCGGTCGGGGCGGCGCTCCGAGGCCGGCCGTAGCGCCGTCAGCGGTGCGCGCGCAGTGCCGGGTGGTCCGCGACGACCGTGCAGGAGCCCGGGGCGATCTCGGTGAAGCCCGCGTCGCGGACCACCGGCAGACCGCCCGAGGTCAGCGCCGGCCAGCGGGCGGGTTCCGCGGTGCGCACGCACAGCGCGAAGCCCGCCTCCCGCCAGGCGGCGCGGGCTTCGTCCGGCAGCTCCCACCAGGCCAGTTGGGCCGCGTGACCGGTCTGCGCCATGGCCTTGCCCGCGGACATCCCCAGCTCCGGGTTGAGCCACAGCACCGGCAGCGCCGGATCGGCCGGGCCGGGCGGCTCCGGGTCGTCCAACTCGGTGCCCGACACCTGGAGACGCGCCAGCTCCTTGGGCCAGCCGTCCAGCGGCACCGGGGGGAAGACCCGCACCCGCGCCCGCTCGCCCGCCACCGTGATCCCGGGCAGCGCCTCGGCGCGCCGCCACTCCGCGCCACGCGCCCGGCGGACCACCTTGCGGATCCGGCCGTCCTCCCAGCAACGCCGCCGCTCGGCCCACTCGCCGCCGTCCGCCGTCCGCTCGTCCGACAGGAAGGTGAGCACCGCGCGGGCCGAGGTCTGGAGCGCGTCGGTGCGGGCGGGCGGATCGTCGCGCTCGATGCGGACGACGAGCGGCAGGACGAACTGCGGTGCCGTGTCCCGCTCCGAGGGGCCCGCGGCGATGAAGGGATCGGTGCTGGTCACCCGGACAAGGATGCCACCCGGCCGCGGGAACCGGCGGCCGGGCGGGCCCGTTGGACGAACCGAGGGGGGAGCGGTGCCGGTGCTGAGGCTGACGGGAGTCGGGCGGCGCTACGGGCTGCGCGGCCCGTGGGTGCTGCGCGATGTGGACCTGGACATCCCGCGCGGCGCGCTGCTGCGCTTCCAGGGCGCCAACGGCAGCGGGAAGTCCACCCTGCTGCGGCTGATGGCCGGGATCGACGCCCCCAGCGCCGGGCGGATCGCCGGGCGCCCGGCCACCGCGTACGTCCCGGAGCGGTTCTCGGTGGCGCTGCCCTTCGGCGCCCTGGGCTATCTGACGCACCTGGGCCGGGTGCACGGCCTGCCCGGCCGGGAGGCCGCCCGCCGGGCCGCGGGCTGGCTGGAGCGGTTCGGCGCGACCGGTCACGCCGCGACGCCGCTGGACCGGCTCTCCAAGGGCACCGCGCAGAAGGTCGCCGTCGCCCAGGCGCTGCTCGCCGAACCGGAGTTGCTGGTGCTGGACGAGGCGTGGACGGGCCTGGACCAGGCCGCGCGGACGGTCCTCGACGCGGCGGTCGCCGAACGGGTGGTGGCGGGCGGCGCGGTGGTGTTCGTCGACCACGATCCGCGCCGGCTGGCGGGCGCGGCCACGGCCGTGCACACGGTGGCGGGCGGCCGGCTGACCGCGGGCCCGGCCCCGGCGGCGCCGGTGGAGATCGAGGCGGAGGGCCGCGGCGAGCCGCCCGCCGGCCTGCCCCCGCACACCCGCACCGCCGCCGGAGCCGTCCGGATCACCGTCCCCGCCGACGCCTCGGACGCGGTGCTGCGCGCCCTGCTCACCGCCGAACCGCCCTGGCACATCACGGCCGTCCGGACGGTTCCGGGGAACGGGGACGCCCGGTGACGGCCCTGCTGCGCTACCAGGCCGCCCTGCTGCTGCGCTCCCGCCGCTGGCTGGGCCCGCTGCTGCTGTACGGGGTGTTCCTTGCCGTCGGGGTGCAGTCCGGGCAGCCGATCCTGGACAGCCTGGGCTACGCGGCGGCGGCCGTGGTGCCCGCCGCCGCCTGGCTGGTCCGGGTCTGCGTCACCGGGGAGCCGCCCGCCGCCCGCGCGGTCACCGCGGCGGCCACCAGCCCGGCACGCGTCCAACTGGCCTATCTCATAACGGCGTTGGCCGCCTCGCTGGTGCTCGGGGTGAGCGGCTCCCTGGCGGTGGCCGCGGTGTCGGACCCGCACAGCGCGGGCCACACCGTCTCCGTCCCGTACGGGCCGGCCGTCACCGCCGGGTTGTTGAGCACGGTCGTCTGCGCCCTGATCGGCACGGCGGCCGGAGCGCTGTGCAACCCGCCGCTGCTGCGCCGCCCCGGCTGGCCGATTCCGGTCAGTGCCGGAACGGCCCTGCTGGTCCTGGTGGTGAGCGGATCACCCGCGCACGCCGCCGTCAGCTCCCTGGTCACCGGCTCCCTGACCGGGCGGCCCGCCCTGCCGGTGCTTCCCCTGGCGTTGGCCGCCGCCGTCGCGGCCGCAGTGACGGCGCTCACATGCCGCCTCGCCTCCCGACGGTGACCGTCACATCACCGCAGGTCAACAGTCGATTCATCGGGTGTTTGGAACGTATGTCCGAGGGTCAGAGGCGCATATAGCGCGTCAACCCCGGCTTTTTGTTGAAGGGTTGACGGACTTGTAGTCTGCTCGCGCCAGTCCATGGCGCACACAACTATCTGATTCGTCCTAGGAGGACGCCAGGAATGGGGTTCGGGCTGTTCCGCCGCCGACGCGGCGAGGGTTACGGAGGGGCGCTTTTTCCGTCAGTGCCCGCAGGTGCCGGAATCCTCAGCTGCGAGGTGGTCGATCCGATCGGCGAGCCGCTGCAGGGCGCCGAGATCACGGTCTCGGAGACCACGACGCACCGGAAGGTCGTCACCGCCACCAGCGACCCGTTCGGCAGATTCGTCGCGGCACTCCCGCCCGGCCAGTACTCCATGCTCGCCACGGCCGAGGGCCTCCAGCCGATCCGCAAGACGGTCGAGACGGCGGCGGGCGCCCGGACCGCCATCGGCACCATGCAGCTGACGCCCTCGCCGCTCAAGGAACTCCCGCCGCCCGGCGAGTGGCTCTTCGACCCGCCGCACACCGCCATCCGGTTCATCGCCCGGCACGTCGGCATGGCCAACGTGCACGGCCGCTTCACCAAGTTCGACGGTGGAATCCGCGTCGCGGAGCGCATGGAGGACAGCTACGTCGAGATCACCATCGAGTCGGCGAGCATCACCACCGGCAACAAGACCCGCGACAACCACCTGCGGTCCGGGGACTTCCTCGACGTCGAGCGCTACCCCTACCTGCACTTCGCCAGCCAGCGGTTCATCCACCGCAACGGCTCCCGGTGGACCGTGCAGGGCTCGCTGACCATGCACGGCGTCAGCCGCGTGGTCGAGTTGGACACCAACTACCTCGGCGTCGTCAACGGCGGCTACGGCGAGGAGCTGCGCTGCGCCGCACTGGCCACCGCGGAACTGCACCGCGAGGACTACACCCTCAACTGGCGCTCCATGCTGGCCCGCGGCATCGCGGTCGTCGGCCCCACCATCAAGCTCGAACTCGACGTGCAGGCGATGTACCGCAGCCCGAGCACCCCGACTCCCCCGGAGTAGCGGCCAACGTTGTCAGCGGTCGAAGGCGCCGGCCTTCACGCCGGCTATGAAGGACCCCCACGCCGCACTGGTGAAGACCAGCGCGGGGCCGTGGGGGTCCTTCGAGTCCCGGACGGGGACGAGTCCGGGGAGGTTCTCGGCGACCTCGACGCAGTTCCCGCCGTCGTTGTTGCTGTAACTGCTCTTGCGCCACGCGGCAATGCTCAGGTCCGGAGTCATGGGCATGGGGACCAGTCCTTCATGGAGGCTCGGATCACCGCCTCGGAGTCGCGAGGCGAGAGGGCCATGGCCCTCAGCAGATCGTAGTTCTCCCTCCGGCGGGCGACGCTCTCCTGATCGACGATGATCGTTCCGGACTGGCTGCCTTCCTCGTAGGCCATCAGCGGCTCTCCGGGAAGCGTGAAAAGGGTCAGCGAACCGCCCGCCTCCGCGTGGTTGCCCGCCGAGAACGGCAGCACTTGGATGGTCACGCTCGACTGCGTCCCGCGCTCGATCAGGGACGCCATCTGCGCGCGCATCACTTCGGGCCCACCCACGGGCCTGTGCAGCACGGCCTCGTCGAGGATGAACCAACAGCGCGGTGGCTTCGGCCGGTCGAGGAGAGCCTGACGGGCGGTCCTGGCCTCGACCATGGCGGTGATCTCTGCATCCGGAGCGTGCGGATGGCCACATCGCAGCGCGTATTCCGCGAGTTCGGGTGTCTGAAGAAGGCCCGGAAACGTGGCGTTGACGTACTGCTCGATGATGGCCGCCCGGCTTTCAAGCTCGATCATTCGCCGGTACTTGGCCGGGAAGGGCTCGTTCCTCGCCAGCGCATACAGCCGGGCGAACATCCCGTCCGTCCCGAAGCACGCGTCCAGCTTCGCGGGCAGATCGTCGTACGGGAGCGACTCGGCCGCCTCGATCCGGGCCAGGTGCGACTTGCTGTAGTTCAGCACCTCCGACAGCCGCCGCAGCGACATCTCCGCCTTCTCGCGGTGGCGGCGGACCTCCGCCCCGAACAGGTCGCGGGCCGAGCGGTCCGGAAACAGCTCGCGCGGCTGGAACGTCATCGGTCCCTCCCCCTTCGTCCGCGTACTCGCGCGTCCCGCACTGCCGGTCGGGACGGACGGCCTCTGCCGAGCATAGGCTCCGCAGCGCGACGCTGGTGCCACAGACGGTGATCGGCCACCGGATGGAAGGAACGGAACCCGAAGGCGGGATTCACCGTCCGACAGCGTGGCCGATCTTGATTGTGAAGGCAGGCGCGAATGCGTGACACCAG
>JBEHXI010000093.1:0-24570 GCA_048498775.1 Actinomycetota bacterium | reverse complement strand
CACCCGCGCCGGAGACCGCCGCACCCGACGCCCCGTCACCCGAGGCCGTCGCGGGTCCCGCGCCGGGCCGCGAGCCCGGTCGCGAACGGCCCGGGACGGGCGCGCGGCCTGACGGCGGGCCGGCCCGGCGGTTCTGGTCGGCCCGGCGGGTGCCGTCGGCCCTCACCGCGCCGGCCGTGCTGCTGCTCGCCGGGGCGCTGCTCTACGACCTCGTCGCGGAACGCGCCGGCGGCCCGGCGACGCCCTGGCGGATCCGCCTCCCCGGCGCGGCGCCGCAGACCTGGCGGGCCGGGGACCCCTGGGTGCTCGCCGCAGCCGCGGTCGCCGTGCTCCTCGGGGCGTGCCTGATCGTGCTGGCCGTCACCCCGGGGCTGCGCACCCTGCTGCCGATGCGGGCCGCTCCGGGATCCGCCGTCCGCGCGGGCCTGGAGCGGTCCGCCGCCGCCCTGGTGGTCCGCGACCGGGCGATCGAGGTGCCCGGGGTGCGCTGGGCGCGGGTGCGGGTGGGCCGTCGGCGGATCACCGTCCGCGCCGAGTCCCACTTCCGTGAACTCGACGACGTACGGCGGGAGTTGGACGAGGTGCTCGCGGACGCCGTCCGCGGCCTGGGACTGGACCGGCCGCCGCGGGCCGTGCTGCGCCTGCGCCGCGGCCAGGAGGGGTGATCGGGCGGTGCGCACCGTGCTGAACCGCGTCCTGCTGGGTACGGCGGGACTGCTGCTGCTCGCCGGGGGCGCCGCCGTGCTCGCCGGCGGCCTGGACCTGCCGCGGCACTGGGGCTTCGGCGCGCCCTCGTGGTGGCCGTACCGCGGCCCGCACGACGCCCTGCTCGGCGCCGTGACCCGGATGCGTCACCAGGCCGGGGGAGGGTGGTGGGCGTGGGCCGCCGGGGTGTCGGCGGTCCTGGTGGCGGGGGCGGCCGTCTGGCTGGTGGCGCAGTTCCGCGCCGCCCGGGTGCGGCGGTTGCGGCCGGCGGAGGGGGTGGTGCTGCGCGGCCGGGCCCTGGAGGACGCGCTGGCCGCCGACGCCGGGGAGATCGACGGGGTGTCGCGGGCCGCGGTGCTGCTCACCGGCCGGTCCGCCGAACCCCGGGCGCGGATCTGGCTGGACCTGGACGCCAGTGCCGATCCGGAGGCGGTCGTCGCCACCCTGGAGCGCGAGGTGCTCGCGGAGGGGCGCCGCTCGGCGGGCCTGCCCGCGCTGCCCGCCGAGGCCCGCCTGGGCGGCGAGCGCCATCGCGCCCGCCGCGTGCGGTGACGTCCGTCAGATGCCCGCCCGGAAGCCGCCGTCCACCGGCAGCATGACACCGGACAGATAGCCGGCGGCCGGGGAGAGCAGGAACGCGGCGACCTTGCCGAACTCCTCGGGGGTCCCGTAGCGGCCCATCGGGATCGCCGCGCTGTTGCGCTCCCGGGCGGCCGCGGGATCCCCGCCGAGCGCGTCCAGTTCGCGCAGCCGGTCGGTGTCGATCTTGCCGGGCAGCAGTCCGAGCACCCGGATGCCGCGCGGGCCCAGCTCGGTGGCGAGGGTCTTGGCGACACCGGCCAGCCCGGGCCGCAGGCCGTTGGAGATGCCGAGACCCGGGATCGGCTCGTAGACGGAGCCGGACAGCACGAAGGCGATCACCCCGCCCTCGCCCAGCTGGCCGGCGGCGGACCGCGCGAGCCGCACCGCGCCGAGGAAGACCGTCTCGAACGCGTCCCGCCACTGGTCGTCGTCGATCGCCGTGACCGCGCCGGCGGGCGGGCCGCCCACGCTGACCAGGACGCCGTCGAACCGGCCGAAGCGCCCGCGGGCCGCGGCGATCAGCCGCTCCGCGGAGTCGCTCTCGGCGTTGTCCGCCACGATGCCCAGTGCCGCGTCCGGACCGCCGAGGTGGTCCACCGCGCCGGCCACCGACTCCTCGGTGCGGCCGCTGACGACCACCTTCGCGCCCTCGGCCACCAGTTCGCGTGCGGTGGCCAGGCCCAGCCCGCGGGTGGCGCCGGTGACCACGTACACCCTGTCCTTCAGCCCAAGATCCATGCCCTTATCGTGCCTCACCCGCCGTGGGAGCGGGTCCTCAGGGTGCGTAGCGGCTCGGCACCGGGCCGCCCGCCAGCGTCATCGCCGTGTTCACCAGGCCGATGTGGCTGAACGCCTGCGGGAAGTTGCCGAGCTGGCAACCGGCGACCGGATCCCACTCCTCGGCGAGCAGCCCCACGTCGTTGCGCAGGCCGAGCAGCCGCTCGAACAGCTCCTCCGCGTCGGCGCGCCGCCCGATCGCGGCCAGCGCGTCGGCGAGCCAGAACGAGCAGGCCAGGAAGGCGCCTTCGCTGCCGGGCAGGCCGTCCACCGTGGTGCGCTCCAGCGAGTAGCGGCGCACGAAGCCGCCGTGGTCGAGCTCGGCCCGTACCGCCTCCACCGTGCCGATCACCCGCGGGTCGTCCGGCGGGAGGAAGCCGACCTGCGGGATCAGCAGGGTCGCGGCGTCCAGTTCGGTGGAGCCGTAGGACTGCACGAAGGTGTTGCGTTCGGCGTCGTAGCCGCGGGCGCAGACCTCCCGGTGCACCTCGTCGCGCATCGCCCGCCAGCGCCGGATGTCACCGCCGAGATGGGGGTGGGCCTGGAGGGTGCGCACCGCGCGGTCGGCGGCGACCCAGGCCATCACCTTGGAGTGGGTGAAGTGGCGCCGGGCGCCGCGCACCTCCCACAGCCCCTCGTCGGGCTCGCGCCACCTGGCCTCCAGGGACTCCATCATGGCCCGCTGGAGGTGCCAGGCGTGCCGCTTGTGGGGGAGCCCGCACTGCCGGGACAGGTACAGCGAGTCCATGACCTCGCCGTAGACGTCCAGCTGGAGCTGGTCCACCGCCGCGTTGCCGACGCGCACCGGCGAGGAGCCCTGGTAGCCGTTCAGCCAGCCGACCTCCAGTTCGGGCAGCCGCCGCTCGCCCGCCAGGCCATACATGATCTGAAGATCGGACGGGTTGCCGGCGACGGCGCGCAGCAGCCAGTCACGCCAGTCGGCGGCCTCCTCCAGATAGCCGGCCTCCACCAGCGCGCCGAGGGTCAGCGTGGAGTCGCGCAGCCAGCAGTAGCGGTAGTCCCAGTTGCGGACGCCGCCGATCTCCTCCGGCAGCGAGGTGGTGGCCGCGGCGACGATCCCGCCGGTGGGCGCGTAGGTCAGGGCCTTGAGGGTGATCAGCGAGCGCAGCACCGCCTCGCGCCACGGCCCCTGGTACCGGCAGCGCGCCGACCACTCCTCCCAGTCCTTGACGCTGCACTCCAGCGCCTCGTACGGGTCGACCAGCGCGGGGCGCGGCTCGTGGGAGGGATGCCAGGTCAGGACGAAGGCGACGCTGTCGCCCGCGGCGACGGTGAACTCCGAGCGGGTGGAGAGGTCCTTGCCGTAGGTGTGCACCTCCGGCTCGCTGCGCAGCCACACCGAGTCGGGCCCGGCGACCGCCACCCGGCAGCCGTCCGAGCGCCGCACCCACGGCACCACCCCGCCGTAGTCGAAGCGCAGCCGCAGCTCGCTCTCCATGGCGACCCGCCCGGACAGGCCCTCGACGATCCGCACCACGTCGGGGGCGCGGTCCCGCTGCGGCATGAAGTCGACGACCCGGACCGAGCCGCCGGCGGTCTCCCACACCGACTCCAGGACCAGGGTGTCGCCGCGGTACGCCCGGCGGTCGGCGTCGCCGGCCCCGGCCGGGGCGATGCGCCAGTGCCCGTTGTCCCGGTCGCCGAGGAGCGCGGCGAAGCAGGCCCCGGAGTCGAACCGCGGCAGGCACAGCCAGTCGATCGAGCCGTCCCGGCCGACCAGTGCCGCGGTCTGGAGGTCTCCTATGAGCGCGTAGTCCTCGATGCGTCCTGCCACCGTCCGCCCCTTCCCCGTCGGCCCGCGGGCATCCCCGGGCGGCCGGGGGCTCGCGTCAGTCCCGGGCGGCCGTGCCGGTCGCCAGGGAGCCCGTCCCCTCGGCACCGGCGGCGCCGGGGTCCTCGGGATCCGGCGTTCCGCCGTCCGGGGCAGGGCCGTCCCCCGCTGCCGGCGCCGCGGTCTGCTGGGCGAGGCGCTCCTTGCGCTCCCGCCGTACCAGGATGACCCATCCGACCGGCACCATGGCGGTGAAAAGCCACCATTGGATGGCGTAGGCCAGATGGGGGCCGATGCTGGAGTCGTCGGGGGCGGGGACGGCCTGCGGCTGGCCGGCGGGCGGGGCGGGCGTGGTGGCGGTGACCTCGATGTAGCCGCCGAGCAGCGGCTCGGGGAGGTCCCGCGCCTGCTGCCGGCTGTTGATCAGCATCACCTGGTGCGGCGGGAGGCCGGGGGTGTCGCGGATGCCGGTGCTCGCGGTGGTCTCGTCGGGGCGCAGGCGGCCGGTGATCCGCACCTGCCCGGTGGGGGTGGCCGGGATGTGGGGGAGGGCGGTGAGGTCGCCGCTGGCGGGGATCCAGCCCCGGTTGACCAGGACGGCCCTGCCGTCGGTGAGGACGAAGGGGGTGAGGACGTAGTAGCCGATCGTGGAGTCGTCGCCGGACGTGCGGTGCCGGACGACGACCTGGTGGGCCGGGTCGTAGCGGCCGGCCGCGGTGACCGTGCGGAAGTTGTCGTGCGCGGCGACGGTGGCGCCCGGGGCGGTCAGCCGCTCCACCGGCACCGGTGGAGCGTGCAGGCTGTTCGCGATCAGCGTGTTGTCCGCGACCTTGCGCTCATGGCGGTGCAGTTGCCAGAAGCCCAGCTTGTACATGGTGGGCATGAGCAGCAGGCCGACGAGAGTGAGGATCACCCATTGCCGGGACAGCAGGAAGCGGTACACCCCACGACGGTACAACTCGGTCGTGGGGTGCCGCCGGTGAGGGGTGCGCCGACGGGGATGGCGGCGGCGGTCACGCAGAGGCGGCGCCGACACTGCTGACGATGCCCTTCACGCCTTCCGCCTTGGCGCAGTGACTGCTGCAGAACTGCCGGCCGTCGGCCTCCACGCCGTGGCCGACCACCATCACCTGGCAGTGTTCGCAGACCGGGGCCATCCGGTGGATGGCGCATTCGAAGCAGTCGAACGTGTGCACCGCGCCCTGCGCGTGCACCTCGAACGTCATGGAGTAGTCGTTTCCGCAGACCTCGCATCGTGCCATGTGCCCCAGCGTGCGGGGTGGGCGCGGCGGCGGCAACGCGGTGCCGGGCGGGTCGCGCCGACTCCGCCCGTCCGGCCTATCCCGTTATGCGGCATCGGCGGCATCAGTGGCATATGGCGGTAATCGTGGCCGGGGTTCACGGCGTCTGGCCGCCCTCTCCGGAGCGGGGTGCCGGGATCACCCGCTCGAGGAGCTGCCGGAAGCGCTGCTCGTCCACCACGGGAGTGCCGTAGCGGCGGGCGTTGACGACCTTGCCGGTGCCCGAGCCGGGATCGTTGGTCACCAGCAGGCTGGTCAGCCGGGAGACGCCGGACGCCACGTGCAGCCCGGCCTCGGTGGCCCGGTCCTCCAGCAGCTCCCGGTCGACGGTGGTGTCGCCGGAGAACGCCACCCGCATGCCCTGGACCAGCGGCCCGCCCTCCGCCAGCCGCCCTGGATTGGGGTACGGGCACGGGGGCCGCCGCCGCGCGGGCCGCCAGCTGGTCGGTCCGTAGCCGGACGTGCGCAGCGGCCCGCCGCCCGGGGACCACTCGGTCAGCGGGCGGCAGGCGTGCAGTGGCAGCCGCAGCCCGGCCGCGGCCGCCAGGTGCAGGCTGGGGCGGAACGCCTCGGCGAGCACCCGCGCGTCGTCGAGCGCGTGGTGGGCGCGCCGCTGCACCACGCCGTAGTGCGCGGCCAGCGACTCCAGCTTGTGGTTGGGCAGCGGCAGCCGCAGCTCCTTGGAGAGCACGATGGTGCACAGGCGGTGCTCGACCGGCGCCCGGTGGCCGGCGCGGGCGTACTCGCGGGCCAGCATCGACCAGTCGAAGACGGCGTTGTGGGCGACCAGCACCCGGCCGGCGAGCCGCTCGGCCAGTTCGTCGGCGATCTCCCGGAACAGCGGTGCGTCGGCGAGGAGTTCGCTGGTCAGCCCGTGGATCCAGACCGGCCCGGGATCGCGCTGCGGATTGACCGGCGAGTACCAGTGGTCCTGCACGGTGCCGTGGGCGTCCAGGCGGTAGACGGCCGCGGACACTATTCGGTCGTCCCGGCCCAGGCCGGTGGTCTCGACGTCCACCACGGCGTATCCGTCCGGGTAGGCGTCGGGCCACGCGGTCGGGGATTCGGTCGGCAGCGCCGTGGGGTCGTCCAGCATGGTCACCGAGAATACGGGCCGGTGCCGACAGTCCCGCGCGGTGCCCGCCGCCGCGGCCGTCCCAACCCTGCCCGGAATGGCGGGAAACGGGCCATAGCTCCCCTCGCGGCCGGGGTGACGGCCCGTCAACTCGCCGCTGACGTCGCACGGCCGGCGAGGCCGCGGATACCAGTGGGTAACACCCTCTGGTCAGGGCCCCGCGGGCGTCCTATGGTGCGCCCATGCCGCAACTGCCCGATGCCGTCCTGTGGTCCATCCCCGCCTTCCTGCTGCTCACCCTCCTCGAGGTGGTCAGCTACCGGATCCACCCCGACGAGGACAGCGCCGGATACGCGGCCAAGGACGCCGCGACCAGCATGTCCATGGGGCTGGGCAGCCTGTTCTTCAACGCCGCCTGGAAGATCCCGGTCGTCGCGCTCTACTCGGCCGTCTACGCGCTGACCCCGCTGCGGGTGCCGGTGCTGTGGTGGACCCTGGCGCTGATGCTGCTCGCCCAGGACTTCTTCTACTACTGGTCGCACCGCGGCCACCACGTGGTCCGCATTCTGTGGGCGTGCCATGTGGTGCACCACTCCAGCCGCCACTTCAACCTGTCCACCGCGCTGCGCCAGCCGTGGACGAGCCTGACCGACTGGCCGTTCTACCTGCCGATGATCGCCTGCGGGGTGCACCCGGCCGCCCTGGCCTTCTGCTCCTCGGTGAGCCTGGTCTACCAGTTCTGGATCCACACCGAGCGCATCGGCACCCTGCCCGCGCCGGTGGAGCTGCTGTTCAACACCCCCAGCCACCACCGGGTGCACCACGCCTCCCAGGGCGGCTACCTGGACCGGAACTTCGGCGGCATCCTCATCGTCTGGGACCGGCTGTTCGGCACCTTCACGGCCGAGGCGGAGCGCCCCGTCTACGGACTGACGAAGAACATCAGCACCTACAACCCGCTGCGGGTCGCCACTCACGAGTACGCCGCCATCGCCCGCGACCTGGCCGCCGCCCGCACCTGGCGGGACCGGGCCGGGCACCTGCTGCGCGGCCCGGGCTGGCAGCCGGAGCCGGCGCCCGCCGGCGAGCCCGTCTGACGGCCGCCGGGGGCGCGATCGGCGCCGCCCCGGATCCCGGCGTACGGTGAGGACGATGATCCCGGCGGTCCCAGGGGCCTCTGAGACGCCGGGCCGCACCGCCGAACGACGAGGAACCACCATGCGCGCAGCCGTCTTCCACGCCCCGCGGGACATCCGGGTCGAGGAGGTGCCGGACCCGGCGGTGCGGGAGCCCGGCGACGCGGTCGTCCGGGTGCTGCGCGCCTGCGTCTGCGGCAGCGACCTGTGGGCCTACCGCGGCGAGTCGCCCCGCCGGCCGGGCCAGCGCATCGGGCACGAGTTCCTCGGCGTGGTGGAGGAGACCGGCCCCGCGGTGGCCGGCTTCCGGCCCGGTGACCTCGTCGTCGCGCCGTTCGTCTGGTCCGACGGCACCTGCGAGTACTGCGCCGAGGGGCTGCCGACGTCCTGCGTGCACGGGGGGTTCTGGGGCTCGGACGACTCGTGCGGCGGCCAGGCCGAGGCCGTCCGGGTGCCCTACGCCGACGGCACCCTGGTCGCGCTGCCCGCCGAGGCGGCCGGCGACGACCGCCTGCTGACCGCGCTGCTCACCCTCTCCGACGTGCTGGGCACCGGGCACCACGCGGCGGTCGGCGCGCAGGTGCGGCCCGGTGCCACGGTCGCCGTGGTCGGTGACGGCGCGGTCGGGCTGTGCGGGGTGATCGCCGCCCACCGGCTCGGCGCGGAGCGCGTCATCGCCCTCGGCCGTCACCAGGCCCGCACCGACCTCGCCCGGAAGTTCGGGGCCACCGACGTGGTCGCCGAGCGCGGTGACGCGGCGGTGGCCGCGGTGCGCGAGCTGACCGGCGGCCAGGGCGCACACTGCGTCATCGAGGCGGTCGGCACCGAGCAGTCGATGCGCACCGCGGTGCACATCACGCGCCCCGGCGGGGCGATCGGCTACGTCGGAGTGCCGCACGGCAGCGGCACCGGACTGGATCTGGGGGTGATGTTCGGGCGGAACATCGCCCTGCGCGGCGGTGTCGCCCCGGTCCGCACCTACATCCCCGAGTTGCTGCCCGACGTGCTGAGCGGGGCGATCGACCCCTCCCCGGTCTTCGACCTGGAGATCGGCCTCGGCGACCTCCCGGACGGCTACCGGGCGATGGACGAGCGCACCGCGCTGAAGGTGCTCGTCAGGCCCTGAACGCGCGAGGGGCGGCCGGTCAGGTGTCGCGGGCCGCGCCGCGGGTACGCAGATCCGAGATGGTCAGCACCGGCACGGACACCCGCGGTCCGTACCAGCGCGGACCGGAGCGGGGCACGGCCCGGCGGGGCGGCGCGGCGGCGACCGGCCCGGCCGGCCGTACGGCTCCGAACGGCGGCCGGCGGGCCGGCGGTGGTGTCCTCGGTGTGCTCACGCCCTGGAGAACGAACCGGCGGGCCGCCGGTGTCGCGGGTGCCGGGTCATCCGGGGGCAGCCGGAGCCCGCCCGTCCGGCGGCAATGTCGGACCTTCGATCTAGTCTTGTCGTCGAGGGCGCATCCCGCGCCCGGGAGGGGAGGGTGTCCGACCCGTGCTCATCGACCAATTCGGGCGCGTCGCCACCGACCTGCGTGTCTCGCTCACCGACCGGTGCAACCTGCGCTGCACCTACTGCATGCCGGAAGAGGGCCTGCAGTGGCTGGGCAAGCCCGAGCTGCTGACCGACGACGAGATCGTCCGGCTGGTGCGGATCGCGGTGACCGACCTGGGCGTCACCGATGTGCGCTTCACCGGCGGAGAGCCCCTGCTGCGCCCCGGCCTGGTGGACATCGTGGAGCGCTGCGCGGCGCTGTCCCCCCGCCCGAAGATGTCGCTGACCACCAACGGCATAGGCCTGTCCAGGGTGGCGGACGCCCTGCGGGACGCGGGTCTGGACCGGATCAACGTCTCCCTCGACACCCTGCGCCCCGACGTCTTCGAGGCGCTGACCCGCCGCAAGCGGCACCACGACGTGATCGAGGGGCTGGAGGCGGCCCGGGCCGCCGGGCTGACCCCGGTCAAGGTCAACTCCGTGCTGATGCGCGGGCTGAACGACACCGAGGCCCCCGACCTGCTCGCCTGGGCCGTGGAGCACGGCTACGAGCTGCGCTTCATCGAGCAGATGCCGCTGGACGCGCAGCACGGCTGGAAGCGCGAGGGCATGGTGACGGCCGAGGAGATCCTGGAGCAGCTCTCCGCCCGCTTCACGCTCACCCCCGAGGGCGACTCGGCCCGCGGCTCCGCGCCCGCCGAGCGCTGGCTGGTGGACGGCGGCCCGGCCCGCGTCGGAGTGATCGCCTCCGTCACCCGGCCGTTCTGCCGGGCCTGCGACCGCACCCGGCTCACCGCCGACGGGCAGGTGCGCAACTGCCTGTTCGCCCGGGAGGAGACCGATCTGCGCGCGGCACTGCGCTCGGACGCCCCGGACGACAAGATCGCCGAGATCTGGCGGGCCGCGATGTGGGGCAAGAAGCCGGGGTCCGGGCTGGACGACCCGTCGTTCCTGCAGCCGCAGCGCCCGATGTCGGCGATCGGCGGCTGACCGCCCCGCCGGGGCGGCCTGCCCGCCGGATCGCTCAGTCGGCGAGGGCGTCCCACTCCTGGAGCGTCACCACGTCCTTGAGGAAGCCGCGCACCCCGAGGAACGACGACAGGTGCTCGCGGTGCTCGTCGCACGCCAGCCAGGTCTTGCGCCGCTCCGGGGTGTGGATCTTCGGGTTGTTCCACGCCAGCACCCACTGCGCGGCGGCCCTGCAGCCCTTGGCCGAGCAGATCGGGGCCGAAGAGGCGAGCTCCTGCTCCATGGATCGTTCCCTCACATGGTCCGCGCCGTCCGAGGGGCCCCGGCCCGTCCACCGGACCCGGCTCCTCCGCTCTGACCAGCCCGGACATGGGTGACGCCGGGCAGCCACGGGGGGAGCCGCCCGGCGTCGATCCGTCGCTCCGACGGGGGATGCGGAGCGCGTACGAAGTATGTCACGCACCCACCCGGTGAAGGCACCCGAACGGCATGATTGATCTGAGCTTTTCTTGAGCTTCTATGAGAAGTGCAGGTCAACCCCGATTTTCCGGGGTCCGGGGGTCGGCGTCGCGCCCATCCGCTTTGTCGTGATTCCCGTAGTTCCCGTGCTTCTCGGTGTTCTCGGTGTTCTGGGGGTTCTCAGTGTTCTCGGTGTTCTGAGAGTTCTCGGTGCTCTCGGAGTACTCGAATTCCCCGTGGTCACCCGAGTGTCCGGGCGCATCCCCCTCGGTGGTCCCGCCGAGTTCCGGGCGGGTGGACACGCTCAGGGTGGTGGGAAGCGGCTGCCCGCTCTCCCGCCCGGCGTTGGCGATCACGACGGCGACATACGGCAGCACCCCGCCGAGCACCAGCGCGATCACCGCGAGCACCGTCTGCACATGCCACAGCAGCACGGCCAGCAGGAAGGAGACGGTCCGGATGGACATGGAGATGGCATAGCGACGCTGCCGCTTCCGGATGTCATCGCTGAGCCCCGGCCCGGCTCCCGTGATCCGGAAGACCTCGGGGCCGCCGCGCTTCCGTGCCACGATCCACCACCTGCTCGGTATCGCCGGAAACTCCCCAGTGCCCGGCACTCCCACGGTACGCCGCGGTGCGCCGCCCATCGAAGCCGGGTCGGCCGTCCGGGCCCGGTCACGGGCGATTCGTCGGCCCGGCCGAACCGGCCCTTCACCACGGCCCCGGCCGTCACGGCACCGTCCGGGTGCCGGTGGTCGCGAAGCGTGCCCGGTACTCGGACGGTGTGGTGCCCAGGTGCCGGGCGAAGGCGCGGCGCAGGGTCTCGTCGCTGCCCAGCCCACTGCCGTGCGCGGCCGAGGTGACGCTGTGCCCCTCGAGGAGGAGCTGCTGGGCGCGGTCGAGGCGGACCCGTTCGAGCCAGCGGGCGGGTGTCGTGCCGAGCTCGGCGCGGAAGACCCGGGTCAGGTGGCGGGGGCTGAGGGCCACCCGAGCGGCCATGGCGGGCAGGCTGTGGTCGGCGGCCGGGTCGGCGAGCACGAAGTCGATCAGCGAACGCAGCGGCTCGTTGCGCGCCGGCGGTGTGGCGAGGGCCGTGGAGAACTGCGACTGCCCGCCCGGGCGCTGCATGAACACCACCAGTTCACGGGCGACGGCCCGCGCCACATCGGCTCCGTGGTCCTCCTCCACCAGGGCGAGGGCCAGGTCGATACCGGCGCTGATGCCGGCGGAGGTGACGTAGCGGCCGTCGCGGACGTGGATGGCGTCGGGTTCCACGCGCACCCGCGGGTAGCGGCGGACGAGCGCCTCGGCGTGCCGCCAGTGGGTGGTCGCCCGGCGGCCGTCGAGCAGGCCGAGTTCGGCGAGCACGAAGGCACCGGTGCACACGGAGGCGACCCGCTTGGCCCGCTCGGCGAGGGCGCCGACCGCGTCGAGCAGCTCCTGCTCCACGGGCTGCCGCGCGAGCCGGTCGCCCCCGGCGACCACGACCGTGTCGATCGGCCCGGCGTCGGCCGCCCTCACGGCGCCGGTCAGCGCCGGCCCGATGGAGGTCGTCACCGGCCCGCCGCGCGGCGAGACAAGCACCAGCTCGTAGGGCGGAGCCGGCCGCCCCGCCTGGTGCAGCACCTCCGACGGACCGCTGACGTCGAGCATGGTCACGCCGTCGAAGACCACGAAACCCACCCGGTGCGTCATGTCCGAATCTGTGGCTTCCCTGGCTGCGAGGACATGGCACCAGCGTACGCGGCCGGGCGACCGTGGAGGCACACCACACCACTCATCCAGCGAAGACACAGCGAAGACAAAGCGAAGACACAGCGACGAGACGGCGACGAGACGACGGAGGAACGATGAGCGAATCGATCGCGGGTGTGCCGATCCCGGACAGCGCCCTGGCGCGGGAGGCCACCGAGCTGGTGCGCGAGGCCGCGCCACCCCTGCTGTTCCACCACTCCCGGCGGGTCTTCCTCTGGGGAACGCTGCGCGGGCGGGAACAGGGGCTCGGCTTCGATCCCGAACTCCTCTACGTGGCGGCGATGTTCCACGACCTCGGGCTCACCGAGCGCTACCACCGGACCGACCAGCGCTTCGAGATCGACGGCGCCGACGAGGCCCGCCGGTTCCTGCACGCCCACGGCATCACCGGCGAACCGGCCGACCGGGTCTGGACGAGCATCGCCCTGCACACCACGCCGGAGATCCCGCTGCACATGGCGCCCGAGATCGCGCTGGTCACCCGAGGCGTGGAACTGGACGTCCTCGGCATCGGCTACCACGCGGTGCCGGACGGGCAGCGCGCCGCCGTCGTCGCGGCCCACCCCCGCCCGGACTTCAAGAACCGGATTCTCGCCGCGTTCACCGAGGGCCTCGCGGACCGCCCCGCCACCACCTTCGGCAATGTGAAGGCGGACGTCCTGGCGCACTGCCTGCCCGGCTTCGTGCGCGGTGACTTCGTGGAGGTCATCAAGGACTCCGACTGGCCGGAATGACCGTGTCGGCTGAGGAGGGATCACACCCCCTGGCTGACCGAGCTCATGTTGAAGTCCGGGATCCGCATCGCCGGGGCGGCGGCGCGGGTGAACCAGTCGCTCCACTCCCGCGGCAGGGTCCGCTCGGTGCGGCCCGCCTCGGTGGCGCGGCCCAGCAGGTCGACCGGCGACTCGTTGAAGCGGAAGTTGTTCACCGCGGCCGTCACCTCGCCGTTCTCCACCAGGTAGACGCCGTCCCGGGTCAGGCCGGTGAGCAGCAGCGTCGCCGGATCGACCTCGCGGATGTACCACAGGCAGGTCAGCAGCAGGCCCCGCTCGGTGCCGGCGACCATCTCCTCCAGGGACTTGGACCCGCCGCCGTCCAGGATCAGGTTGTCCACGGCCGGCGCCGCCGGCAGCCCGGTCAGCCCCGCCGAGTGCCGGGTGGTGACCAGCTTCTCCAGGACGCCCTCGCGGATCCAGTCGGTGCGCTCCAGCGGCAGGCCGTTGTCGAACACCGAGGCGTCGTCGCCCGAGGCGCGGGTCAGCACGAACGGCGCGGCCTCCAGGCCGGGTTCGCGCGGGTCGCTGCGCAGCGTCAGCGGCAGCGCGGCCAGCCGCTCGCCCACCCGGGTGCCGCCGCCCGGGCGGCTGAAGACCGTGCGGCCCTCGGCGGCGTCCCGGCCGCCGGAGGACCACAGCTGGTAGACCAGCAGGTCGGCGACGGCGCTGGGCGGCAGCAGGGTCTCGTAGCGGCCCGCGGGCAGTTCGACGCGGCGCTCGGCCCACCGCAGCCGCCGCGCCAGGTCCGCGTCGAGCGCGAGCGGGTCGACGTCGCGGAAGTCCCGGGTGGCGAGGCCGGCCCACGCCGAGCGACTGCCGTCCGGGGACTTGGCGTTGAGCTCCATCGTCCCGGTCGGCTGGTCGTGGCGCAGCCGCAGCCCCGCCGAGGTGCCCAGGTAGCTGGAGGTCATCGCGTGGTAGGCGAAGCCGTACAGCTCCCGGCCGCCGGAGCGGGCCGCGGCGAACGCCTCCCCGAGCGCGGGGGCGAACGCGGCGAAGACCTCCGAGGTGGTCTCGGCGGGCGGTTCGGTGAAGCCGGGGGAGTGCGGGACCCCGGTGACCGGCGGCTGGGCGTCCTCGGCCGGTCCCGCCTCGCGGGCCGCCGCCTCGGCCGCCCGCACCAGCGGCTCCAGGTCCTCGTCGGTGACCGCGGCGCGGGAGACCACGCCGCTCGCCGTGCCCTCCGCGCCGTCCACCGTGGCGATGACGGTCAGGGTGCGGCCGCGGGTGACCCCGTTGGTGGTCAGCGCGCCGCGCGCCCAGCGCAGGTTGGCCGTGGACTCCTCGTCGGCGATGACGACGCAGCCGTCGGCGCGCGACAACGCCAGCGCCCGCTCGACGATCTCGTGCGGCGCGGTGCCCCTGCCCTTCGACGAGCTCATGCTTCTCCGTACGGTGTCGGCCGGCCCGCCGGGGCCGGGAGTGATCCGGTGGCCTCGTACGCGTCGCTCACGACCGCCCCGCCTCCTGCGCGGTGTTGAGGACGTTGACGCCGCGGAACAGCGCCGACGGGCAGCCGTGGCTGACCGACGCGACCTGCCCCGGCTGCGCCTTGCCGCAGTTCATGGCGCCGCCCAGCACATGGGTTCCCGGGCCGCCGACCGCCTCCATCGAGCCCCAGAAGTCCGTGGTGGTCGCCTGGTAGGCCACGTCGCGGAGCTGCCCGGCGAGCCGCCCGTTCTCGATGCGGAAGAACCGCTGGCCGGTGAACTGGAAGTTGTACCGCTGCATGTCGATGGACCAGGAGCGGTCACCGACGATGTAGATGCCGCGCTCC
Source organism: Actinomycetota bacterium (assembly GCA_048498775.1). GTDB lineage: Bacteria > Actinomycetota > Actinomycetes > Streptomycetales > Streptomycetaceae > JBEHXI01. The sequence continues at coordinate 9,971 of JBEHXI010000093.1, read as the reverse complement.
ACCCGGGAGATCAACTCCTCGGTGGACGGCCCGTCCGGTGCCGGCCGCAGCGAGACGTTGGGCATCCGCTGCACCGGAACGTGCGCGGGCGAGTCGGCGTAGGCGCAGCCGTTGGACCGCTCGAAGCCGCAGGCCCGGGCGATGCGCCGGTCCAGCTGGTAGCCGACCAGGATGCCGTCCCTGACCAGGTCCCAGGACTGGGCGGCCACTCCCTCGTCGTCGTAGCCGATGGTGGCCAGCCCGTGCTCGGCGGTGCGGTCGCCCGTCACGTTCATCACCGGGGAGCCGTAGACCAGGCTGCCGAGCTTGTCGAAGGTGGCGAAGGAGGTGCCGGCGTAGGCCGCCTCATAGCCCAGGGCGCGGTCCAGTTCGGTGGCGTGGCCGATCGACTCGTGGATGGTCAGCCACAGGTTGGAGGGGTCCACCACCAGGTCGTAGGTGCCCGCCTCGACGCTGGGGGCGCGCATCTTCTCGGCCAGCAGCGGCGGGATGCGCTCCAGTTCGCCGTCCCAGTCCCAGCCGGTGCCGGTCAGGTACTCCCAGCCGCGGCCGACCGGGGGCGCCAGGGTGCGCATCTCGTCGAACCGGCCCGACGCGCCGTCCACCGCCACCGCGGTGAGCTGCGGGTGCACCCGGATCCGCTGCTGGGTGGTGCTGGTGCCCGCGGTGTCGGCGTAGAACTTGTTCTCCTGGACGACGGCGAGCGAGGCGTCCGCGTGCGCCACGCCGTCGGCGGCCAGCAGCCGGCCGCTCCACTCGGCGAGCAGCGCCGTCTTGTCCGCGTCGGGCACCTCGAACGGGTTGACCTCGTAGGCCGACACCCAGGTGCGGTCCGCGTACACCGGCTCGGCGGCGAGCTCCACCCGGTCCGCGGAGCCGGCCGCGGCGGCCACCCGCGCGGACAGCTTCGCCATCGCCACGGCCTGACCGGCCACCCGGGCCGCCGCGTCCATCGTCAGGTCCACCCCCGAGGCGAACCCCCAGGCGCCGTCGTGCACCACGCGCACCGCGTATCCGGTGTCCGTGGCGTCCGACGTGCCCGCGAGCCGCCCGTCCCGCAGCCGCCAGGACGCGCCGCGCACCCGCTCCAGGCGGAAGTCGGCGTGCGTGGCCCCCAGCGCGCGCGCCCGGGCCAGCGCCGCGTCGGCCAGCGCCCGCAACGGCAGCGCCACAAACGACTCATCGATCTCCCGCGGCACGGCACGCCTCCCCTTCCCCGGCTTCCTCGGCCTCTTCGGACCTTCACGGCCCGGTGATCCGGCAGGGGGAAGTCAACCACGCCCCTGTGACATCGCGTGCGGTTTAACGATTCCGCACGGAACCGGCACCCGGCCCGCGCGGGCGGCGGCCGTCTGTAGAAACCCCACAGTGTCCGATACGCGCCCCTGTGGAGGGTCGATCCATCGCCCGGAGATGCGGACCGCTAGTTTCGTAGGGAACAAACGACCACGGAAGCAGACGACGAACGAAGAGGTGGGCCTTGAGCCGCTCGGTTCTTGTCACCGGAGGCAATCGGGGCATCGGTCTGGCCATCGCCCGGGCCTTCGCCGACGCAGGCGACAAGGTCGCCATCACCTACCGCTCCGGCGAGCCACCCGAGGGCTTCCTCGCGGTGCGGTGCGACATCACCGAGCCCGAGCAGGTCGAGCAGGCGTTCAAGGAGGTCGAGGAGAAGCACGGCGCGGTCGAGATACTGGTGGCCAACGCCGGGGTCACCCGCGACCAGTTGCTGCTGCGGATGTCCGAGGAGGACTTCACCGCCGTCCTGGACACCAACCTCACCGGCACCTTCCGGGTCGTCAAGCGCGCCAGCCGCGGCATGCTGCGCGCCCGCAAGGGCCGTATCGTGCTGATCTCCTCGGTCGTCGGGCTGCTCGGCTCGGCGGGCCAGGCGAACTACGCCGCCTCCAAGGCGGGCCTGGTGGGCTTCGCCCGCTCGCTCGCCCGTGAGCTCGGCTCGCGCAACATCACCGTCAACGTCGTCGCCCCCGGCTTCGTGGACACCGACATGACCCGCGTGCTCACCGACGAGCAGCGCGCCGGAATCGTCGGCCAGGTCCCGCTGGGGCGTTACGCGCAGCCGGAGGAGATCGCCGCCTCGGTGCGCTTCCTGTCCTCCGACGACGCCGCTTACATCACCGGAGCCGTCATTCCCGTCGACGGCGGATTGGGCATGGGTCACTGATCAGCATGAGTGGAATCCTCGCAGGCAAGCGCATCCTGGTCACGGGTGTGCTGACCGAATCGTCGATCGCCTTCCACGCCGCCAAGGTCGCCCAGGAGGAGGGTGCCGAGGTCGTCCTGACCGGCTACGGGCGCCTGAGCCTGGTGGAGCGCATCGCCAAGCGCCTGCCCAAGCCGGCCCCCGTCATCGAGCTGGACGTGCAGAACGCCGAGCACCTCGACCGGCTCGCCGGGCGGATCAGCGAGCACCTCGGCGAGGGCGTCGGCCTGGACGGCATCGTGCACTCCATCGCCTTCGGGCCGCAGGACGCGCTGGGCGGCAACTTCCTCCACACCCCGTGGGAGTCGGTCGCGACGGCCGTCGAGGTCTCCGCGTACTCGCTGAAGTCGCTGACCATGGCCTGCCTGCCGCTGATGGAGAAGCGCGGCGGCTCGGTCGTCGGCATGGACTTCGACGCGCAGGTGGCGTGGCCGAAGTACGACTGGATGGGCGTGGCGAAGGCGGCGCTGGAGTCGACCGCCCGCTACCTGGCCCGCGACCTGGGCTCGAGGAACATCCGGGTCAACCTGGTCTCGGCCGGGCCGATCCAGTCCATGGCCGCCAAGTCCATCCCGGGCTTCGAGGAGCTGGCGGACGTGTGGAACACCCGCGCCCCGATCGGCTGGGACCTGGCCGACCCGGAGCCGGCCGGCCGCGGTGTGGTGGCCCTGCTGTCGGACTGGTTCCCCAAGACCACCGGTGAGATCGTCCACGTCGACGGCGGCGTGCACATGATGGGCGCCTGACCTGGGCGGTGCGTTTCCCGGGCCCCGGTTCCGCCTCGCGCGGGACCGGGGCCCGCGCGTTCGGCGCCTGTTCGCCGGGTACGCCGGACGGCGGATCCGGCCGGGCGCGGCGGCGGTCCGGCCGGGCAGGATGGCTGCACGGGGGTGCCGTGCGCCCGCGGGGCGGGCGGGGGCAGGGTGCCGCCTGAAGAGGGCGCGGGCCGGCGACGCAGGTTCGGCCGAACCGAGGAGGTCACGCCCATGCGTTCCCTACCGTCCGCCGGGCCTGCCGTGTTCGTCGTGCTGACGGCGTGCGCGGCGTTCGCGACGGCCGCGGCCGCCGCGCCCGCCGGTGCCGCCCCGTCCCCGGACGCTCCCGTCCCCGAGTGCCGTGTCGCGGTCCACGGCAGCAGATCCGCCGCCACCTGCCACAATCCCACCCCCGAGACCGTCCGCCTCCAGCTGCACGTCCTGTGCCGCCGCTGGTGGGACCCGGCGACCGACTCCCGGCCGGTCGAGGCGGGCCCGGCGCAGACCGCGGTGCTGGGCGGCCACTGCTGGAAGGAGATCCGGGCGGTGTGGGTCACCCGCCGCTGAGCGGCGTCCGGCGGGCCAGGCAGTTCAACGCGTGCCCGGCGGCCTCCGCCGCCGCCCGCTCGCCGTCGCCGGCGCGGATGGCCGCCACCAGCCGGGAGTGGTCGGCGTGCTCCTCCGGCCTGAGCACCTCGCCGACGTCGGCGCGCAGGAACGCGCGCAGGACCTCGCCGAGATCGGCGTACATCTCGGCCAGCACGTCGTTGTGGGAGGCGGCCACCACCGCCAGGTGCAACGTCGCGTCGGCCTCGACGAAGGCACCCACGTCACCGGAGTGCCAGGCGCTCTCCCGGCGGTCCAGCAGCCGTTCCAGATGCGCCGCGTCCCGTTCGGTGCGGCGCTGCGCGGCCAGCCGCGCCGCGGAGGCCTCCAGCACGCTGCGCGCCTCGGCGATGTGCCGAAGGTCGGTGCCGGCGAACCGGCGGTGCATCACCCCGGCCAGCTCGCTGGTGGCGATGACGTAGGTGCCCGAGCCCTGCCGGATGGCCAGCAGCCCGTTGTGGGCCAGCGCCCGGACCGCCTCGCGCACCGTGTTGCGGGCGACGCCCAGCTGCTCGACGAGTTCCGGTTCGGTGGGGATCCGCGACCCGACCGGCCACTCGCCGGAGGTGATCTGCGCCCGCAGCTGCGCGATCACCTGGTCGGCGAGGGCGGAGCGGCGGGGGGAGGTGAGCGCCATGGTTTCCGCCCCATCAGGACTCAGCAGAATGGACAGCAATTCATCCTATGATTCTATGATGGCCGCCGCGGATCGACGGACACCGACGGGATTCCGCCCCCACCGCAGAGCCCAACCCCGGCCCCACCGCAGACCCCCACCGCAGACCCACCACCGGATGTGAGCCGCTGACATGAGCCGCACCGAGGCGCCGCAGACGACGGAAGACGGCGAGCACCCGGCACCCCCGGCCCCCGGGCCGTGGACCCGCCGCCTGGTGGTCGCCGGGCTGCTGGCCGCGGCGTTCAACCTGCGCCCCGCGGTGACCAGCCTCGGCCCGCTGCTGGAGGAGGTCCGCGCCGGGCTGCACATGAGCGGCACCGTCGCCGGGCTGCTCACCTCCGTCCCCGTCCTGTGCTTCTCCCTCTTCGGCACCGCCGCGCCCCGCCTCGCCCGGCGCTTCGGCCCGGCGGCCGTCCTCGCCGCCGGGATGGCCGCGATCACCGCGGGGCTGGCGCTGCGGCCCCTCGCCGGCAGCACCCCGCTGTTCCTGGCCGCCACCGCGCTCGGCCTGGCCGGCATCGCCGTCGGCAACGTGCTGATGCCGGTGATCGTCAAGCGCTGGTTCCCCGACCGGGTCGGCGCGATGACCGGCCTGTACTCGATGGCGATCTCCCTGGGCACCGCCGCGGCCGCCGCCGTCACCGTGCCGGCCACCCGCGCCCTGGGCGGCGACTGGCGGCTCGGCCTCGGCCTGTGGGCGGCGGTGGCCGCGCTCGCCGTGCTGCCGTGGCTGCCGCTCGCCCGGGACCGGGCTTCCGCCGCCCACCCGGCGGCCGCACCCCACGTCCCGCCGGTCCGCATCACCCGCAGCCCCACCGCCTGGGCGCTGGCCGTCTTCTTCGGCCTGCAGGCGACCGGCGCGTACATCGCCATGGGCTGGCTGCCGCAGATCTTCCGCGACGCGGGCGTCTCGGCGGGCAGCGCCGGACTGCTGCTCGCGGTCGCCATGGTGGTGAGCGTGCCGCTGTCGTTCGTGCTGCCCGCGCTCGCCGGGCGGATGCGCGGCCAGGGCGGTCTGGTGGTGGTCCTGAGCGCCTTCGGGCTGGCCGGCTACGCCGGGCTGTGGCTGGCGCCGGCCGCCGCTCCGCTGGCCTGGGCGCTGCTGCTCGGCCTGGCCAACAGCGCCTTCCCGCTGGCGCTGACCATGATCGGGCTGCGGGCCCGCAGCGGCGCCGGGGTGGTGCGGCTCTCGGCGTTCGCGCAGAGCACCGGCTACCTGCTCTCCATCCCCGGCCCCCTCCTGGTCGGCGCCCTCTACCAGCACACCGGCGGGTGGACCGCGCCGCTGGCGCTGATGGCCGCGCTCCTGGTGCCGCAGACCGCGGCCGGGCTGATCGCCGGGCGCGACCGCCGGGTGGAGGACGAGGTCTGACGGCGGCGGGGCCGGTCACCCGGCCCCCGGGGCGGGATGCCACACTTGTCCCATGCCAGTGCTCGAACCGAATCCCCCGCGCCCGCAGCGGAAGTTCCTCATCATCCTCGGCCTGATGCTCGCCGTTCCCGCGGTGGTGGCGGTCGTCGCCAGCCTCGCCGCGAAGATGGGCTGACCGGCCGGACCGCGCCGGGGTGGGGACAACCCCACCTCCCCTAGGGGGCCAGGATCAGGGGTCGTTGGGTGGGCCGCCCGATGGGCCGGCCGCCCCGCCGCCCGTACCGTCGTGACCGTGTCCAGCACACGGCACCGACGACCGGAGGCGGTTCCCCATGTCCCCCCGCGTGTCCCCGCACCCCACCCCGCGCAGCGAGAGCGTGCCCGCGCGACTGCGGTGGTGGGCCGTGGTCCTCGCGGTGCTGGGTTTCACCGCGCTGCTCGTGCTGGTCGCCGGCCCGGCGCACGCCGCCGGGACGCCGGCGGCCGGCCCCCTGGCCGCGTTCACCGGCCGGCTGCCCACGCTGCTGCCGCACCTGACCGCGCACCTGTGGTGACCAGGGGTGACCTGCGGCGCACCCCGCGCCCGATGGCATGTTTTCTGCAAAGCTGAAGGGCATGAGCGACGCAACGCCCCGCAGGATCCTCCTCTTCCGGCACGCCAAGGCCGACTGGCCCTCGGTGCCCGACATCGAGCGGCCGCTCGCCGACCGCGGCCGCGGCGACGCGCGGGCCGCCGGCCAGTGGCTGGCCGGGACGGGCATCCTCCCGGACCTCACCCTCTGCTCACCGTCCGTCCGTACCCGTGAGACCTGGAAACTCGCCGCGCCCGAACTGCCGCAGCGCCCCAGGACCGTCTACGAGGAGCGGCTGTACGAGGCCACCCTCGGTGACCTGCTGGCCCTGCTCAACGAGACCCCCGACGAGGTGGCCGACCTCCTGGTGGTCGGCCACAACCCCGGCATGCAGGCCCTCGCCGAGGCGCTCAGCGCCGACGCCGAGGGGGATTCGCTCGTCAGGCTGCGCCGCGCGGGTTTCCCCACCGCGGCGATCGCCGTGGTCGGCTTCGCCGGGTCCTGGAAGGACCTCGAACACGGCTGCGGCGGCCTGCGCGCCTACTGGGCCCCGCACGACTGATCCCGCGCCGCCGCTCCGCCACGCGAAACGCCTCCCGGCGCGGCCGGGAGGCGTTCGGTGTACCACGGGTACCGCGGTCCTTCAGAGCTCCTGGCCGGCGGCCTCCGCGGTGTGCAGGTCGGCCGCCTCGACCTCCTCGCGGGTGATGCCCAGCAGGTACAGCACCGTGTCCAGGAACGGCACGTTGACGGCCGTGTCGGCGGCCTCGCGCACCACCGGCTTGGCGTTGAACGCCACGCCCAGACCGGCCGCGTTGAGCATGTCCAGATCGTTGGCGCCGTCGCCGATCGCCACCGTCTGGGACAGCGGGACGCCCGCCTCGGTGGCGAAGCGGCGCAGCAGCCGGGCCTTGCCCGCGCGGTCCACCACCTCGCCGATCACCCGGCCGGTCAGCCGGCCGTCGACGATCTCCAGGGTGTTGGCGGCCGCGAAGTCCAGCCCCAGGCGGGTCTTGAGGTCATCGGTGACCTGGGTGAATCCGCCCGAGACGATGCCCACCTGGTAGCCGAGCCGCTTGAGCGTGCGGATCAGCGTGCGGGCGCCGGGCGTCAGCCGCACCTCGGCGCGCACCTTGTCCACCACCGACTCGTCCAGCCCCTTCAGCAGCGCCACCCGGGCGTGCAGGGACTGCTCGAAGTCCAGTTCGCCGCGCATCGCCGCGGCGGTCACCTCCGCCACCTGCTCCTCGCAGCCCGCGTGCGCGGCGAAGAGCTCGATGACCTCGTCCTGGATGACGGTGGAGTCCACGTCCATCACCACCAGCCGCTGGGCGCGCCGGTGCAGCCCGGCCGCGACCACGGCCACGTCCACGCCGAGGTGGGCCGCCTCGACGGCCAGCGCGGTGCGCAGCTCCTCGGTGGCGGCGCCCGAGACGGCGAACTCCACCGCCGTGACCGGGTACTTCGCCAGCCGGAAGATCCGGTCGATGTTGCCGCCGACGGCGGTGATGCGGGCCGCTATGGCGGCGGTGGTCTGCGCGGTGAGCGGGTGGCCGAGGACGGTGACGTGGGAGCGGCCGGTGCCGCGCGGGCGGTTGTCGCCGATGCCGGAGATGATCTCCGCCTGCATCTTGATCGACTCGGCCCAGGTGTGCACGGTCGCCCGCAGGTCGCCCTCCGCGCCGCTGCCGGACGGTGCCGTCACCAGCGCGCACAGGACCATCCGGCCACGGGTGACGACCTGCTCGATGTCGATGACGTTCACGCCGTAGGCGGCGAGGGTCTCGAACAGTCCGGCGGTGATGCCCGGCTTGTCCTTGCCGAAGATCTGCACCAGCAGGGTGGGTCCGGGAGGCGCCGCCGCCTGGGGGGAGACGGGGGCGGCGGGAGCCGGAACGGCGGGGGCAGGTCCGGGCTGCGATGCGTCGTTCATGGTGAGTCCACGGTAACCGGAGCCGATCCCTCGGCGGCACTCCGTCCCGCATCGCGGGCACCGGATTGGCACGGAGTGCCGGTTTGGCGGTGGTTAGGCCCCCCGGCGTTCGTCCCTCCGTGTCCGAGCATGCCGCGATCCGCGTCCTGTCGCCGGTCAGCGGGTGTCCGGCGGCCGGTTGCCCGGAGCCGGCGGCCGCGGCGGCCACGGGGTGCCGGGGGTGGTGGGCGCCGCCGGGGACGGGCCCTTCGGCCCGAGCGGCCCCGGCCCGGCGGCCGGAGCGGTGGGCGGACCGCCCGCGGGGGGCCACAGCGCCGGTGGGGCGGCCCGGCGGCCCGCGGCTCCCGTCAGGCACGCCAGCAGGGCGCCGGCCGCCCCCGCCGCCGCGCCCCACAGCGCGCCCAGCAGCACCGCGTACGGGCCGCTGCCGTGCAACGTCACCCCCGAACCCACCGCGTCGAAGCCCAGCACGGACAGGCTCGCGCCGACCGATATCCCGGTCAGCCACCCCAGCACGGGCAGCGCCACCGCGCCGGCCACCGCCAGCCGCAGCGCGCAGACCGCCGCGAACCGCCCCCGCGAGGCCGGGTGGACCAGCGGGGTGCGCACGGCGGTGAGCACCCCCGCCGCCAGCGCCATCAGCGCCGCCGCGACCGGCAGCAGCCATACGCGGCCGTCCTGCGCGGCCAGGCCCGCGACCGTGACGGTGCGTTCGCCCCCGCCGCCGAGCAGCGTGTCGAGCGGATGGGGCAGCAGCGCGGCGAGCGGCCCGGTGGCCTGGCCGTGCCAGGGCACGAACAGGCCGAGCGAGTCCGCGGCCCACACCCCGTTGGGCGCCCCGAGCAGCGCCGCCCCCACCACCCGCCCCGGATGGGCGTCGCCGATCGCCGCGTACAGGGCGGCGGCCAGCCCGGCGGCCACCGCCAGCAGCAGCACCTGGCCCAGGGCCGACGCCACCGGCCGCACCACCCGGTGCAGGGCCGCCCAGCCCGGCGGCAGCGGGGCGCGCCGGGAGCACAGCAGCGCCGACGCCAGCACCACGGCCACCCACAGCAGCCCGCCGGCCAGCGAGGGCCCGACGAGCACCTCGAACCCGACCGAGGTGCGGGCCCGCGCCAGCCGCCCCAGGGCGTCCGCGAGGCCGGTGCCCAGCGCGCCCAGGTCCCCCAGGTCGCCGGGCCCGGAGACGTTCCCGCCCTGGTCCGCGCCGCCGAACAGGGCGCCGTCCAGGGTGATGGTGTCGTGCCCGGCCCAGGCGAGGGCACCGACCGCCGCGACGAACAGCACCGCCACCGCCGCCGCCCGCGCCAGCAGCTCCCGTCCGCCCACCACCGGGCCGGCCCGCCGCAGCGCCCGCAGGAAGACCCAGGCCAGCGGGAGCGCCCCGGCCAGGGCCACGCCCAGCGGCAGGACGCCGACGGTGCCGGTGGCCGTCGCGCCCTGGATGCCGAGGACGGACACGTCACCGGACGGGCTGACCCTCCCGCCGGCCGCCATGGCGACCACCGCCGCCGTCATCGGGCCGAGCGCGCCCCGCCGGTCGGCCCCCACCAGGTGCAGTCCCAGCGCGGCCACGGCCGCCATGGCCGCGAAGGCCCAGCCGACCGCCGCCACGGTGCTGCCGACCAGGCTCGCCCAGGGGACCGGGCGCCCCGCGCCCGCCTCCCCGCCACCACCGGGCCCACGTCTGACGTAGCTGGTCATAGCGGCTCACCGCCCCACCGGGCGCCCGGATCGTGCCCTGTGTGGCGATCCATGGCCCCTTCCCACTCTCCGTGGCCCTTTGGGCGGCGTCAACGGGAGCCCGCGCGGCGTCGGCCGGGGGCGTCG